>CAIVJW010000273.1 GCA_903906315.1 uncultured delta proteobacterium | reverse complement strand
TCAAGCGAAGGCCGTGCGGATCTTCGAGCTCGCGCGCTGGATGCCGGTCCTTGCTGCATGTAGGCCAGCGCGAAGGAAGCACAGCGCAAATGCCGAGGCAGCGTAACGAAATCGCTCTTCGCTTGCGAAGGTAGGGCTAGCTCCGCTCCCTATCCCCCGAACGGCCGGTCCGCCGATCGCCCAAACGGCGCCCCTCAGGCTCCTCGGCGCCCGCTCCCGCCGCCGCTCCCACCGCGCTCCCGCCCGCGGTCCTTCTCTTCCGCGTCCATGGCGATCGCATCGAGCGGACTTCGCACCCCCTGGGCGCCCCGGTTCAGCACGTGCGTGTAGATCATCGTCGTCGCCACGTCCCGGTGCCCGAGCAGCTCCTGGATCGTCCGGATGTCGTAGCCGCCCTCCAGCAGGTGCGTCGCGAACGAGTGCCGCAGCACGTGGCAGCTCACCCGCTTCGACAGTCCCGCGCCGATCGCCGCCTCGCGCACCGCGCGCTGCAGCACCGTCTCGTGCAGGTGGTGCCTGCGAACCTCCCCCGTCTCGCGGTCCACGTACGGTCGCGTCGCCGGGAACACCCATTGCCAGGTCCACTCGCGGGCCGCGTTCGGGTACTTCCGCGCGAGCCCCTCGGGCAGCGCGACCACGCCGCCTCCCTTGGCCAGCTCGGCCTCGTGGAGCTTCCGCACCGCCGCCAGGTGCGCCGTGAGCGGTTCCAGCAGTCGCCTCGGTAGCGGCGTCACCCGGTCCTTTCGCCCTTTGCCGTCGCGGACGCGGATCTCACGCCGCTCGAGGTCGAGGTCCTTCACCCGCAACGTCGCGCACTCGAGCAGCCGCAGCCCCGCCCCGTACAGCAGCGACGCCATCAGCCGCGGCGCTCCCTCGAGGCGCTCGAGCACCGCAGCCACCTCGCTCGGGGTCAGCACGACCGGGATGCGCTCGGGCCGCCTGCCGCGCGTGAGCTCGCCCGACAGCGTCGTCGGCCGGTCCAGCACCTGGACGTAGAGGAACAGCAGCGCCGCCAGCGCCTGATTCTGGGTCGACGCGCTGACGCGCCTGTGCGTGACGAGGTGCTCGAGGAAGGCCTGGATCTCGGTCGCGCCGAGCTCCTCCGGGTGGCGCTTGCCGTGATGGATCACGTAGCGCCGTATCCAGCTGCAATACGCCTCCTCGGTACGAGGGCTGTAGTGTCGCAGTCGCAGCGCCGCGCGCACGCGGTCGAGGAGGCGGGGGGGCCGGGGCGGAGCGTCGTCGGGGTTCATGCCGCGCCCTTTGCCAGCCCCGTGCCGCACCCCGATGGCCTCGAATCTACAGGTGAATCCGGTCCGGTTCGGCCCGATGCCCCCTGGCGGCCGCCACCCTCCGCCAGCTGCCCGCCACCCCGGATATCGTGGGCTTCCGGCCTGGTCGTCGCGCGAGTCCGCCGCCCCTATCGCACGCAGCTCCAGCCGCCGAGCCCCGGCTCCGGCTCGGCCCAGAACCGGTACGGCGTGAACCAGAACCCGGCCTCCATTCCCACGCTCGCCTGCCGCCACGCGCCGACCAGATACCCGAAGTCGCGCAGCGATCGCTGGTCGATGCTCCCGCCGATGGCGCTGAAGATCGTCCGGTCCTGCAGATACCGCGACTGGAGCTCATCGTCGGTCACGACGTAGGCAGTCCGCCCGCCGATCGCGATCACGAGCCCCCCGGTGTTGCGCACGTTGGTGTGCGTGTGGTCGGCGCACGGGTCCAGCAGCACGCGGTCGGGGCGCACGCCGAAGCGGCACGTGACCAGGTAGTCCAGCAGGAAGGCCTCGACGAGGGTCGAGTGCACCGCTCCGCCGCTGAGCGTCACCACCGGCGCGACGCGCGCGTGCAGCGCCTCGGCCGCGCGGTGGGCGCGCACAATGTTGATGGAGGCCAGATCCATGTCCGCCTTGCCGAGGTCGGGGCAGGCGTCGCCCGGCCGCCACGGCACGAGCGCGCTCGCCCCCTGCACGCGGTGGCCGAAGCCGAACGTCGCCGCCGCCGCGTACGGCCAGCGCTTCGATCCGTCCGTGATGCGGCCCCTCAACGCGCGCAGCGTCCGGGCGTTCACGCGCGCCGCCGACCGCCGGACTTCCTCTGTCAGCGCGCACGCGAGGTCGAGCGGCAAGGCCTCGTCCGCGTGGCCGTCCGCGATCGCTTCGTAGCGCGCCGCCTCGCGCGTGAGCTGAGCCGCCGCGCCCGGCGTCGGGTAGCCGCAGCCCTCGGGCGTCGGGTCCGGCGCCGGCCGCCCGCCATCGTATCGCACCGCGACGTAGCACCCCTCCGGCCGCAGCTCGGGGAACGACAGGTGCGACCCGGGCCCGCCCGCGTCACTCCACGCCCCGCACGCCCTCGCGCGGTCGAACCCGCTCGGCGCCTTGCCCCCGCGCGCGTCCTCCGGCGCCACCTCCGGCGCCTTCGACCGCGTGAAGCACCCCGCGAGCGCCCCCATCAGCGCCAGCCCCAGCCCGACGCCGCGCGCCCCGCGCCCCCCGCGGTTTCCGCCCTTCCGCCCTTGCGCCGAAGGCGCCACCCTCTCCCCCCGCGTCGCCCCCGCGGCGCTCGTCACCGCTTGGCCTTGAAGAACGCCTTCAGCCCCGGCATCTGCGCTTCCCGCCGCGCGGCGCACAGCATCGTGGCCTCCACGGCGCCCGCGAGGTTGCGCGGCCCGCCCTCCATGCGCCCGAGCCGGGGTCCGAACACGGCGCCGATCTCGGCCGCGTGCTCGCGGTCGCAGAAGCCGACGCCGCGCCAGGGCAGGTAGCTCGAGTCGGCCGGGCCGAGGCGCATCATGATCGGGTCGACGTTGGCGACGAGCCAGCGGAACGCCCCGTCGCGCGTCGCGACGTCCGAGAGCGCGACGTCGATGGGTAGGGTGACCTCGTTGTGCTGGAGCTTGGGATCGAGGCCGAGCCCCATCGCCCGCGCCGCGAGCGCCGGGTCCCGCACCGATCCGAGCGCGGCGAGGATGCGCGTGCGCACCACCTCGTCCGATGCGGTCGCGAGCTTGGCCTCGAGCTCGGCGAAGAGCTTCGCGTCGCCATCCTGCACGGCGACGGCGAGCGTGATCCCCGCGAGGCTCGCGTCGACCGCCTCGCTGTGGATCGCGCCGTCCTTGCCGTGCCCGACGTACGCGAGCCCGCGCTTCGCGGCCTCCCGGCGCACCGGCTTGTCGCGCGCGATGGCCGCGAGCCAGCCG
This sequence comes from uncultured delta proteobacterium, assembly GCA_903906315.1. Lineage (GTDB taxonomy): Bacteria > Myxococcota_A > Polyangia > Polyangiales > Polyangiaceae > CAIVJW01. Next base: position 47,082 of record CAIVJW010000273.1, on the reverse strand, counting down.
AGCACGTCGCGCCGCAGCAGCGCGCGCTCGGGCGCCTCGGTCCCCGCCCGCCCCGTGCGGTCCGCTTTCGGCCCGAAGCCGAGCTCCTCGTAGCGCGATCGGTAGAGCTTCGCGCCGTAGCTCGCGACCGCCGCGCGCATGGCCGCGTCGTCTGCCCAGTCGTGCGCTTGCCGGAGGAGGCCCAGCGGCGCCGAGGCGACGGACGGGCTCGGGTCGCGCGCCAGCCGCTCCATCGCGCCGAGCGCCTCGGCCGGGGGCGTCGTGCCGCGCGCGAGCCCCGCGCGCACGCTGTCGCCGAGGCTCAGCCGCTCGCGCTCCGAGAGCCGCGGGTAGCCCGCCTTCACGAGCTTCGTCAGGTCCGCCGAAGGCAGCGACCAGCGGTAGTAGCCCGCGGCGTCGGCGTTCGGCATCACCCAGCCGTCGCAGCTGCCGCCCTCGAGCGCGACCGATCCCGTCGGCTGCGTGAGGAGCGTGCACGCCTCCTTCACCTCCTTGCCGACCGGGTACCGAACGCAGACCGGGATGTGCCACGTCTGCTTGGGGTCGCCCGTCGATCCGACGGGGAAGTAGCGCGACTGCTTGAGCGCGAGCGCGGGCTTGCCGCCCTCGCACGCCGGCGCGGCCTCGACGAAGGGCACGCCCGGCTGCTGCAGGAACGTGCGAAACGGCGTGGCGACGTCCTTCTGCGCGGCGGCCGAGAGCGCGATCAGCAGGTCCTCGGCCGTCGCGGAGCCGTGCTTGTGCTGGTCGAGGTACGCGCGCAGGCCGCGCTGGAAGACCTCGGGGCCGATCCACCGCTCGAACATCGACAGGACGCCGCCGCCCTTCACGTAGGTGATGGAGTCGAAGGCGTTGGCGATGTCGTCGGGCGACTGGACCGGCTGGCGGATCTGCCGCGCGCTGGTGAGCGAGTCGACCCCCATCGCGTCGTGCACGCGCTCGATCTCGACGATCTCGGCGCGATCCGAGGGGTAGAGCTGCCGCACGATCGACCGGCCCATCCAGGTCGCGAACGCCTCGTTCAGCCAGAGGTCGTCCCACCACGGCATCGTCACGAGGTTGCCGAACCACTGGTGCGCGAGCTCGTGCGCCATCACGGCGTCGAAGGCGCGCTTCTGCTCGAACGACGCGGTCTTGCCGTCGACCAGGAGCAGCCACTCGCGGAACGTGACCGCGCCCGGGTTCTCCATCGCGCCCTCCTTGTCGGGGACGGCGACCAGATCGAGCTTGTCGTAGGGGTACTCGGTGCCGAAGTAGCGCTCGAGTGCGTCGAGGATCTCGCCGGTGCGCGCGAGGGCCCACGTGATCTCCGCGCCGCGCCCGCTGGCCGTCACCCCGCGCAGCGGGAGCGGCCGCTTGCGGACGGCGTTCGGGGGCAGGGGAGCCGCCTCGATCACGTCGAGCGGTCCGACGCCGATCGCGACGAGGTACGTCGGCAGGGGCGGCGTCTCGGCGAACGTGACGCGCTCGAGGCCGTTGCCGGCGATCGACCGCTCGAGGACGCGCGAGTTCGCGATCGCCTCGTTGCCGGGCGGCACGAAGAGCGTCACCGCAAACGGCGTCTTGAACGTCGGCTCGTCGAAGCACGGGAACGTGTCGCGCGCGAACGTCGCCTCGTGCTGCGAGAACGCGTACGCCTTGCCGCCCTGCACGACGCGCGAGAGGCCGTCGCCGTGCGTCCCGAACATCCCGTCGTAGACGATGCGCGCGTGTACGCGCCCGGGGCCGACGGGGCGCGCCAGTCGAAGCGCCGCGACGCCGCTCGGATCGACTTGCTCGTAGCGCGCCGGCACCGTCGCGCCGTCCGCGGTCCGCACGACGGCCTGCTTGCCCTGGAGGCCGCGGCCGTGCAGCCAGATCACGTCGCGCGGGCGATCCAGCTCGAGCTGGATCTCCACCGTGCCGGAGAAGCGCGCCTCCTCCGGTGCGACCTGGAGGACCAGGCTGTAGTGCAGCGGTCGCACTCCCGCCGACAGCCGCCCAAGAGGCGGCGCCTCGGCCGGCAGGGGAGCCGGAGGGGGAGGCGCCACGACCGGCGGGGGCAGCCGCGGCGGGGGCGCGTGGTCGGGGGTGCAAGCGGAGGCGGCGAGGCCGGCGACCGCGAGGGCGCACGCGGAGAGCTTCGAGGGCAGCACGCGGGCCTCTTACCCCCGCGGGGAGCGGGGCAGAAGGCGCCATGGACTGATTGCGGCTCAAGCCATGGTTTCGCAGCCCGTCCACTGTCGAGTTGGGGGGGGAACGGCGAGCGAGGAGCACACGATGAAGGTTGGTTCGGTAGGACTCGAATCCGTTGCGGGCTCGATGGGCGTCGGGAGGACCGCACCCGCAACGGAAGCGGCGGCCGCGCGGGACCGCAGCGCCGAGCGCGGGGCGACCATCTCCCAGCCCGCCGAGCTCCTGAGCAAGCTCGGCGATCTGTCCCAGAAGGATCCAGCGAAGTTCGGCGAGGTCGCGGGAGCGGTCGCGTCCGGGCTGAAGGACGCCGCCGCGAAGGCGAACGGCGACGACGCGACGAAGCTCTCGCAGCTGAGCGAGGACATCGCCCGCGCCTCGAAGGCGCAGGACCTGTCGGCGGCGCGGGGCAAGCGCGCGAAGGCGAGGCCGAAGGGCAAGCTGCGCGTCCACGGGCCCGGCTCTCCGCATCCAGGGGCCGCCCCGAGCGCCGCGGTGAAGGGCGCCGTGCAGGTCGCCATCGACAAGGTCGACGCCGCCCTCGCGTCGTCGTCCACCACCGCGTCGACGGGCAAGGTGACCGGCGCCTCCTGACGTGGGTCGCGGGCGTCGTTCGCTCCCGACGAGCGACGCCTGCCCCTCGCCCCTCAGCGGCGGCCGCCGCCCTTGCGCGTGACGCGAGCGAGCGCCGTCTTCGTCGACGGCGCGAGGTCGAGGCCGTCGCGCTCGCCCGCCGCCAGCCGCAGCGCGCCCGCGTACGCGATCATCGCGGCGTTGTCGGTGCAGCTCGAGAACGGAGGCACGTAGAGCTCGATCTCGCGTCGCGCGCACTCCTCGGCCATGCGCGCGCGCAGGCCGCGGTTGGCCGCCACGCCGCCCGCGACGACGACCCGATCGAGGCCTTCCTGTCGCGCGGCGCGCACCGTCTTCGAAACGAGCGCCTCCACGACGGTGCCCTGGAACGCGGCGCACAGGTCGGCGATCTCGGCGCCCGTCGGCGGCGTCTCGCGCGCCGCGACGCTCCGCGCGAGCGCGCTCTTCAGCCCCGAGAAGCTGAACTCGAGCGAGTCGCGTCGGGCCATCGGCTTCGGCAGCGCGCCGCGCGCGCGCGAGGCGTCGCCCTCGGCCGCGAGCCGGTCGACCGCGGGCCCGCCGGGGTAGCCGAGCCCGAGCAGCTTCGCGACCTTGTCGAACGCCTCGCCCGCGGCGTCGTCGCGCGTCGCGCCGAGCTCCTGGATCTGCGTGAGATCCGGCCCGTCCACGCGGTAGATCGCGGTGTGTCCGCCCGACGCGAGCAGCGCCACGAACGGGTAGTCCGGCACGCGCACGACGCCCTGCGCGTCCGGCCGGCGCAGCCGCACCGCGAGCAGGTGACCGACGAGGTGGTCGACCCCGACGAACGGCTTGTCGGCGCCCCACGCGATCCCCTTTGCGGCCTGGAGGCCGACGAGCAGCGCGCCGGCGAGCCCCGGCCGCGCCGTGACGGCGATGCCGTCGACGTCGGCGATCGCGAGGCCCGCCCGCTCCAGGGCCTCGCGCACGACCGGCACGATCGCGCGCGCGTGGTCGCGCGAGGCGATCTCCGGCACCACGCCGCCGTAGGGCGCGTGCGCCTCGACCTGGCTGCGAACGACGTCGGAGAGCACGTCGCCCTGCTCCGTGACGACGGCCGCGGCCGTCTCGTCGCAGGAGCTCTCGATGCCGAGGACGCGCATGGCCCGATCAGAACCCGCAGCGGTTGGGCTGCCGCGTCAGCGAGAACAGCCCGAAGACCTGGCGGCGCGTCGCGGGCGTCGGCGCGGTCGCGCTCGGCGCCAGGCCGGCGCGCAAGATGCGCACCTCCACGGTGTCGTCCGTGCGCAGCGAGACCACGGCGAGCATCGCCTCGGCGGCCTCGTCGGCGGGCGACACGGCGAAGATCGCGCTGCGCTCCCGCCCATCGCCGAAATCGAGGTGCGAGAGCGCGTCGTGGGCGAGCGCCGGGATGGGGCGGAGCGGCGACTCCGCGAAGGTCCGCTCCTCGGGCTGGCCCACGTCGGCGGCCTCGAACGTCGAGATCGTCCCTGGCGCCGACGGTCCGTCGATCGCGCCCGCGTCGAGCGTCAGTCGCATCTGCACGCGCGGGCTCAGCCCCGCGCGGAACGGCGCGCCGATGATGACCGCGCCGCAGTACGCCTCACCCGCGCCCGTCGTGAAGCGGTCGAGGTTGCTGCAGCCGAGCCCCGCGCCGAGCGCGATCACCGCCGCCACGCACTCGAAGGCGCGCCTCAGCACCGGCCGACCGGCGGGCTGGCCGGCAGGGGCGCGGAGGCCCCGACGAGGCAGCGGAGGGAGCGGCGCGCGGTTCGCACGGCCCTCGTGGTAGCAGACCCGAGGCGTCCCGAGAATCCCCGCGCAGCCGGCGAAACGGCCGGCCTCCCTGCCGGCTCGCGAGCCGCGCCGGCCCGCGCCGGCACGCAAGCGCTGCGCGTTCTGCACGCTCGCTCCCCCGACCTTCCTTCTCGACGCCGCGCGGCAAATGCTAGGGTCCCCCGCATGTCGCGCTCCAAGGTCGCCATCCTCCGCACGAGCCCCGCCACCGTCCTCGAGGACTACCACCGGCTGATGAACCTGGCCGGCTACCAGGAGGTCATCGACAAGAGCGCGGACACGGCGCTCAAGGTCAACATCTCCTGGCACTTCTTCTACCCGGCCTCGTCGACGACGCCGTGGCAGCTCGAGGGCGTCATCCGCGCCATGAAGGCGGACGGCTACGACAAGGACCTGATCCACGCCTGCCACAACCGCACCGTCGTCATCGACGCGCACCTCGGCGAGCGGGAAAATAAGCAGATCGACGTCGTTCAGGCGCACGGCCTCCGCAACGTTCACCTCTACGAGGGCGAGCCGTGGATCCCGGTCGGCGAGGCCGTCGGCGACCTCACCAAGAAGTTTCTCTGCCTGAACGAGGTCTACCCGAAGGGCTTCAGCATCCCGAAGCGCTTCATCGGCGAGAACATCATCCACCTGCCGACCGTGAAGACGCACATCTTCACGACCACGACGGGCGCGATGAAGAACGCCTTCGGCGGCCTGCTGAACGAGCACCGTCACTGGACCCACCCGGTCATCCACGAGACGCTCGTCGACCTCCTGATGATCCAGAAGAAGATCCACCGCGGCATCTTCGCCGTGATGGATGGCACCTTCGCGGGCGACGGCCCCGGGCCGCGCTGCATGATCCCGCACGTGAAGAACGTGCTGCTCGCCTCGTCCGATCAGGTCGCCATCGACGCCGTCGCGGCGAAGCTCATGGGCATGGACCCGCTGCGCGACTGCAAGTTCGTCCGCCTCGCGCACGACCTCGGCCTCGGCTGTGGCGACGTGCGCGACATCGAGATCGTCGGCGACGTCGAGGCCGGGAGCATGAACTGGAACTTCGAGGGCCCGTTCAAGAACATGACGTTCGCCTCGAAGAACCAGCACCGCATCTACTGGGGCCCGCTGAAGAAGCCGATCGAGTGGTCGCTCAAGACGTGGCTCGCGCCCTGGGCCTACGTGGCCAGCGTCGCGTACCACGACATGTTCTGGTACCCGTTCAAGGGGCAGCAGCACATCCAGACCGCGCTCGCGAGCGAGTGGGGCAAGCTCTTCGCGAACTGGGGCAAGGTGCAGCCCGACGCCGAGGGGCGCGGTTATCCCGACGTCGGCGAGGCGAACGCGGAGCTGATCCGCATCGGCCTCAAGCACTTCCTCGAGGGCGCGCGTCTCGTCGGCATGGCCGTGGCCGAGTCGCCCGAGGTGCTGAACCGCAAGCGCCGGGCGGCGGCCTCGAGCCACTGATCGGCCCCGGGCGGATGAGCCCGGCTGCCGGGTTCTTCGTGGGGGGGGCGCCGCGGGTCAGCGCGCGTCGACGGCGCCGAGGTCGCTCGTCGCGGCCGCGGCGGCGGGCGCGGCGCGGGCCGACGCCGTCGGGGACGCGCTCGCGACCGGCGCGTCCGTCGAGGCGTCTGCGCCCACGGCGCGCGCAGTGCTCGCGGAGGTCATCGCCGCGGCGGTCGGCGCCGCGATCGGGGCGGCCGTCGCCGGCGAGCGCTTCGCTCCGTCCTTCACCAGCACGGTCAGGCCGACGCCGCCTCCGACGATCGCGATGGCGAGCAGCACGACCGCCGCGGCCTTCAAGCCGCGTTGCGCGGGCGCGCCTGCCGACCTCGCGCGGCCGGCCGTCGCGAGGCCCGACGCGCCCGTCTTCGCCCGAATGCGCCGCATCGCGAACGCCGTGGCGGCCTGCATGCTCGCCGGAGCGCTGTACGGCCCCGGCGACAGGTGGCTGGGCGGCGAAGGCGCGTCAGCTGCGGCCCCGTCGGCCGGGTGCTGCGGGGGCGCGTACGTAGGCGAAGGAGGCGGGGGGTCCCCGGCGACGGGCGCCGCCACGCCGTCGGTGCGCTCGATGCGGTCGCTCATCGGCTGCGACCGCGGCGGCGCCCACGGGGTGAGCGCGCCGTCGAGATCGGCCACGATCGGGTAGCGCGCGGCGCGGTCGCGCTCGGAGGCGCGATCGAATGCGCGTGACAGCGCCTCCGGCAGGTCGGGGCGCCTTTCGCGCAAGGGCTTCGTTCCTGGCTCATCGCGCTGGCCATCCTTGCCCGAAGCAAGCGCCGCGTACAACACCCTCCGCGCGGCCGGCGCCGCGACGCGGGGACGTCGGGCTGGAGGGCGCTAGCGCCCCTGGATCAGCTCCGTCGCCACGCTGCGCACGCGCGGCTCGGGGTCGTTCGCGGCCAGCTCGCGCAGGAGGGCCTCTGCGCCCTTGGGATCGAGGGCTGCGATCGCGCGTGCCGCGGCCTCGCGCACCAGCGCGAACGCATCGCCGCGCGCGGCCTCCGCGAGGGCCTCGATCATGCCCGCCGGCGGGCCGCCTGCGCCGAGCCGGCCGAGCGCTTCGGCGGCGCGGACGCGCAGCGGCCAGCTCGCCGATTGCCGCACCAGCGCCGCCACCGCGGCGATCGTCGGCGGGTGCTTCACGCGCCCGAGCGCCGCGAGCGCCGCGCGCCGCACGGTCTCGTCCGGGTCGCCGAGCGCGTCGACGACCGCCGCCTGCGCCTCGGCCTCGGGCCGGCGCGCGCACAGCTCGACCGCGCGCTGCCGCACGTCGATCGCGGGGTGCCGCCCGAGCGCGACGAACCCCGGGACCGTCGCCGCGACGATCGCCTCGATCGCCGCGCGCGCGTCCGCCGCGAGCTTCGCGTCGAGCTTCGCGTCGGCGCTCGTGAACGGCGCGAGCCCGAGCTCGTCGCCGCGCGAGAGCAGCGCGTCGGCGACCACGCTCGCGCGCTCCGGCGAGGTCGCGAGGGCGGCGACGGCCGCGCGCTCGAGGGCGGGGCCGATCGCGATGAGCGCGGCTGCGCGGTCGCCTGCGGCCGGCGCGTCGGGGCCGAGGGATCGAAGCAAGTCGCGGACCGAGAGCGGCCCGTCCGGCACCGGCAAGACGGCGCCCGCGTGCGCGTAGCTCCGCGTCACGGCCGCGGTCGCGGCGCGCACGGCGACCTCTCGCAGGCCCGGATCGATGGCGAACACCGAGGCCGCGAGCGCGTCGGCGACGGGCCTGGCGAGCGTCGATGCCCGGGGCCCTTCGTCGCGGGTCGCGAGGCGCGCCATCGCCAGGAGCGCTGCCTCGCGCAGCAGTGGATCCGCGCTGTCCGCGATCGCGACGAAGAGCGGCCCCTCGGTCGCGGCCCCGAGCTCGCCGAGCGCGTAGACGGCCGCCGCGCGCGCGGTCGATCCGGCCTCCGGCGATCGAGCCAGCGTCACGAGCGCCGGCAGGTGCAGCTTGTTCTTCGTGATCCCGAGCCCGACCGCGGCGATCGCGCGCACCTCGGGCGACGGGGACGCGAGGAGCTTCACGAGCAGGGGCTCCGCCTTTTTGTCGCCCATCCGCGCGACGCCCCACGCCGCGGCGACCGCGATCGTGTCGCTCGGCAAGAGCGCGCCGGCCGGGTCCTTCGGCGCGAGCAGCTGCTCGAAGCGCGGGAGGAGCGCCGCGTCGCGCAGCGCCCCGCACGCGATCATCGCGCGCGCCCGCAGTGACTTGTCCGCCTGCCCGGTCGCGAAGTTGTAGAGCGCGGGCCCGGCGCTCTTGTTTTCGACGTAGGCGAGCACCTCGATCGCGACCTTCTGCTGCGCCTCCTTGTCATCCGCGAGCGCGTCGAGGAGCGGCTTCACCGCTCGCGCCCCGATCCTCGCGAGCTCGGCGCGCGCCGCCGCCGCGGCCTCCTTCGGCCCGCCCCCGCGCGCGGACGCCGCCCGCACCTTCTGCACGAGCGGGAAGGTCATCGCCCCGTACAGCTCGACGAGCAGCCGCCGGTAGACCGTCTTCTGCGGGTTGCCGACCGCGACGGGCAGCAGCTCGCGCTCGAGCGTCTCGAGCGCGCCGCGCCCGAGGTTCAGCTGCATCGACATGCGCGCCGCGCGCGCGACGAGCTCCTCGTCGCTCGACGCGCGCACCACGCGGCGGAAGAGCTTGTCGGCCTCCTCGACCTGCCCCGTCGAGAGGAGCAGCTCCGCGAGGTCGAAGTACACCGCGAAGAGCCGGTCGTTCTTCGCGATCGCCTGCCGGTACTCCGCGATCGCGTGCGGCACGTCCTGCCGCCGCCGGTACATGTCGCCGAGCTTCTCGTGCCCGCTCGCGTCCTCCGGGGACAGCTCGACCGCGCGCGCCGCGTACTTGATGGCGTCGTCGTCGCGGTAGAGCTCGGCCGCGTTCTGCGCCATGCGCTGGTAGAACTCGCGCGCGCGTTTCGGGTCGACCTCCGTGAGCTTCGCGAGCACGTCGATCGCGCCGGCGAGGTTCTGCTCCTGGACGAGCACGCGCTCGAGCGCGAGCAGCGACTCCTCGTCGCCGGGCGCGATGGACACGATGCGCCGGAGCGTGGCCTCGGCCTCCGGGAGCCGGTGGAGCTTGCGCTGCACCTCCGCGAGCAGGCGCCCCGCCTCGAGGTCCGGCGGCGCGATCGCGAAGCGCGCTGCAAGCGGCGCGACGCGGTTCGCGAGCTCGCGCCCGAGCCCCCAGAGGCTCACGATGTGCGCGCGGGCCTCGCGCGCGAGGAGCTTGTCTCCCGCGGCGCCCGCGAGCAGCTCCTCCCAGATGGCGCGCGCCTCGGCGTAGCGAATCTGCGGCGCCGCGATCGAGGTCGCCGTGCGCTCGAGCGCGCTCGCGAGCGCCTTCTTGAAGCGCGCGGTGGCGGGCTCGAGCTGCGCGGCCTCGCGCAGCGCCGCGATCGCCTCGGCCGGCATGTCGTGGTCGAGGTACACCTCGCCGAGCGCCGCCGCCGCGCGCGCGCGGTTCGGCACGGCTGCGCGGATGCGCGCCCAGGTCTCGAGCGCCTTCTTCTTGTCGCCCGCCTGGTAGTAGCGGTCGCCGAGATCCACGAGGTGCGACGGGTCGCCGCCGCCCGACCCCGCGAGGCGCTGAAGCACCTTGAGCGCCTTGTCCTTCTCCTCGACGCGCTCGTAGAAGTCCGCGACCGCCGCGAGCACCTCGTCCTCGCGCGACCGCGCCTCGAGCTCCGAGAGCAGCTTCAGCGCCTTCGGCCGATCGCCGCGCTGCAGGAGCGTCTCGCACAGCTCGAACACGTAGTCGGGGTTGCCGGGCGCGGCCTGGATGAGCGCCTCGTACTCCTTGATCGCCGCGTCGAGATCGCCCGCCGTCTGCAACAGGTGCACGAGCCGCAGCCGCGTGTCGACGTGCTTGCCCTCGGCCGCGAGCGCCTTTCGGTACGTGGCGATGGCCTTGTCGACCTCGCCTGTCTCCTCGTAGAGCCCGCCCATCGTCGCGAGGCGCTGGAAGTCGCCCGCGCGCTCGGCCTCGAGCAGCGCGACGAGCTCCGGCAGCCGCCCCTCGGCGCGGAAGGCGTCGGTGATGATGATCATGATCTCGGCGCGCACGCCCGCCGCGCCGCCCGCGACCGCGAGCGCGCGCTTGAGCACCGTGAGCGCCTCGGCCGTCTTGTGCTCCTTGGCGAGGCACGCGCCCAGGTCGCGCAGCGCGGGAGCGAGCGCACGGTTGTCGCCGCTCGACGCCTTCACGAGCTCCCGGAACTCGGCCTCCGCGCGCTCGGCCTCCCCGCGCGAGATCAGCTCGCGCCCGAGCTCGGCCTTCACGAAGAGGTTGCCTGGGCTCGCCTTCACGAGCGCCTCGTGCTGCTGCTTGGCGGCCTCGAAGTCCTTGAGATCGATGCAGATCGTGACGAGGGCGCGGCGCGTGCGCTCGACGTCGACCGGCGCCTTGAGCAGCGGCAGCGCGCGCTCGTAGCTCGCGCGCGCGCCCGCCTTGTCGCCGCGATCGCTCCGGAGCTGGGCCATCGCGAGGATCGGCCCCGCCTCGGCCGGGCGCTCCGCGATCGCGCCGTCGTACGCCCGGATCGCGTCCTCGGGCCGCCCGTCCTGCCGGTAGAGCCCCGCGAGCGCGACCCGCGCTGCCCACGCCTCGGGACCGGGCGCCGCCGCGCGCAGCTCGAAGTCGGCGCAGAGCTTCTTCAGGTTGCCGTCGCGCTCGCGGTGCAGATCCGAGAGCTTCTGCAACAGGAACGGCTCGGCCGGCTGGCTCAGCAGCAGGCCCGTGTAGCGGGCGATCCGCGCCTCGAGGTTCGCGCCTCCGCGGGCGTCGCCCTCCTCGCCGCCGGGCTTCTTCGGTGTCGCCGGCGTCGCCGGCTTCGCGGGGCCCTTGGGATCCGCCGCGCCGGCGGGCCTGGGCCGCGCGGGCGCGGGCGGGGTCGCGGGCTTCGGCTTGCGGCCGCGGCCTGTCGGGTCGAAGTCCGCGCGCGCGTCGAGCGGCGCCAGCGCCTGCGCCGCGGGGCAGAGGAGGGCGATCAGGCCGGCGAGCACGATCGGGCGCACGGCGCGTAGCCTATCGCGCCCCTCGGCCCCCGGCCACGCGCGCCCTCACCGGAACGAGGCGAGCGCGGCGACCATCGCGAACGCGAGCACGATCAGCGCCCCGTACAGCGCGAGCGCGAAGCCGAGCCCCCGCTCGGTCGTCCGCGACAGGTCGATCGTCGGGCCTCCCGCCGCGACGTCCGCCTTCGCCGCCTCGGCCGCCGCGGCGAAGTGCTGCTCGAGCCGCTGCCTCGAGAGTCGGCTCTGGCGGGCGAGGAGCAGCGCCTCGGCGAGCCCGGCGGCGCCGAGCAGCAGCATGGCGGAGCCTCGCGCGTCGCCCGCCCGACGCCCCTCGCGCGCCTCGACCTCCGGCATCCCGTCGATCAGCACGTCGACCGGCCGCGGGATCACCGCTCCCTCGTCCGCGCCCGCGATCGGCCAGGCCACCGTGCCCGTGCCTTGCTCCATCGGATCGCCCGCGAGCACCGCGTGGTGCGGCGCGCGCGGCAGCGCCGGCAGCTCGATCGCGGCCGTCGCCCCCGCCTCGCGCGACAGCGGGATCGACGCTCCGAACAGGCGGTCGCCGTCCGCTCCGATGATCGACACGTACGCGCGGTCGCGGGGCGCCGGCGTCACCACGCGGACGCGCCCGGGCGCCGACGCCGGGTCGAGCCACATCGCCCCCGGCACCACGGGCAGGTGCCCCTCCCAGCGCCCACGCCGCCCGAGGTCGCTCGAGGCGTCGATGGTGAGCTCGAGGTCGTGCGCGAGCGGGCGCGCGGCGAAGCGCAGCACGCCGTCCGCCGGCAGGCGCGCGTCGCCGCCCGCGAACGTCGTCCCGAGGTCGGCCCCCGGCGCGGTCACGTGCACCGTGACGTCCTTCGCCCCGCCCAGCGCGCGGATCGCGACGGTGTCCGCCTGCGGCGCGGTCATCACCCCGCGCGCCACCGACACCTCGATCGCGATCTCGCCCGACGCGAGCCCCGCCACCGCCCGCGCGCCGCGCGTCGGCGCCTCGGGCGCGACCGGCACGATGGGGCCCCACGCGCGCGCCACCCCGCCCGCCAGGACGCGCACGTCGATCGCGCTCGTTGCGGGGCGCGAGAGCCGCACCAGCGCCTCACCGATGCCGTCGTCGCCGAGGTCGCCCTCCCAGGCGCCGAGCGCGGCGCCCGCTTCGCTCGCCTCGACGCGCACGCGCCCGCCGCTCGCGATCTCGTCGACGCCGTACAGCCGCCGCACCGAGATCATCCGCAGCGCGAGCACGGTCGACCCCTGCACGCTGCGCCCGACCACGCGCACGCCCGTCGAAGCGCGCGGCGCCCCGGGCCCGAGCACCACGAGCGCCGCGATCACGACCGACGCCACGGGTACGCCGTAGGTCGCGACGCGCTCCGCGGCGCCGCGGCGGTCGCCGTTCGGCGTCGTCATGCCGACAGGATACCCCGAACCCGCGCTACGCCTTTGCTTCTCGGCGGTTCATCCGATACGAAGCCGACCGTGGCAGAGACGACGACCAAGCGGAAGGCCAAGCGGGCGGGCGCTGTCGCCCCGAAGAAGGGTGGCTCGGGCGAGGAGCTCGCGATCCGGCAGCGATCGGACGCGCGCGTCGAGCGACGGTACGAGCCCAAGCCCTCCGCCGCCTCGAACGTGAAGGCGCTCGCGCTCTGGGCGGGCGCGGTGATCTCCGGCGCCGGCTTCTACGGCCAGTTTCTGCGCGCCGAGGACAAGGGCCCTCACGCGCTGGCGGGCTATCTCCTCGCCGGCGGCGTCGCGCTCGCGACGGGCGCTATCCTCTTTGGCGGGCGCGCCGCCCGTCCGATCCGCGTCGGCGACGCGGGCCTCGCCGTCGAAAAGGACGGCGGCGAGATCGAGCGCCTCGGCTGGAACGAGGTCACCGCCGTCCACCTCACCGCCGACATGCTCACGTTCCAGGGCAGCGGCACGTCGATCGGCATCTCCCGCCCGGAGCTCCGTGACGCCGCGGCGCGCGCCCTCGCCGAGGCCCGCGCCCGCATCGCGGCCCGCCTCGAGGGCCTCGACACCGCCGGCCTCGAGGGCCCGGCCGACGACTCCGCCGGCGACCCTCTCGCCCTCGATCCGCCGCAGGTCGCCGGCCTGCACTGCAAGGCCTCGGGCAAGCTCATCTCGTTCGAGAAGGACGCGCGCCTCTGCGGCTACTGCGGCGAGGTCTATCACAAGGACGGCGTGCCCCCGCGCTGCGCCACCTGCGACGCCAAGCTCCGGGCGTAGCGCGCGCCCCGACCCACCGCGCGCCGGCGCCTATCCCGGCCGGGCCGATTGCGGGGCCCGGCCTCGGCGCACCGTTCGGGTGATCGAGCCTAAAGCCCGAAGCGCGCCGCGTTCAGCCGGACGAACTCGACGTAGTCCTCGGACGTCAGGTGCGGCGGCACGTCGCCCGCGTCCACCGCCGCCTCGAGCACGCGCTTGATCTCGCCGATGCGCCGCGACGGCGGCAATCCGAACGCGACCATGATGGCGTCGCCCACGCCGCCGGGCAGAGGCGGCACGACGGCGTCCTCCGCCTCGACCAGCCGCACGCGCTCTGCCAGATCGCTGATCTGCCGCAGCCCGCGGCTCTTCTTCTCCGGCCGCTTGGTCGTGATATCGGCGCGCGAGAGGCAGAGCAGGTCGTCGAGCGAGTCGCCCATCTCCTTGGCGAAGCGCCGGACGGCGCTGTCGGTCCACGACGCCTCGTACTGGCTCGCCCGCAGGTGGTGCAGGATGAGGAACCGCACCGTCTTCTTGAGCGAGTCGTCCTTCGTGAACAGCGGCACGCGCCGGTCGATCCGGTCGAACATGCGCGCGCCGACCTCCGCGTGGCCGAAGAAGTGCACCTCCCCCTCGGGCGAGATGCTGCGCGTCTTGACCTTGCCGATGTCGTGCAGCAGCGCGGCCCAGCGCACCTCGAGGCGCGGCACCGCCTGGCGCACGACCTGCTTCGTGTGCTTCCAAACGTCCTTGTGCCGCCACTCGCCGTCCCCGAAGCCCACCAGGGCCCCGACCTCGGGCAGCATCGCCGTGAGCGCCCCCGCCTGGAGCAGCGCGTCGAGGCCGCCTTCGACGTCGCTCGCCATCACGATGCGGTCGAGGCTTCGCCGCACGTCCGGCAGGAACTCGACCGCGGCGGCGCGGTAGTCGGCGACACCCGCGGCGGGGGGATCGCCGTTCGGCCCCTTTTCGGTCCGCTCGACGGCCCAGTCGAGGGCCTCGAGGGCGCGCTGCGGCGTGGGCGCTTCGGAGCTGGTCGGCTGCACGCGGAGCCTCTTAGCACCGCTGCGGTGAACTTGGCGGATGGAGTCCGTCGCGACGTGCGCCGAGGCCACGAGCGCGGCGCGAACCCGGTGGATCGGCCGGGATCGCGCTGCGATCGTCGCGCGAGGGCCCGGAGGCCTTGGCCCCTCTGCGCGCCCCGAGGCTCGCGCAACCGGAAGCGACCCGGCGGTCGCCGTCGCCCCTCCTTTCGTGGCCGCCTCGCTCGCGCTGGCAGCGCCCAGCCGCCGAGATTCCTCCGCGCTAGCGCCCGTACGACGCTCGGGCCGTTGCGACGCCATTCCCGCCGGGCCCGACCGCCCGGGCGATGGCGCCGATGCGGGCAGCGCCCCGGGCGCTCAACCCTGGAGCAGCCTCGCCACGTGCTCGCGCTCCCAGGCCATCGCGCGATCGAAGTCCCGAAACCCGCGCTCGCGCGCCTGGAAGACGGGCGGATGCAGCACGCGCGGCACGCTCTGACTGGCCGGGATCACGTGGTGGAGCATCTCGTGGTAGATGACGTACGACACGAAGTAGCCGGGGACCCACGCGCGATCGAGCGCCGGGTGGATGCGGATCAGCCGCTCCGTCGCCGAGTAGCTGCCGAGCTTGATCGTCCGCCGCGCGCCGCTGACCCTGCGCGGGCTCTTGCGGCCCCACGTGATGAGCGCGTCGACCGTCCCGCCGAAGTAGGCGTCGTTCACGCGCCGGAACAGGCCGAGCAGATCGTGGCGCGCGCCCTTGGTGCGGAGCTTGGTCGCGATGGGCCGGTAGGCGCGGATGCGGTGACCACTGTCGTGAATGTACTGTCCGACGAGCTGTGACGCCGTTCGGTCCTGGTGTACCAGGTACGCGGCGAGCGCTTCCTGCACCATCGGCGGAGCATCGAGGAACATGTGGTGCAGCCGCGCCCGCACGACGCCGTCGCGCTTGGAGCACGAGATCATCTGGCGGCGGTTGTCCGTCACCGCGAGCACGACCGGGCAGGGCGACGCCTGCTGCAGGCGGCGCTCGAGCGCCTGTCGCGCGCCCTCGTGCACGAAGATCTGCGGGGACCCGGCCGGGAAGGCGACGGGCACCTCGATCTGCCGGGGATCCGGCACGCGCACGGCGGCCGGCGACACGCGCGGGACAAGCCCGGCCGCGCCGCGCCCTGCGGTCCGTGAAGCGCGTCCGATCGGCGGTCGCGCGAAGGGGAAGCCGAGCTGACCCGCCATCGCCACTCCCTCACGTCTGCGTCCGGAGCCCGCCGAGCCTCCCCATCGGGGTAGGAGGGGGGGTACGCCTTGTCAAGCAGGCGTCCGGAACCACCCGAATTGCTTCGGGAACCTCGTCAATGCAGCGAAATCGCCGCGCCTTGGGCCCAAGTCGTCGGAAGAGTAAAGGAATCCTCCCGCGAGCCAGGCGCTCGCGCTCGAAGCGGGGGTGTCGTGGGCGGCGCGACGGACCGCGACCGCGCCTGTGATGTCGACCCGAGCGGGCGACCGGTTGCGTGAAATCGACTTCAGCCGAGCGCGTGCGGGTCGACGACCCAGCGGATCTCCGCGGTCGGCAGCGCCCCGGGCAGCGCGCCTTCGATCACGAGGGCGACCACCATCGCGGTGCGGAAGCCGCTCGGCAGCACGTCGTGGCGGCCCGAGAGGTGCCGCACGAGGTGCTCGACCGTCGGCTGATGGCCGACGATCGCGACGTCGCGCCCGCGTCCGGCGAGCTCGGTCACCAGGCGGAGCGGTAGCTCCTCGTCGGCGGCCAGGTCGTCCTCGACCTCGGGCGAAAGCCGCTCCGTGCCTGCAATCGAGCCCAGGATGGTCGCCGTCTCCTGGGCTCGACGCAGCGGGCTCGAGAGGATGCGCGGCAGGTGCGCGTCGCCGATCGCGCGACGGAGCTCGTTCGCCGCGCGCTTCACGACGTCGCGCCCCGCCGAGGTGAGCGCCCGGTCCGCGTCGAGCCCGCTCGCCGCCCGATCCTCGGCCGGGCCATGTCGCATCACGTAAAGAAGCATCGCCGTCCTCGCGCTCGAAAAGCCAAGCTTACCTCGCCGAGCCGCGGCTGCGCTCCCCCGAGCGTCGCGGAGCGGGTCAGTTCGTCTTGACCGCCGGGCGCTTGGCCTCGGCCGCGGCCGCGGCCGCTGTGGGCGCAGCGCCCTCGCGAGCCGCGGGGCGAGCGCTCGCCGCGGGGGCGGTCGCCGGCGCCGCCGCCTCGGCCGCCTTGCCGACCTTGCGTGAGATGCCGTGCTTCGCCAGCACCGCGGCCTCGATCTTCTCGAGCACGGGCGGGTGCTGTTCGAGGTACGTCCGCGCGTTCTCTCGGCCCTGGCCGATGCGCTCGCCCTGGAACGAGAACCACGCGCCGCTCTTTTCGACGATGTTCGCCTCGGTGGCGAGGTCGAGCACGTCGCCCGAGTGGCTGATGCCCTGCCCGTAGAGGATGTCGAACTCGACCTCGCGGAAGGGCGGGGCCATCTTGTTCTTCACGACCTTCACCCGCGTGCGGTTGCCGACGACGACCGGGTCCTTGCCTCCGACGGCCGCCTCCTTGATCGCGCCGATGCGGCGGATGTCGAGGCGCACCGAGGCGTAGAACTTGAGCGCGTTGCCGCCGCTCGTCGTCTCCGGGCTGCCGAACATGACGCCGATCTTCATGCGGATCTGGTTGATGAAGACGAGCAGGCACTGCGACTTGGCCGCCGTCGAGGTGAGCTTGCGTAGGGCCTGGCTCATGAGGCGGGCCTGCAGGCCGACGTGGCTGTCGCCCATGTCGCCCTCGATCTCGGCCTTCGGGACGAGCGCCGCGACCGAGTCGATGACGATGATGTCGACCGCGTTCGACCGGACCAGCATGTCCGCGATCTCGAGCGCCTGCTCGCCGAAGTCGGGCTGCGAGATGAGGAGCTCGTCCGTCTTCACGCCGAGCTTCTTGGCGTAGGTGACGTCGAGGGCGTGCTCGGCGTCGATGAACGCGGCCGTGCCACCCCCGCGCTGCACCGAAGCGATGGCGTGCAGCGTGAGGGTCGTCTTGCCGCTCGACTCCGGGCCGTAGATCTCGATGATGCGGCCGCGCGGGTAGCCGCCGATGCCGAGGGCGATGTCGAGGCTCAGCGAGCCGGTCTGGACGGCGGCGATTTCCTCGTGGATGCTCTCGCCGTCCTTGAGGCGCATGATCGCGCCCTTGCCGAACTCTTTCTCGACGCTCGCGATGGCGAGCTCGAGGGCGGCGGTCTTCTGCTTGCTGGACTTGTCGTCGCTCATCTCGAACCTCGGGGAGGGGCCAGGGGGTGGACGAGAGCTATACTGCCCAGCCGTTCAGGTGGCAAGCGCGCTCGTGGTCGCGCAACGTCCGGGGGGGCACGCGCGGACGACCCGAAAGGCCGCGCTACGGGCTCGCCCCCGCCTCGCGCTAATCTCGGGCGGATGGACGACGTCAGCCGCTTGCGGATCCGCAGGATGACCGATCGCTGGGCGCGGCGACGCGCGGACCTCGGCGCAGGCGAGGCGTCGCTCGAGGCCGGGAAGGCCCAGGCCTTCGCGCGCGAGCTCGCTCGGGTGCGCGAGGCGGTGCTGTCCCCCGCGCTCGCCGCCATCGCCGACGAGCTCCGCCGTGCAGGTCACGACCTCCGCGTCGAGGCGAGCGAGGAGCCTCCGCGCCTCGACGTGCACGTCCTCGTCGCCGGTCGCAGCGGCTCGAAGGACCTCATTCAGCTCCTCGTCCGCGTCGACCCCGTGCGCGGCCGCGAGCTCGTGGCGGAGCTCGTCCTCAAGCGCAGCCCCGTCGAGCTCACGCGCTTCGCGTGGCCGGGCGAGATCACGCCCGACGTGGCCGAACGCCTCTTCATCGACGCGATCGAGCAGCTCTTCGCGTCCCCGCCGACCTGATCCGGCGTCCTGCGACGCGGCCCCATCGCGACGAAAGACTACGGAGCGAGCAGCAGGACCTTCACCTGGCTCGGCACGATGCGCGCGCCCGGGGCATTGGTGGAGTTCTGGATGTTCATGCTCGTGAGCCGGGTCGCCGGCATCCCGCCGATCAGCACCGTGAACGCGCCCGTGACCGGGCGGGACGGCCCCATCACCATGCCCGAGGCGACGCCGGTCGCGATACCCGCGTTGTCGCCGTTCGAGAGCGGCACCGACGTCGACATGTTGTGCGCCGGGGCGCACATGAAGAGGACGTTGTAGGCCGCGGGCACGCCCATCGGCCCCATTGCGATGTTCGGGTAGGGAATGGGGATCGGCCCCGCGGGCGTCGGCGTGAGGCACACGTCGGGGAACGCGAAGTCCATGCCCATCATCTGCGTGTTGGCGAACATGGCAGTCTCCTCAGCCGAGGTGGATCTGGTCGGCGTCCATCTTCACGAGCTCTTCGGCCGTCAGCAGCGCGTGCTCGGCGTGCAGGCTCATCGTCTTCGCGGCCGTGTAGTCGATGCGATCGGCCTTGAGCTGGTCGGTCTCCTCGACGGTGCGATAGGCGCGCTTGACCCGCTGCGACCAGCGGTCGAAGACCGAGTCGAGGCTCTGCGCGAGGACCTTGATGCGATCCACCTCGGCCCGCACCGCGTCGCCGAGGAAGGCGAGGCGCTGCACGACGATGTGGCCCTCGGCCGCGTTCACGTCGAGGCGCCTGCCCACGACGCTGACGTCGCCGGCCGAGACGAGGTCGACTCCGTCCTGTGCCGCGACGCGGAAGCGGCCGCTCGCGAGCTTGACGACGAGATCGCCGTCCACAGCGAGCGTCGGCGGGGCGCCGGTGTCGCGCCGCAGCACCGCCGTGACGAACGCGCCCGCCGCGCCGGCGTTCGCGACGATCACGAGGTCGCCCACCTCGGGCGCGACGAGGCAGCTCACGGCTCGATCGGCCGCGAGATCGCCGGTCGCCGTGCGAACGACCACCCTGCCGCCGTGCTCGATCGCGACCACGCTCGCCGTCGTCTCGGAGACGTCGGCGCCTCGCGCGCGGGTCGCGACGCCGTCGTGGATCTTGCGCGCCAGGTTGCTCATGTCGTCGTCCCTTCGGGTGCGTCGGTCGGTGTCGGTCGCGGGATCAGTGCGAGGGGCGCCATCGCTCCGCCTCGGCGAGCAGCTCGTCGTCGCCCAGCGCGAGCGCGCGGGTGCCGAAGATCGTGCCCGTCTCCTTGGTGGAGTGGAAGCGCGCGCGGAACAGCGTCGCGCCGAGGAACACGGCCTCGGACACGTCCGCGTGGCTGAAGTCGGCGTAGGTCAGGCCGGCGCCGCGGAAGAGGGTGCCGCGGCAGGTGGCCTTCGAGAAGATGGCCTGATCCAGGTTTGCGCCCGAGCAGTCGGCGCCCGAGAGGTCGGCCCCGACGAAGAGCGCCTGCGGGGCCTGCGCGTCGCGCAGCACGGCGCCGACGAGCTTCGCCTCGACGAAGAGCGCCGTCGCGAGGCGCGCGCCCTCGAGGTTCGCCCCCGTCAGGTCGGCGCCCTTGAAGCCCACCTGCGCGAGATCGGCGCCGGCGAAGTTGCAGCCCTTGAGGTCGCAGCCGGTGAGCTGCGAGCCGCCGAGCGCGAGGCCCGAGAGGTCGCGGCCGGCGAGCTTCGACCCGACCAGCACCGCGAGCTCGAAGCGCGCGCCCGTGAGGTCGGCCGTGGTGAAATCCGCGTCGAGGACCGTCGTCTGCGCGAGGCGCGCGCCCGCGAAGCTCGTGCGGTCGAGCTTGGCCGACAGGATCGCGGCGCGGTCGAGGTTCACCGTCGTGAGCCGCGCGCCGGTGAGGTCGACGTGCTCGAGCACCGCGAGCGCCATTCGCGCGCCGTCGAAGTCGGCGCCCGCGAGGCTCGACGACAGGAGCTTCGCCTTCACCATCCGCGCGCCGCGGAGCGACGCCCCGGTGAGGGCGCACTTGTGAAAGGTCGCGCGCGTCAGGTCGGCGCCCGTGAGGTCGGCGCCCGTGAGGTCGCACTCGTGGAGCAGCGTCTCCTTGAACGACGCGCCCGCCAACCGCGCCCCCGCGAAGCTCACGCGCTCGAGGATGCCGCCCGCGAGCACGGCGCCGGACAGCTCGACCCCGGCGAGGTCCGCGCCCTCGACGTGATCGCCGCCCCGGACCCGCGCCTCGATCTCAGCCCTTTGCACTCGCCCTCCGCGCCTTGACGAACCGGATCTGCTTCAGGTTGGCCTCGGTCGTCACCGTCGCGCCGTCGACGTCGACCTTCGCGAGGTCGGCGCGGAAGAGGTTGGCGCCGAGGAAGCTCGTGCCGTGGAGCTTCGCCCGATCGAGGAGCGCGAACATCAGGTTCGCCCCGACGAGGCTCGCCTGCGACAGGTCGGCCTTGGTCATGCGCACCTCGCGGCCCGTCGCGCGGTAGAAGCGCGCGCCCCGCAGATCGCACTCGCTCAGGTCCGCGCCGCCGAGCTCCGCGCCGCTGAAGTCCGCGCCCGCGAGCTTCGTGCCGCGCAGATTGGCCTGTTCGAGGTGAGCGCCGGTGAAATCGGCGCCTTCGAGGGTGGAGTCCTTCACGACGCGCAGCTTCGCGAGCTTCGCGCGGCGGAAGATCGCGCGATCGGCGCGGACCCCGACGAAGGCGGCGCCTTCGAGATCGGCGCCTTCGAGGTCCACGCCGCCGAGGTCGACGTCGATGAAATTGCACTTGCGGAGCGACGCGCCCGCGAGCTTCAGGCCTCGCAGATCCGAGGCCATGAAGGTGAGGTTCTCGCCGATTACGCCGGTGAAGTCGGTGTCGCGGAAGACGGCCTCCGAGACGTCGGTGCGGACGAGGCGCGCGCCGGCGAAGCTCGCCTCGGTGAGATCGGCGCCGCCGAGGATGGCGCCCGTGAGGTCGGCGCCCCCGCCGAGCTTCGCGCCGCGCAGCGTGGCCTTGCCGAGGTTCGCCCCGGCGAGCCGGGCGCCCGTGAGGTCGGCGCCCGAGAGATCCGCGCGCGCGAGCACGGCGTTGCCGAGGTCCGCGCCGGCGAGGTTCGCGCCGGCGAGGCTCGCGGCCTCGAGGAACGCGTCGCGGAGGTCGATGCCGCGGAGGTCGAGCCCCGAGAGATCCACCCCCGTGAGGTCGCGCCGCGCGAAGCTGACCCCGCCCGCCGCGCCGGCGGGGAGCTCGACGCGCGCCCGCTCCGTCGTCGGGCGATCGGACGCGTCCGCCGCGTTCATGCGGTGCGCGTTCCTGCGGTACGCGTCGCGCGTCGCGTCCTCGGCCGCCTGGAGCTTGCCGGGCAGGCGAGGGTCGGCCAGCGCTGCGGTCACCGTGGGTAGCGGGACGCCGCCGTTCTCCGAGAGCGTCGCGAGGTCGCGCAGCCGCGAGAGCTCGCCCGCGGCCGTGAGCTTCGGCGGGCCGCCGCCCTTCTTCTTCTGCGCCTCCACGGCGGCGTCGAAGTCGAGGCCGGCGTCGGCCATCTGCTTGCGCGCGCCCGCCTCGGCCTCCTTGCGCTTCGCCTCGCCGGTCACCTTGGCGGCCTCGATCTGCTCGTGCGCGCGCAGGACCGTGTCCTCGAGGTCGTCGAGCGACGCGACCGCGTACGACGGGTCGGGCGGCAGCTCGGCCGGCAGGTGCTCGTCCGGGTCGAGGCCCGCCGCGCGGATGCGCGCCCGCGTCGCGTCGAGCTCGGCCTCTGCCTTGCGCCGCATGTTCTGGCGCTTCAGGTCCTCGAAGGGCGTGCCGAGGTCCTCGTCGACGAGCTCGGCGATCGACGTCTTGCCCGCCTCGCCCTCGGGCATCAGGTCCGAGTCGCGCAGCGACGCGAGCGCGCCGCGCTTCTTGTCGAGGCGCTCCTCGAGCACGGCGCGGTAGTGAGCGACCGAGCGCGGCGCGCCGATCGCCTCGCACCCGGCGACGAGCTGCACCACGTCGGAGGCGTCGTCCTCGACGACCTCGGTCACCCCGCGGAACAGGATCAGCGCGCGCTCGGCGCGCGGGAGGAGCTGCACGGTCTCGAGCCGCATCGGCACCTCGCGGAGCGCGTCTTCGCCCTTCGTCCGCACGAACACCCGCGCCACGATCCCGGGCAGGCGCCCCTCGAGGAGCGGCTTGTCCGGGTGCATGTGCTCGACGCGGAACGCCTCGTCGCCGCGGAAGTAGCCGTCGAGGCGCTGATCGAGCGGTGCGACGCTGTAGTACTCGAAGTCGAAATCGAGCGGCAGGCCGGGGAACTGCTGCTCGAGCCAGGCGTCGTCGTAGGTGCCCGACCTCGCCTGTCGGAGCGGGGAGTCGAGGCCGTACGGAGCGAAGCCGACCGGGGCGGGGCGGTCCTTCGGCGACCGGACGAGGTGCTTCGGGTCCTCGACGTTCGGCAGCGGGTGCTGCGGTCCCGCGTCGGTCGCGAGCGGCGCGAGGCCCTTGCCCGCGGGGTTGACCGCGTGGCCCGCGCCGCCGAACGCCCCGGCCCACGTCACGGGATGATCGGTGAAGGGGATCGGGTCCGACGCGACGCTACCGTTCCAGTGCCGGTCGCCGACGACCCACAGCGTCTTGTCGATTTGCCCGAGCGCGACGCGCACCGACACCGCCGGCTGCGGCGCCCCGCCGCGCGCGTAGGCGCTGCCCGTGACGAGGAGCTCGCCTCGGGGCTTCGGCATGCCGAGGTCGGGCGGCGTGTCCCGGCCGAGCTCGGCGGCGAGCATCTTCCACAGACTGGCCTCGTGCATCAGCGCGCGCGGCGCGTCGAAGGGCATCGCGACGAGGCCCGTCACGCAGAGCTGCACGCGCCCGCTCGCCTCGAACGTGCGGGTCAGTACGCCGAGGCGCTGCGGCTTGATCGTCTTCATGCGATCGGCGGCTTCAGGTGACCATGAAGAGCGCGACGGTCGTCAAGTTGAGCGTGTTCATCGTGATGTGCGTGGCGCCCTCCTGGATCTTGGTCAGCTTGTTGTCGAGCTCGAGCGCAGCATTGTGCTCCTTGAGCGCAGCGGTCTCGATGCCGAGAATGCCGTGCTTCATCCCGAGGACGCTGTGCTCGAACACCGGGCCGACCATGATCTCGATCTTGCCGCCGACGAGCATCTCCGCCTTCAGGCCGATGATGTTCTCGTTCTTGCCGCCGATGAGCGTCTCGCTCGTGGCCCCGACGGTGAGCCCGACGGCGTCGCCGAGGAACTCCCACTTCCACTTGCCTGAGGCCTTCGACTCGATGTTGATGGCCTTGATGATCACGTCGCTCAAGGGCGCTTCGATCTTGATCTCGCCCGTCTCGGCCTTGATCTCGATGGCCTCGTGCGCGGTGATCTTGGCCGCGCCCTCCGAGACTCCCACCGTCCACGGGCCCTTGCAGCTCTGGAGCATCTGGCCCTCGGGCACGCCGACCGACCAGAGCGAGCCTTCGACGTTGGTGACGTCCTGGGTCTTGATGAGCGACCGACGGAAGCCGGTCTTCACGTCGATCATGAGGTTGCCCTCGAGCACCTCGAGCGTGTCGTCGCTCCGGACCTTCGTCTCGCGGGTTTGCCGGTAGGTCTCGGTGACCTCGCCGGTCACCTGCTCGTCGAGGTGGCCTCCGACGGTGACGTCCCAGTCCTCGCCCGCGTCGAGCAGCGTGTGGCCGTCGGTGCGGATGATCATGTTGTGCTCGTCGTTGGGCGCGCCCATGCGGATCATCGTGCTGGTGTGGGGCGTCTTCAGCGAGATGAACTCCGAGCCGGCCTTGTCCTCGAGCTCGAAGCGGTTGCGCCCGCCGGTCTGGATGACGTTCGTCGTGTGGTTGCCGCGGGTGACCGGGCTCGGCGTGTGGGCGTTGGGCACGACGCCCGCGATCACGGGGCGGTCGGGGTCGCCGCCGAGGAACGTGAAGAGGACCTCGGTGCCTTTGCGGAGGGGGAAGTGCCAGCCTTCGACGCCGCCGCCGTGGGGCTGCGACATGCGCACGTAGGTCGACGCCTTGCCGTCACGCAGCTCGCTCTCGTCGAAGCGGAACTTCACCGAGTAGCGCCCGTGATCGTCGATCTGCGCGTATTCGCTGTCCGCCTCGCCGTCGACGGTGCCATTCTCGAAGCCGTAGATGCGCGGCCACGCGGTGCGGCGCGGCGGGCGGAACTGGACGTCGGCCGAGACGGCCGTGAGGTCGACGCGGTAGACGTCGCTGCCCTCGAGGCCGGTGATCGCGCGGATCTCCGCGGTGGACGCGCCCTGGTTGCCCGTGTGGGTGAGCTCGGTGACGAGGTAGCGGGCGTTGAAGCTCTGGCGGGGGTGATCCTCGAGGTCGAAGAGGTACCCCGAGCGCAGGTGCAGCACGGCGCCCGAGGCGTGGAAGACGACGCGCTGGGCGAGCAGCTCCTCGGCGCGCAGCTTGGCGAGCCGCTTGCCTTCGTCGGGCGTGAAGAAGCGGGCGGCGTGCTCGGTGATCTCGCCGAGCCCGGTCGTCGAGACCGGCGCGGTCCCGGCGACCTCCAGCGTCGGCTTCAGGTAGTCGTAGTCGACGAGCCTCACGCTCGCGGGCAGCGAGACGTGGCGGCACGAGAAGGCGCTGAAGGACTCGCGTGCCGAGACGTCGTGCCCGGCCGTCGGGTGGTAGCGCACGCCGCCCTCGCGGAGCGGCTCGTGCGCGGCCTTGTGGTCGGTGATGACGAGCTTCTCGCGATCTTCGCCTTGCTCGAAGAAGTAGTAGATGCCTTCGCGCTCGAGCCAGCGAGACACGAAGTCGAAGTGGCTCTCTCGATACTGGCAGACGTGCTCCTCGGGCTTGTACGACTTGTCGAGGCGGAGCTCGTAGTCGTCCGAGGAGAGGCCGCCGTCCTCGAGCGTGGCCCGGAGGATCTCCGGCAGCGTCTTCTTCGTGAAGATCCGGCTGTGCAGCGTCTGGGTGAGCTGGGTGAGGTGCGGGACGAGCTCGGCTCGGAACAGGCCGCGACCGTTCGACTCGAGCAGCAGCTCGAGCGTCCAGAGCAGGCCGTGGACGGCGTACGGCGGGTGGCCCGGGTCGCCGCGGTCGACGAGGAGGCTCGTGCGCGCGCCGATCGCGTCGGCCATGTCGAAGTCGGCCGCGTCGCTGGGGACGGAGATCCAGATCTCGAAGAAGTAGGGGCGGGACAGGCCCTCGGTGCCGCGGAAGCCGACGACCCGCGTGTCGTCCGGGAGCACGCTCGATTGAATGGTGAAGAGGTCCTTCATCGCGCCGCTCTCCTCGCACGGTCGGGCACGCGCCGGCCGAATCCCGCGACGCTAGCTTGGTTCGCGCGCGGATCCAATCCGAGCGCCGTCGCGCGCGCGCGGCGTCGGCGCGTCACGGCGTCGCGATCAGCCGTCGGGTCCCTCGAGCAAACCCTTCGTCCTCGCCCCGTTCGTCTTCGTCCCGACGCGCGAAGCGCCGCGCAGATCGGCCTCCTCGAGGTCGGCGTCGCGGAGGTCGGCGCCGTCGAGCACCGCGCCGCGCAGCGTGGCCTTGCGAAGGCGGGCGTTGCGCATCGACGCGCCGCGCAGGTCCGCCCCGGGCAGCTTCGCTCCGGTGAGGTCGGCGTTTGCGGCGACGAGGCAGCCCATGCGGGCCTCGTCGAAGGCCGCGCCCTGGAGCCTCGCCTGCCGCAGGTCCGCGCCCTCGAGGCCCGCGCGGCGCAGCGAGGCGCCGTCGCCGGCGAGGCGCTGCAGGTTCGCGCCGCCGAGATCCGCGTCGTCGAAGCTCGCGTCCTTGCACGAGGCGCGGCCGAGGTTCGCGCCCTTCAGGCAGGCGCCGTCGAAGATCGCGCCGGCGAGCGTGGCGCGCTCCCAGACCGACGACGTGGCGTCGACGCCGCGAAACGAGGCGCGGTCGAGCGTGGCGCCGTCGAGCGTCGCGTCGCGCAGCACGGCGCGGTCGAAGTGCGCCTCGGCGCCGCGCGCCTGGCCGAAGCGCGCGCCGGAGAGCGACGCTCCCGCGAACGACGCGGCGGCGATCGAGGCGTCGGTGAAATCGGCGCCGAGGGCGTCCATCCCGTCGAACGAGGCGCCGTCCCAGCGACCGCGCGCGAAGCTCGCGCGCTGGCCGCGGGCGTTCGTGAAGCGAGCGCCGGGGCCCTGCGCGCCGGCGAGCACCGCGTCGCCGATCAGGGCGCCCTCGAGGCGCGCGTCCGCGAGGTTGGCGCGCGAGAGGTCCGCGCTCGAGAGATCGGCCCCGTCGAGCACCGCGCCCGAGAGGTCGGCGCCCTCGAGGCGCGCGCCCGAGAGGCGGGTCTCGG
The DNA here is from genome assembly GCA_903906315.1 of uncultured delta proteobacterium. Lineage (GTDB taxonomy): Bacteria > Myxococcota_A > Polyangia > Polyangiales > Polyangiaceae > CAIVJW01. The sequence goes on along the minus strand of CAIVJW010000273.1, from coordinate 20,681 downwards.
TGAAGTTGCACCGCGCGAGGTTCGCGCCCTGGAGCTTCGCGCCGGCGAGCACGCGGCCGCCGAAGTCGACCCCGCGCAGGTCGGCCCCGGCGAGGTCCGCGCCGAGCAGCGCCTCGCCCGCTCGCAGCCGCGCGAGGACGCGATCGCGCACCTCGTTCGTGACCTCGGGCCCGTCGACGACCGCCGCGGGCGTGGCGAAACGCAACGGCGGCGGAGCGGGCGAGGCGATCGCGACGGTCGGTACGGCTGCGACGAGCGGGGGCGCGAGCCTCGCGGGCGGTTCGGAAGGCGCTCGCGTGGCCGGCGGGAAGGTGAGCGGCGGCGCCAGCGGAGGCGGCGGCGCGGGCGGCGGTAGCGGCACCGGCGCGGGCGGCGGTGGCGGCTCGACCGACGGCGGGGGCGGCGCGAAGGGGAGCGCGCTCGCGATGCCCGGAGGCGGAGGCGCCGGGGGGGCGAGCGACGGCGGGGGCGGCGCGAAGGGGAGCGCGCTCGCGGCGGTGGGCGGCGGTGGCGCGCCCGGCATCGCGAGGAGCCTCGTGCGCTCGCTGCCGGGGGCCTCGTCGGCGTGCGCCTCGAGCGAGCCCGAGCGCGTGGTCTCTTCGTCGGCCAGCGAGGGCGGGTCGGTCAGGTACGTCTCGTCGAGCGGAGCGTCGACGAAAGGACGGAGCGTCGACGCGATCCACTCGGGGAAGGCGGGATCTTCGGCTCGCGCGGTCGGAGCTTCGGCCCCCGGCGGGCGCCGCACGCTCCACGGTGCGCCGGGGAGGTCGCCGCTGGCGCGAGGTACGGCGCCTGCCGGCGCGATCGGGAAGGGCTCGACGGAGGCGGGGCCGGCGGCGCCCGAGAGGGGGGCCGGGCGGGCGATCGCGAAGGGCGACGTCGCGGTGACGGTGCCCGCGAGCGCGTGCTCGACCGGCGGCGGCGCCGACCTCTCCGCGGGCGGGGGGGGCGATGGGGGCGGGAGGGCGCGCGTCGCCGGCGGGGGCATCGCGGTCTGCGGCGGCGGGCGCGGGGGCGTGGGCTCGCGAGCCGGCGCGGACGCGCGGACGCGCGCGGACGTGGGGACCGGGATGGGCGGAGGCGGTGGCACGACTGGGGCCGATCGTGCTACGGGCGAAATCGCCGTCGCGGTCGCCGTCGCCGGCAATGCGCCCCGTGCGGCCGCGGCCGGGGCGTCGGGCCACTCGATGGGTCGCCCCGGGAGCGCGACGCCCCCGTGGACGCGCAGCTGCGCGATCCGCGCCTCGTCGACCGGGAAGTGGCCGCGCCACACCACCGAGCAGATCGCGCGGTCGGCGTGGATGACGAGCATGTCGGCGCGCAGCTCGACCACGCCGCCCGGCCGGAGCGCGGCGCCTTCCGCCACGTACCAGCGCGCCTGCGCCGTCGCGCCGGGCAGGCGGGTGCGGAAGCGGGGCGCCGTCGGGTGGAGGCCCTCGAGCACGATCCACTCGTCGCCGCGGAGGGGCTCGATCTGCTGATCGACGGGCGCGGCCTGCAGGAAGCGCCAGTCGAAGCCGTCGGGGATCTCGACCACCCGCGAGTCGATCGCGGGCGCCGCGACGCCGCGCAGGAGCCTCGCCCGCGAACCCCAGCCCGCCGCGATGGGCCCGAAGCCCGCGGGGCGCCGCGGATCGGTCGAGTCGACCACGTTGGGCAGGGTGCGCGAGCCGGCGACGCCGCCGATCCCGACGGGGTTGTCCTCGACGCCGCGCCCTCCGAAGGCGCGCTCGTAGACGAGCGGCATCTCGTCGAAGGGCCGCGGGGGCGCGTCGGCCGCGGTGCGATCGCCGAAGATGTGGAGAGTCTTCTGCAGGAGCCAGGTATCGCGGAACACGCCGAGGCGCACGGCCATCGACGGGGCGGGGGCGCCGTACGTGTGCGCGCGACCCGCGAGCAGGACGTCGCAGCGCAGGAGGTACGGCGCGATCTCGCTCGCGGCGTCGACGCTCGCGCCCGGATCGCCGTCGCGCCGCCGCTCGACGCGGACGAGGTCCTGCGGGCCGAGCCGCTTGGCGGGCTGATCCGCGACGAGGCCGAACGTGGCCTTCACCACGACGGTCGCCTGTAGCGCACCGCGACCGCGCCAGAGCACCGCGCCGCAGCGCGCGAGGTTCTGCGGGACGAGCTCCAGCGGCCAGTGGGTCGGCATGACGGGTCGAGGGCGCCCCCGGGACCTCCCGAGGTCCCGCTGACGGACCGTACGCGGCCGGAGCCGGGCGTCGCAAGCCCGTCCGGTCGGGTCAGAAGAGGCCGATGGAGAAGTGGAAGGCCCCGAAGTCCTCCCACGGGCGTCGATCGAGGTTGATGCCGTAGTCGAGCGCGATCGGCCCCACGGGCGTGGCGATGCGCAGGCCCGCGCCCGCGGCGTAGCGGAGCTTGAGGAGGTTGATGGCCTTCGGGTCGACCCAGAGGTTGCCGGCGTCGAGGAAGACGCCGAGCTGGAAGGTGTCGGTCAGCGGCACGCGCAGCTCGGCGCGCGGGTTCACCGACACGTTGCCGCCGCGGATCGCGACCTTGTCGATGGTGAGAGGCTTCCTGGGGTCGGGGTTCAGGATCTGCTCGGCGATGTCCTGCGGGACCACCGCGTCGAGGAGGAACGCGCGCACCGTGTCGACGCCGCCGAGGAAGGACAGCCGATCGGGGTACGTCTTGCTGTCGGCGGCGAGCTGCAGGTTGTAGCCGGTGCCGAGGCTGATCGCGACGGCGAGGCCCTTCTGCGTGAGCCGGACGTAGCCGGCGATGCGCGTCGTGAAGCGCAGGAAGTGGCTCGTGATCGTGGCGGGGTTGCCGCCGACGGCCGACGGGAAGGCGTTGACGTGCTCGATCGCGCTCGCGAGGAGGGTGCCCTTCGTCGCGGAGAACGGGTTGTCGCGGCGGTCCCAGGCGACGTTGAGCCGCTGGGCGACCGCGAACGTGCGGCCGTCCGGGACGCGGAGGAGCGCGGAGAGCGCCGGGTTCTCGAGCACCGCCTGCGCGACGGAGGTCGCGTTGAAGATGGCGACGTCGTTCAGCTCCACCGACGCGCCGAGCGTGGCCGTGATCTGGCGGCGCGGCTTGAAGCTGATGCTCGGCACGATCGCCTGCTTGGTGAGGCCGAAATCGCGCTGGTTGTTGCGCACGTCGACGCCGTCGAAGGACAGGCTGATGAGCGGGCCGAGGCCGATCTCGGGGAAGGTGACGGTCGCGGTGTTGCGCCGCGCGAGCCGCTCGCTGAGCGGCAGCCCGCGGAAGTTCTCGCGCACCTGCGTGTCGAGGATCATGAAGTCGAACAGGTAGGAGAGCTGCACGCGCAGCGTCAGCGAGATGGCCTCTCCGGCGACGTTGCGGTGGCCGTACTCGAAGGCGAACCGGAGGCCCTCTCCGGTCGAGAAGCCGAGGCGCGGGTCGAGGTACTGCGGCAGCTGCTCGACGACGGTGACGACGACGCGCTTCCGCAATTGCGGCACCTCGGGCGACTCGAGCGCGATCGAGACGCTCGAGAACGTGCCGAGCGTGGCGATGCGCTCCTCGCTCTGGCGTGCGAGATCCTGGCGGTAGGGCTCGTTCGGGCGCAACGACATGCGGCGCCGGACCAGGTCCTCGTTCGTGCGGAAGGCGCCCTTGACGACGACCTCGGTGACCGTGACGAGGTCGCGCTGGGTGACGACGAAGCGAGCGCGGGCGCGCGTGCGATCGGGCGACGGCTCGACCATGGCGCGGACCTCGGCGTAGGCAAAGCCCCGGTTTCTGTACTCGTCGAGGATGCGCAGGCGCGCGGCCTCCACGTCGACGTTCGACAGCGGGCCGCCGAGCTCGAGCCTGGCGAGCCCGGCGAGGGCGACCTCGCTCAGCGTCACGTTGCCCTCGAAGGCGAGGTCGTAGAGCGTGGTCTTCGGGCCGAGGTGCAGCGGGACGAGGAGCGTGACCTCGGGCGCGCATTCGACGTGGCGGCGCGGATCGGGGCGGCACGTCGCCGTCTCCGGCACCTCGGGCTCGGCGAGCGGCACCCCGACCGCGTCGGTCCGGCACGCCGCGGCGGGGGGCGTGATCGGGTCCGGCAGGCAGCGGCCGGGCGGTGAGGTCTTGCTGCAGCCGCTGCGCAGCACGCTCACGGGGCCGACGATGGCGTTCAGGTGACCGCGCCCGTGGACCCGATCGCGCAGCTGCTTCAGGGCCTTGTCGTACGCGCCCGCCTCGTAGGTCGAGGTCGGATCGAGGCGCATCGGCACCGCGCGGCCGCCCTGCGCCTCGTCGCCGCCGAAGAGGCGCCCCACCTGGCGAGGATCCACGGCCGAGAAGAGGTCCGCGCCGGGCAGCTCCTCCTCGAGCACCGCGTCGATCTCCTTGCCGGCGTCGTCGGGTGAGAGCTCCTTCGAGGTGAGGCAGGAGAAGACCCTCTTCACGACGCGCACGCGGTCGTTCTCGCGGATCGTGAACGTGAGGTAGTGGACGGGCTCGTCCGGTCGGCCGCGCTCGGCGGCGGCGATCTCGACGTCGAGGAAGCCGCGCGCCCGGTAGAACGCGCGGAGCCGCTCGGCGAGCTCGGACGGGTTGCCGACGCCGGCCTTGTCGAGCCCGAGCGCGGACTCGAGGTCGCTCGCGTCGAAGGCGCGGTTGCCGTCGAACGCGGGCAGGATGCGGGGGCCCGCCTGCAGGTACACGTAGAGGAAGCTCTCGTCGCCGCGGTGAACGACGGCGTGGCGCACGTCGGCGCGGTAGAAGCCGCTCTGCCGGAGCAGCTCGGCCTCCTCGCGGTCGGCGTCGGCGAGGCGCGGCTCGTCGACCCGATCGCCCTTGCCCGACCGGTGCTTGAGCTTCAGGTCGCCGATCTCGCGCGACACGGCCGGATCGACCACGAAGACCCGATCGGTGATCGTGCGCGGCGCGCCCGCGGCGATCGCCAGCGTCACGATGACGCGCAGCGGGTCGTCGGTGTCGGCCGCGTCGAGGCGCACGATCGCGGCGGTGAAGCCGTGGCTCGCGTAGCGATCGCGGATCGCTATCGCGGACCGATCGAGCGAGGGGGCGGTCACCTCGGCGCCCTCGGCGAGGCCGCCGGCCTCGAGCGTCTCGGCGAGGCCGAGCGAGGCGCCGGTGACGCGCACGGCGGTGACGATCCGGCGCGGGAGGGCCGAGATGCGCAGGAGCGCGCCGTCGCCGTCGGGGACGGCCTCGGCGCTCGCGCGGGCGAAGCCGCCGGCCTGGAAGAGCTCGCGGATCGCGCGCCGGGCGACCTCCGCGCTCATCGGCTCGCCGACGCGCACCGACCCGAGGACCGGCGCTTGCCGCCAGCGCGTCCCCATCGGGACCACCTCGACCCGCGTCACGGGCTTGCCCGCGAGCGCGCCGATCTCGAGCCCCGGCGCGAGATCGGGCGTCGCCGATCCGTTCGCGACGGCCTCGTCCGCGGGGCCTTCGGGCGCGTCGGCGAGGGCGCGCGCCTCCCCCAGCGCGATCGCGGCCGCCGCCACGAGGAGCCGAAGCGCGCGGAGGGCGAGGGATCGGGCCGTCATCGAGGGGCGCGATTCGCCCGGCGGCGAGCGCGGTCGCAGCCTAGCCCAAACGCGGAGCGGCCGGCGCGCTACTCGAACTCGAGCCGCCAGCGCAGGTCGGTGCCGATGTTGCCGACCGACGAGCTGGAGACGTCGTTGGCGTTGTCGTACGAGCCCTGCACGCTCATGCGCGGGTTGAGCCGCCACTCGATGCTGGACCGGACCTCGCGGTTCTCGGAGAGGCCGGTCGTCACGTTGGCGCGCAGCCGGTCCGTGAGGCGCTTGCCGAGGGTCACCGTGGGCTCGGTGCGGCCGCTGCGCGACGAATAGCCCGTTCCGAAGCGGAAATCGTCGATGAGCGGGACGATGGTCTTCACGGCCTTGTCGGCGCCGGTCAGCGTGGTCAGGGCCTCGAGGCCGGCCGACTCGCCGAGCGTCGAGGCGAGCCCGCGATCGAGCTCGGCGCGCGTCATGCCGATCGTGAGCAGGAGCAGGATGTCCTCCTGTCCGAGGGGTGGATCGCTCGAGAGCTCGATGCGCAGGTTGTCGACGTCGCCCCGCGCGTGCAGGCCGATGCGCCAGAGGCCGCTCGTGCCCGCGTTGCCGCCGGTCGACGCGCCGGTGGCCGCGCCGCCCGCCGACGCCGTCGCGCCCGGGCTCGCGCCCGCGGCCTCCTGGCCCGGCTGCGCGCTGCTCGCGTAGCGGCGGTACTCGGTCTGCGCCCGCAGCTCGAGCGTCGGGGCGATGCGGAACGGGTCGTCGAAGCGCACCTGGCCCTCGCGCACGTCGAACTCGCTCGCGCGCAGGGTGATCTTGGAGTCGGGCAGGATGCGCAGCAGGCCGCGCGCGCCGAAGCGCTGGTTCGTGCCCGAGAGGACGAGCCCGGGCTGCGCGATCTCGAGCTGCAGGTCGGCCAGGTTGTTCGCGAAGCGGAGCGGCTTCGGCGAGACGACGAGGACCTCGAAGCGCAGGGCGTCGTCGGCCGGGTCGTAGGTGTCGACGGTGCGCGCGCTCTTGCTGCGCCCCGTGAGCTGGCCGAGGTCGACGTTCATCGCGATCGGCCGCGAGTAGCGGAACGACGTCAGCGCGACCGTGCCCTTGACGACGGGCAGGTTGCGCTCGCCGGTCGCCCCTTCCGCGGGCGCGCTCGGGCGGAACGCGGCCGTGAGGTCGGCGTCGGCGGTCAGGTCGACGCCGTCGGCGACGCGGAGCTTCACGCCGCGCGCGGCGATCGAGGCCGTCGCGGCGCCGATCTCCAGCCCGCGGATGGGCATGCGCGCGGTGGCCTCGACGGTGCCCATGCCGACGCGGGCCGACGCGCGCCGCACCTCGAGCTCGCCGCCCCCGACGACCACGTCGACGTTCACGTCCTCGAGCGCGAGCGGCGAGCCGCGCAGCGCGATCTCGGCGCGGCGGACGTGGGCCTCGCCGGTCGTGCGCGGCGCCGACGGCGGCCCGGCCACGCGCACGGCCGCGGTCAGCGTGCCGCTCGCGCGCGAGATCTCGGGCAAATCGGCCGAGATTCGCGACAGATCGATCGGCTCGACGCGCGCCGTGACGTCGAGCTCGGGAGCGCTCGTGGCCTTGTGCAGCTTGCCGCCCGCGACCAGCACGGCCGAGAGGCCCGAGGCGCTGCGCGCGCCGAGCCGTAGCTCGGGCACGTCGAGCTCGTCGCCCACCAGGCGGATGGGCCTGCTCGCCTCGACGAGGCGCACCTCGGCCCCGCTCCGCGCCAGCTCGAACGCCTCGAGCGCGAGCGTGACGTCGGCGTCGCGCATCGCGCCGAGCGGCAGTCGCCGCACGTCGATCGAGGCGGAGACCGATCCGCGCGGGGTGGCGCCCGCGAAGGCGATGCCGGGCACGAGGTTCGCGAGCGTGCCGAGGTCGAGCTTCAGCAGGCGCGCCTTGCCGGTGACGACGGGGCGGCGCTGCCGGCTGATCGCGATGCCGTCGAGCACGACCTGCCCGTCGAAGAGCTCGCCGTCGACGCGCAGCGCGCCGTCCGGCAGGTCGCGGTCGTACTCGGCGCGATCGAACCCGCCCGCGCGCGGGTTGCCGCAGATCGTCCGGCCGGCCTCGCGCGTCGGCTGCCCGCTCGGCTCGATGGTGAGCGTCGCGCGCGACGGAGGCAGGCTCGCCGGGCCGAGGCGCACCGGGCCGAGCTCGAGGTCCGCCTGCCCGGTGAGGTCCGAGAGCGTGCCGCCGAGCGTCGCCACCGCCGAGAGCTGCCCGTCGAACATCTTGCCCGCCGCGCCGAGCGCGTCGAGCGACGCGAGCGGCACGCGCGTCACGATCGCGCTGCCCCGCACCCGCGCGCCGTGCGCGACGTCGAGGCGCGCGAGGACGTTGCCCTTGCCCTTGCGCAGCGCGAGCGACCGCAGATCGACGCGCAGGCCCGCGGCCCCGGCGCGCTGGTCGTCCCAGGCGAAGTCGAGGTCGAGGTCGCCGCCCTGGAAGCGCTCGCCGAAGAGCTCGGCCTCGGGGATGCCCATCTGGGCGCGCACCTCGAGCGCGCCGCCGCCGCAGCGATCCTCGCGCCCGCCGAGCGCGTAGTGCACGCGCGCGGTGCCGGCGGCCGTCGCGGCGATCCCCTGCCAGCGAGGGTCCTTGTCGAAGTGGAAGACCTCGAAGACGTCGCGCAGCGTGAAGTGCGGCGCCTCGCGCGAGTCGAGGTCGGCGTCGACGAGCACGTGCGCGGGACCGCCGAAGTCGAGCCTCGCGTGGACGCGCGCGCGGCTCGGCCCGTGGCGGAGGCGACCGCTCTCGATCGTGAGCGCGAGCGGCTCGAACGACACCTTGCCGCCCTCGAGATCGCCGACCGAGAAGCCGCCGAGCGAGAAGTCGCGCAGGCCGAGATCGCCCTCGAGCCGCGGGTGCTCGAAGAGCCCGTGCATCGTCGCGCGGAGCGAGGCCTGCCCGCCGATCGGGATGTCGACCACCGGCGAGATATCGGCGAGGTCGACGTGCGAGTCCTCGTACGCCTCGAGATCGATCGCGCCCCGGAACTGCAGGCCGACCGTCACGTGCACGTGCGACCGCGGCGTGTCGATCGTCGCGCCCGAGAAGATGACCGCGTTCGGCTTGACCTGGAGCGAGGCGCGGACGACGGCTTCCTTCAGGCCCATCATCGTGCGGCGCGTCGGGTCGAACGTCGGCTTGTCGTAGATGCCGAGGCCCTGCGTCTTCACGACGAGCGGCCCCTCGAGCGAGAGCGGAGCGAGCGTGCCGGCGAGGCGCTCGATGCGGGCCTCGCGGAGCGCCATCCCGACGTGCGGCCGCGGGTGCGCCGCGAGGTCGCGCAGGAGCCCCGCGAGCTCGAGGCCGCGGAGGTCGATCGGCCCCGTCGTGAGCGGGATCCCCTTCGCGAACGGCTCGATCTTCACCTCGGGGATCTCGACGATCCCGTCGCCCCACTCCGCGCTCAGGTTCGTGACGCGCAGCGCGTCGCCGCCGAGGTCGATCGTCGCCTCGAGGTGCTTCGAGAACACCTTGCCCGCGACTCCCGGCAGCTCGGCGACGACGGTGCCGCGCACGGTCGGCAGGCGCTCGCGGCCGTCCCACGCGGCGTCGACGTCGAGCAGCACCCAGCCCGTCGCCGCCGGCACGTCGACGACGCGGTGCACGAGCGCCGCCGGCAGCTTCGCCTGGACGCGCCCGCTCACCGTGGGCAGCGCGTCCTTGCGAAGCCCCACGCGGACCGATCCGAGCCGCAGCTCCACGGCGCGCCAGTCGCCGGGCGCCAGCGCGCACGAGGGGCCGGTGCCGGGATCCGGGTCGACGTCCGCCGACCCCGTGAGGTGCAGGCGCCGCACGAGGATCGCGTCGGGCTCGACCCGCACGCGCGCGTCCAGTCGGCATACGACGTCCTCGTCGACCGCGTCCTCCTCGTCCTCGCGCCCGACGAACGGGTGGGTGCGCACGATCTTCGTAGGCCCGGCGCGCAGGGCGATTTCGAACGCCCCCGCCTCCTCGGTCGAGAGATCGGCGTCGAGCTCCTGCGTCTCGACGCGCAGGTCGTCGACGGTGAGATCGACGCGCGCGTCGGTGATCGCGATCGACGCGAACGGCCGCCGCCCGGACGCCGGCCGGGGCGCCTCGGGCGACGTGCGCGACGGCAGCCGGAGGTTCACGAGGCGCCCGCCGAGCACGACGGCGCGCACGCGCGGGCCGACGACCTCGACGTCCCCCGCGTCGAGCTGGCCGGCGAGCAGCGAGAAGAGGCGCGGCCGGACGGCGACCCGCTCCACGCGCAGGAAGGGCACGCCGCCACCCTCGCTCTCGACCTCGAGCTGGTCGAGCGCGATCAGCATGGGCCAGGCCTCGACCGTGACCCGGTAGCGCGCCGTGATGCCGAGCTCGCGCGCGAGCAGCGCGGCCGTCTCGCGGGCGGCCCAGGCCCGGACGGCCTCGGTGCGCACGAGCAGGCCGAGCGCGAGCGGCACGAGCCCGATCGCCGCGAACAGCACCGCCACCACGATCGCGAGCCCGCGGCCGAGATCCCGCCGACGGCGCGGGGCGCGGCGGGCTCCGCGGCGAGCCGGGGCCGCGGCGCCCCGCGGGCGCGCGGTCTCGGCGGACCCGTCGCGGGGTCGCGCGACCTCGGCGGGTCCTTCAGCCTGGGCGCTCACGGCTGGAGCTTACCAAAATCGGCCGGTTTGCCCGCCGTCCGGCACGATCGTGCGCGCCGCGAAGGGGGGCCGTCGTCCGCCGCGCGCCTCAGCGAACGCCGAACGTCGCCTGGACGGGCGCGTGATCGCTCGCGTCCTTCACGTCGTTGCCGTGCTGAAGGATGACCGAGCCGTTCACGAAGGCGCCCGCGAGCACCGGGCTCACGACCATGTGGTCGAGCAGCGCCTTCTCGCCCTGGTAGGTGTACGACCACGGATCGGGCGCCGTCGCGGCGACGTCGACGAAGGCCGGGCTCGCGCCGATCGCGGCCTTCTGCGCCTGCGATCCGATGCCGTCGTTGAAGTCGCCGAGGATGATCACGCCCGCGCTCGGGTCCTTGGCGAGGATGCCGTCGGCGATGGCGCGCGTGTGCTGCGCCTCGGCGAGCCGCTTGTCCGGGTCGTCGGTCGCGACCTCGCCGCCCTTCGACCGGAAGTGCACGCCGAGCAGGGCGAGGTGCCGCCCCGCGAAGGTGAGGTGCGCCTCGAGGCAGTCGCGCGAGTACGAGTACTGCGTCTGCGTGCCGATCAGCGCGAAGCGGTCGGTCGCGTGCGACACCGTCTCGTCGAGCTTGACCTTGGAGATGATGCCGACGTCGATGCCGCGAGGGTCGTTGCCCTCGAAGAGCTGGCGCGCGAAGTAGGCGCCGCCGAGCTCCTGGTCGAGGTTCTGGAGCACGGCGAGGTTCTCGACCTCTTCGAGCATCACGACGTCGGGATCGAGCGCCTTGATGACCTTGGCGACGACCTGGAGGTGCGCCTGGTACTCGGCGTTGCTCTCGACGATCTCCTGCTTGCCGGGGCTATTCTTGTGGTCGTCGAAGAAGTTGTGCACGTTCCAGGTCATGACCTTGAACGGCGTGCCGGCCCCGCCGCCGCCCGCGCCGCCGGTGCCGCCGCCGCCCCCCCCGCTCGTGGTCGGGTCGGTCGACGTGTCCGTCTTCGACGACGTGGCGCTCGACACCGGGGTGCCGTCCTGACCGCAAGCCAAAGCGGCGAAGGCGAGGGCCGCAAGCGCCGGAAGAGCAAGGATGCGCATCCCGATTGGGTAGCGCGGCGCGCGCCCGGGCGGTAGCGCCATATTGGCCCACTCGGCCCGGGCGGCGCGGCCGGCGTCAGTCGGCGAGCCTGCGGTATCGGATCCGGTGAGGCTCGTCGGCGTCGGCGCCGTTCCGGCGCTTGAGGTCGGCGATGTAGCTCTCGTGGTTGCCCTCGAACCAGACCACCTTGCTGTCGCCCTCGAAGGCGAGAATGTGCGTGGCGATCCGGTCCAGGAACCAGCGATCGTGGCTGATCACCACGGCGCACCCGGCGAAGTCGAGCAGCGCGTCCTCGAGCGATCGGAGCGTGTCGACGTCGAGGTCGTTCGTGGGCTCGTCGAGCAGGAGCACGTTTCCGCCGCGGCGCAGGAGCTTGGCCAGGTGGACGCGGTTGCGCTCGCCGCCCGACAGGTCCCCGACCTTCTTTTGCTGGTCCGACCCCTGGAAGTTGAAGGACGACACGTACGCGCGTGACGGCACCTCGCGCTTGCCGACGAGGATGCGGTCCTCGCCGCCCGAGATCTCCTGCCAGATGCTGTTCTTCGGGTTCAGCGCGTCGCGGCTCTGGTCCACGTACGCGAGCTCGACCGAGTCGCCGACGCGGAGCGCGCCCTTGTCGGGCGTCTCGAGGCCCACGAGCATCTTGAAGAGCGTCGTCTTGCCGGCGCCGTTCGGGCCGATGACCCCGACGATGCCGCCGCGCGGGAGGTTGAACGTGAGGTCGTCGATGAGGAGCTTGTCGCCGTACGCCTTCGTGAGGTGATCGGCCTCGATGACGATGTTGCCGAGGCGCGCGCCGGCCGGGATGTGCAGCTCGCTCGTCTCCGACTCTTTCCTCTTGTTGTCCTCGGCGAGGAGCGACTCGTAGGAGCTGAGGCGGGCCTTGCTCTTGGCCTGACGGGCGCGGGGCGCCATGCGCACCCACTCGAGCTCGTGCTCGAGGGTGCGCTTCCTGGCCGAGTCCTGCTTCTGCTCGACGTCGAGGCGCTTCTTCTTCTGCTCGAGCCAGCCGGAGTAGTTGCCCTCGTACGGGTAGCCGTTGCCGCGGTCGAGCTCGAGGATCCACCCCGCGACGTTGTCGAGGAAGTAGCGGTCGTGGGTGACCGCGACGACCGTGCCCGGGTACTCCTGCAGGAAGCGCTCGAGCCACGCGACGCTCTCGGCGTCGAGGTGGTTGGTCGGCTCGTCGAGCAGCAGCATGTCGGGCTTCTCGAGCAAGAGCCGGCAGAGCGCGACGCGGCGCCGCTCGCCGCCCGAGAGGACGTCCACCTGCGCGTCGCCCGGCGGCAGGCGCAGGGCGTCCATGGCGCGCTCGACGACGCGGTCGATCTCCCAGGCGCCCGCGGCCTCGATCTTGTCCTGAAGGACCGAGTACTCGTCGAGCAGCTTGTCCATGTCGGGCGGGTCCTGCCCGAGGAGGACGCCGATCTCCTCGAAGCGGTGGACGAGCCCGCGCGTGTCGGCGACGGCGAGGTCGACGACCTGCTGCACGGTCATGCCCTTGGGCAGCTCCGGCTCCTGCTGGAGGAAGCCGATGCGCGTGCCGTCGGCGGGCTTGGCCTCGCCGAGGAAGTCCTTGTCGATGCCGGCCATGATCCGCAGGAGCGAGCTCTTGCCGGACCCGTTGTGCCCGAGCACGCCGATCTTGGCGCCGGGATAGAACGACAGCCAAAGGCCCTTGATCACCTCCTTGTTCGGGGGGTGGACCTTGCGCACGTCCTGCATCGTGAAGATGAACTGAGGAGCCACGGCCGCTTCGTCTCCAATCGGTCGGTGAGGGGCCGGGGACTCTACACGAAGTCGCGCGGGGCGCACGCGGGCCGGCTAGCATCGGCCGCGTGGGGACCCTCGCTCGCTTCGTCACCCAGCCGAACCGCGCGTACCGCGACTTCCAGGTCGTCTACTCGCTGCTGACGCTGAACTTCCTCCTGCCGTCCTTCACGTATCTCGTCGATCCGAAGGGCACCTACGAGCGCTTCGTCGCGCTCGGGGTGACGCTCGGCGAGAGCGTCTATCCGAGCCCGGAGGCGAGCTACTTCTGGCGCTTCCTCGGCGTGAGCAACGTCTTCACGCTCGGCGTCATGTGCGCGCTGCTCCAGTGGAACCTGCGCAAGAACCGGCCGATCCTGCCCGCGCTCTGCGTGCTCAAGCTGGGCACGTCGTTGCAGTTCCTCGGCAACTACTTCTTCGGCCTCGGCCACCGCGCGTTCCTGGCGATCGGCCTCTTCGACGCCCTCACGACGGTGGCCTTCGTCGTCTTCGCGACGCGCGCGCTCCGGGCGATGGGCGACGACCCGGCCAGGGACGCGGAGCTCGTGCCGCGCTTGCGGTAGGGCGCGGGGCCTGACCCCCCTTTTCCCCAACCCCGTTCCCCCCGATTTCGGCAGAATGAGGCTCGAATGGGGCGCGAGGGGGAAGGGGGGCGTTCGCTACTTCTTGCGTCGCGCGATGGCCTTCACGGCTGCGAGGTCGGTCTTGCCGATCTCGCCGGTGAGGGCGAGCAGCGCGAGGTAGGTGATCGCGACGAGGCCGGCTTCGAGCACGGCGACGGGCTTGCCGAGCCATGGCAGGCGCGTGCCGAGGGCGACCGCGACCGCGCCGGCGAGGACGACGCGCGCGAGGGTCGCGAGGCCGACGAAGCCGCCTGCCACGCGGTAGAGGGCTATCGCCGCGGCGATCGCGGCGGCCGTGAGCGCCGTCGACGTCGCCATCGCCGTGCGCTCGAGCATTTCCGGCCCGAGCGACGCCGACGGCAGCGCGAGCGCGCAGCCGAGCGCGACGAACCCGACGGTGAGGGCGGTGAGGCCCGCCGACACGCGCTCGCGCCCGAGGCTCGTCAGCGCCGCGCACGAGATGCCGAGCAGGCTGAGCGCGGCCATCCCGGGCGTGAGGATGCGCAGCGCCGTCCCGCCCTGGTCAGCGATGGCCGCGGGGTAGGCGACGCGCAGCAGGTGCGGCGCGAGGCCGCCGACGGTCGCGCAGAGCAGCCCCGTCACGACGAGCGCGATGCGCAGGCCCGTCATCGCGTACCGGCGCACGGCGGCCGCGTCGGCGTCCGCGTGCGCCTTCGCGAGCATGGGGAACAGGATGAAGGTGACCGAGAGCAGCAGCTGGTACGGCAGAAACTCGAAGAGCTGCACGCCGCCGTAGACGCCGCGCAGCGTGTCGGCCGCGCTCGCTGGCAGGCCCGCCGCCTGCGCCTTGTCCCCGGCGAAGTAGCCGAGCACGAGGAAGTCGGTCGACAGGAGCAGGTTCAGGAACATCTGCCCGACCGCGAGCGGCCCGAGGAACGCGAGGTACTTCTTCACCGACGGCCCCGCGTCGCCCGACCGCCCGGTGCCCGACCGCGCGAGCGCGACCGGCACGATGATCGCGGCCGCGCTCGCGAACCCCGCGATCGCGCCCGTCACGCCCGAGAGCCCAGCCCGCGCGAACGCGAGCGCGCCGCCGACGACGCCGAACAGGCGGATGAGGCCGTAGCCGATGTCGAGCCCGGCCTGCTCGAGGAACCGCCGCCGCCCGTTGAGCGACCCGACGAGCGGCGCGTAGATGCCGTAGAGCAGCACGATCGCGGCCGCGATCCGCAGCGCGCCCGCGATGTGCGGCGCGTGGATGATGGACGCGAGGAGGCCCGCGCCGAGCGCGAACAGCGTCGAGACGACGATCGCGATGACGAGGTGCACCGACAGGACGCGCCGGAACGCCTCCTCGGCCTTGTCGCCCGCGACGCTCGCGACCGTGCGCGACACGCTCTGGATGCTCGTGCCGACGATGACGTTGTTGACGATGTTGACGAACGTGAGGACCGATCGGACCTGCCCGTAGCCGTCGACGCCGACGATGCGGGGCAGGATCAGCTGCTGGGCGAACCCGAAGAGGATGAAGGCGACCTTCGCGACCGCGATCGCGAGCCCACCGCGGCCCGCGGAGCGCGTGGCGTCGGCGTCGGCGTCGGGCTGCGCGGGCGAGGCAGCGGCCGCGTCGGAGGGGGCAGGGGAGGGCGCGGAGCTCGGCGCAGAGGCCTCGGGCGGCATGGGGGCGTTCGTCGCAGAAGGCGCGCCGCTGGGCAACCAATGTGGGGGTGGGGCGGGGCCATTGCCGCGACGCGAGCGGTGAAGCGGAGGCGCGCGTCGCGAGGCGGCGAGAAATGCTTGACCTGAAGGGCGGCGCGACTATGCTCGCGCCGGCCTAAGAACCACATTCCAGCTTAGCTCAGTTGGTAGAGCAGGCGGCTGTTAACCGCCGGGTCGCAGGTTCGAGTCCTGCAGCTGGAGCCATTTCATCGGTCGTGCGAACGCAGGCGACCGGCCAGTAAACAGCGGCCCCCAGGAGCGATCCTCGGGGCCGCTTCTTTTTCTCCCCGACAGTTCCGTGGCTTTGCCCGTTCCACGAGCGCGCCGCGCGCGTGGACAGCCTTCGCGCAGAGAGCGCCGCGGGCATGAAGGAGCGCGCGCCGAGGGCGCTCTGGACGGCGTGCACTTCGCTTCGCTCCGTGGCTCTCACTGTACTTCGTCCACTTCGTGGACTCCGTACAGTTCGAGGCGCGCTCTCTCTTCTGGCCGGCGGGGAGAGAGGAACCGAGAGCGTTTAACAGCGGAGCCGGTTTTCGCGGGACGGAGCCGCTGACGTTTAACTGGCCAGCGCGCTGCTGCCGATCACGCCGCGCCCAACCTCGTGACCGCGCCTCGCACTCTGGCCGGGCCGACTCACCTGCCCGTCGCCCTCTCACGGTTTCTTGGCCCGCAGGCCGTCGAGATGGCGCTTCGCCACCCGAGCCGAGCCTTGTACGACGATGGGCGCCGTGCGCGCACGCACCATGACGAAGATGCCCAGGGCGGTTGCCGTCAGGAAACGCGCTTCGTCCACGGCCACGACGCCAAGCTGGAGGTCTCCCGCTCGTCGGGCGTTGGCCAAGGCATTCTGGAAGGCGGCCTGAACGCGCCCGAAGTATCGCTGGACGAACGGCTCCCCGCTGGAATCGTCGCCCGCGAGCTCGACCGCCGTATTGCAGAGGAGGCAGCCAAGTCCCGAGGCGGGGCCCGCGGCATCCTTGCCGAAGCGCTCGAACAGCGCGGCGATCGAGTCGAGGCCAGCGTCGGCGGCTTCGAGCGGGCCGAAGACGTCGTTCATGAACTGCTGCTCGTACCGCCGCAGAGCCGCGTTGAAGAGCGCCTGCTTGCTGCCGAACTCCGCGTACATGCTGTTGCGGTTCACGCCGAGCTTCTCCACCAGCATCTGCGTCGAGGTGCCGGCGAAGCCGTGCGCGTGGAACAGCGCCATCGCGGATTCGACGAGGTCTCCTGGTTCGTAGCCCTTCTTTCGTCCCACGCGGTTCCTCTCGTTCCTGACTGGACCTTACACGCCCGACGTCGAGGTCGGCCCGCTTGACGCGAAGCTAACTGATCGGTTAGCTTCGCGGCAACCATGGAGACGTCCAAGTGATCACGACCGAACGCAGCATCGACATCGAGGCGCCCGCTGACCGGGTCTGGGCAGTCCTCGGGCGCTTCATGCACATCGACGACTTCCATCCCCGCGTCAGCAAGGTGGACGTGCTCAGCGACGCCACCGCAGGCGTCGGCGCGTGCAGGCGTTGCCACTTCCAGGACGGAACCTCGGTGGTCGAGAAGGTCATCGACTGGCAAGACGGTCGAGCCTACCGGGCCGAGCTCTCGGAGTTCTCGCTTCCCCTCAACAAGGCCATCGCCACTCTCAGCGTGGAGCCCGTCGATGCGGGGCGGTCGCGCGCGAAGATGAGCATGGACTTCGAGGTGAAGTTCGGGCCCATCGGCTGGTTGATGGGCAAGACGATGATGTCCCGGATGATGGGCGGACTGTTCCTCATCGTCCTTCGGGGGCTCGAGGAGCGCGTCGTGCGCGGGCCGAAGACCGCTGCGAGCTGAGCGCGCCCTCCGAGGCCCCACGACCACGCGACCGCACGCCTCGGCCACCGCGCGACGTAAGAGACCAGGAGCCACGACCCATGCCGTTCGAGACCGTCCTCACCTATGCCTTGTACTTCTTCGCGCTGAACTACCTCGTGATGTTCGGCGCGTTCTTTCTCTTCAACGACTGGGCGCTCCGCTTTCTCTTCCGCTATCCGCTGCGGGCCGTCCTCGCGAACTCTCCGTCGGAGGACACGCTCCGCTGGACGAGCATTGGCATGATCTTTCACCGCATGGAGGCGAGCTTCGGCCTGGGTATCGCGGTGCTGGTGGGCTCGATGGCCTATTTCAGCGCTGGCAACCTGAAGTTGCTGTCGGTGCTCTCGGGCGGCGTCGCAGCCCACGCGTTCTTCGTGGCCCTCAATCACACCTTGAGCCACGCGGGCCGCGCCGAGCTCTGCCAGCAGCAGCACCTTCCGTCACAGGTTCGCACGACGCTGGGCGTGCTGCGCTTCGCAGGCGCCTTCATGGCCCTGGCCTATGGCTCGCTGGCCGTCTATGGGTTCAGCCACGGCTGAGATCCGTGCGCGGTCAACGCGCGACGCGGTGACGGCGCGTCCAGGAGCCCGGCAACGGCCTGCGCGCGATCTACCTCGCGCCCGCTTGCTGAGCGCCAAGGCCGTTGCGGCCGACGGCCCGAGCGTCAGCCGGTGGCGGTCTCGTCCGTGCCGGGGTGGCTCGCTGCTCCGCGGAGTCGCACCAGCAGCCGCCTCGTTCGCGCTCTCCACGTCATCGTCTCGAACACGTCGGCGAGCGCGCGGCGGCGGTTCTGCGGCCAGAGCACATCCCACGTCGAGGCGAGCTGCGCGAGCCGCTCCTTCGCTGAGTCGGGCCAGTTCCACTGTGGCCGGCGAAGCGCATCGAGGACCATGTCCTCGACTTCGGTGGCCGCGACCTGACCGCCGTCGCAGCCGTCGGTGCGGCATCGGTAGTAGCGCAGCGCCTTCGCGGCGGACTTCTTGGTGAGCGCTGTGCTCATCGAGGTCGTCATCGTGCGGCCGCACTGCTCGCAGACGAGCAGGCCGCGAAGGAGGAATGGATCCTCGCGCTCGTCGATCTTCCCGCGGCTCCTGGTCGCCCTGGTCTTGCGCGCGGCGATGGCCGCCTGCACGCGCTCGAAGAGGTCCGTCGGCACGAGCGCGGTGTGCACTGCGGCGGCGCCATCGGGACGACGACCCGCGTACACGGGGTTCTGGAGGAGACGCAGGACGGCGCGCGCGGACCACTCGCCTCGCTTGCCGTTCTTCTCGACGAGCCGGAGCGTGTTCGCTCGCGCGACGAGCTCGGCGGTCGACTTTCCGCTCCCGGCGTGAGTGAAGAACCAACGCACGACGGCCGCTTCCGAGTCGACGATGACGAGCTGCTTCGTCTTCGGATCCGCGGCGTAGCCAAGAGGCACGCGCCCCGCGGCGCGCTCTCCGCGGGCCTTCTTCGCGGCGCGCGCGTCGGCCAGGCGCTCGCCGATCATGTCGCGCTCCAGCTCGGCGAAGGTCGCGAGCAGGTTGAGCTGCAGCCGCGCGAGCGAGCCGGGCTCGGCGTCGATGGCGCCGTGCACGACGGTGAGGCCGACGTTGAAGCGCTCGAACACCCGCGCGAGCAACGCCCAGTCGGTGAGCTTCCGCGTGAGGCGATCGAGCCGGTAGACGATGACGCGTTGGATGTCGCCGTCCTGGATGCGCGCGATGAGTCGCTCGAGGCCGGGGCGCTCGATGGTCGCGCCGCTGTAGCCTTGGTCGTCGAAGTGCTCGCCGATCGGGTGCCAGCCCCGCCAGGCCATGGAGCGGATGAACTCGGTGCAGAGGCTGCGCTGCATGGCGCAGGACGCGAGCGCGGGATCGCCCCCGGCGCGCACCACCGACTGGCGCGTGTACACGGCGCAGCGGATGAGGGGCAGGTCGTCCGGCTCGGCGTCCAAGTCCGTGAAGATATCGCGGGCGGACGGGATCGGGATGAGTGGTCGGGCATCGCGCGTGGAAAACGCGGGATCCCCGACCGAAGTGGGACACGCGGAGCTACGCCCTGGTTCGCGGGACGCCGTCGAGCTCGGTGCCGACGCGGAGTCGATCGAGGTAGCTCCGGTACACGAAGGAGCGGTCGCGCCTCTTGCCGGTCGTCTCGACGAGAACGCCCGCGGCCACGAGCAGCTCGATCGCCCGCCCTGCGGTGGGCTTGGTGGTCTCAACGAGCCTTATCACCGATGCGACGGTCACGACTGGGTGGCGCGGCATCAGCTCGAAGAGCCGCAGCGCGACGACGGACATTCCTTCGTGCGCGAGCACGCGCGCACGGTCCGCGGCGACGAGCGCGAAGAGCTCCCGCGCGGAAGCGACCGCCTCGTCGGCGATCGTCGCGACGCCGTCGAGGAAGAAGTCGAGCCAACCCTCCCAGTCGCCGTCGATGCGGACGGCGTTGAGCCGACGGTAGTAGTCCCCGCGGTGCTGCTTGAAGAAGAGGCTCAGGTAGAGGAACGGCTTGGTCAGCAGCTTCCAGTGCTCGAGGAGCAGCGTCACGAGCAGGCGTCCGATGCGGCCGTTGCCGTCGAGGTACGGGTGGATGGTCTCGAACTGCACGTGCAGGAGCCCGGCGCGCACGAGCGGCGGCAGCGCGTCGTCTGCGTGCAAGTACTTCTCGAACGCGCCGAGCACCTCGCCGAGCGCCTGCGGAGGTGGCGGCACGTATGCGGCGTTGCCGGGGCGGCTTCCGCCGATCCAGTTCTGGCTGCGACGCACCTCGCCGGGAAGCTTCTCGGCGCCGCGGACGCCGCGCATGAGGCGCGAGTGCGTCTCGCTCAACAGGCGCATCGAGAGCGGCAGGCCCTTGGGGTCGGCGAGCTGGGCGCGCGCGTAGGCGAGCGCGTCGAGGTAGTTGCACACCTCCTCGACGTCGGCGTTGGGCGCGGCGCTTTGCTCCACACCCTCCTGGGCCTCGAACGTGAGCAGGTCGACGAGGGTCGCCTGTGTCCCCTCGATCTGCGACGAGAGCACGGCCTCTTTGCGGACGAACGCGTAGATGAACCAGTCCAGCGATGGGACCATCTCCCCGGCCAGCTCGAGGCGAACGAGGGCTTGCTCAGCTGCACGGAGGCGCTCGGCCAGGGCGGCGTGGACGACGATGGGCGGGTCCGCCGGCGGCAGCGCGTCCGGGACGAAGGCCGCGACCTCCTCCCCACCCACGGTGGTGCGCTCGTATCGTCCGGTGGCTCGTTTGGGCATGTCGGCTTCGCTCGGAACGCCCGCTTGACCAGGTGCGCAGGCTGGGAAAGGCGGCGTTACTAGGCTCGCGCGCTAGGAACGAATCCTTTACCAGCGCCAGCCGTTAGTCAAGCATGCGTTACTAGCGATCCTGGAGTCTCCGACGTCGGGGTCGCGCCGTTGGCATGGGTGACCCGCTGGTTACAACAGAGAGGGCCTGCTGGTGCCACAGCGACAGCCCCTCCAGCAGCGTCGCCGCCGAACGCGGGTGCCCCGCCGTCGCAGGGCCCAAGACCGCTCGCATCAACTCGTGCCGCCCCGCCATCACCAGCAGGCGCGTCTCGCAGGCAAGAGGCTGCATCGT
>CAIVJW010000272.1 GCA_903906315.1 uncultured delta proteobacterium | reverse complement strand
TCGGCGCCGCGGCGCTCGACGGCTTCCACGCCGCGGTGGCCACGTCGATCTGCGGCGCGCTCTTCCGGTGCTGCGACGGCGCGAGCCAGGCCGACTACTTCGGCACGTACCTCGCCAACGAGCGGCTCGCGTCGTTCGCGTCGAAGCTGCCGCCCGCGAAGGCCCTCGCGAGCGAGGCCGAGTGCGGCGCCGTCGTCGCCGAGATGCTGGCCATCACGCCCTTCGGGGACTGGGTCGATCTGGCGAAGGCGCAGGCGGTCACGCTCGACGAGGCGGCCTACTCCGCGTGTCGCTCGGCGCTCGACGGCGCCGCGTGCGGCGCGCCCGTCGGCGCGGCGCTCGGCGACTCGACGTGCTTCGGCTTCTCGGCGCCGCTCGGCGGCGCGCAGCAGCGCGCGATGTTCCACCGGACGGCGGGGCCCGGGACGGCCTGCGCGCCCATCCGCGACGGCATCGGCTCGGCGTTCTTCGGGACGTGCGACCCGACGAAGGCGTTCTGCTGCTTCGAGGACGCGACCAAGCCGGGGGCGTGCTCGCTCCCGTTCGACGGCGCGGGGACGCCGCGCGCCGGCACGTGCAAGGCAGCCAGCGACGTGGGTCAGGCCTGCGAGATGGTCGGCGACGTCCGCTTCTGCAAGACGGGCCTCGCGTGCGACGCCGACTCGAGCACGTGCGCCGCGGGCGCGGACGCGCCGCTGCCCGTCGGCACGGCCTGCCTCGACGACGCATGGAACCTCCTCGGAGAGTGCCAGAAGAGCTTCTGCGACGTGCTCGGCACGGGCAAGTGCGAGCCGCTGAAGAAGGCCGGCGAGGCGTGCACGGCCCCGTACGAGTGCGAGGCCGGCAGCTGCGATCAGGCGAAGTGCGCGCCGAGCACCTTCTGCAAGGGGGCGCCGTGATCGCGCGGAGCCGAGGCGCGGGGGGCGGCAGCCCGGGGACGGCGGCGTTCGCGCTCGGCGTCGCGATCGCATCGCTCGGCTGCGGCGGATCGCCCGCGCCGGGCGAGGTCGTCGGCGAGGCGCGCCAGCCGCTCGTGTCCGTCGTCTTCAACGAGCTCGACGTCCACCCGCCCACGAAGGACCGCGTGCCCTTCGAGTTCATCGAGCTCGCGGGCACGCCCGGCGGGTCGCTCGCGGGGTTCACGATCCTCGAGGTGCAGGGCAAGTACCTGAAAAACAGCCCGCTGCAGGGGCAGGTGATGCTGCGCATCGACCTCGGCGCGGCGTGCGGCGGCGCGGCGTGCTCGATCGGCCCGAACGGGCTGCTGCTGCTGCGCGCGAAGCCGGTGCCCGGCGCGCCGCACGTCGAGCCGATCGACCCGGCCACCCCCGTCGTCGACGGCGCGTTCGACTTCCTCTACGAGGACTCGAAGTCGCTGCTGCTCGTCGCGTCGCAGGCGAAGCTGCCCGACCCGCTCGACGTCGACCCGAACGACGACGAGAGCCTCGTCCTGCCGCAGGGCGCGACGCTCGTCGACGCGGTCGGCTGGGCGAGCGGTTTCGCCGCGGGGGACGTCGTGTACGGCGGCGTGCCGTGCGCCGCGACCGACTACCCGATCGGCGCGGGGTACTTCGGCGTCCCCGTCGCCGCCACGCGCTTCTCGAACGTCGACGAGCCGCTCGCCGCGGGCGCGTGGTACTGCGGCGAGCTCGCCGGCGCGACGCCCGACACGCTCGCGTACGACCCGCTCCACGCGAGCGCGAACCTGCCAGTCGGCGCGAAGCTCACGCCGGGCGGCGCGAACGCCGGGACGGGCGTGGTCGGCCAGGGCGGTGCTGGCCAGGGCGGCGCAGGCCAGGGCGGCGCCGCGGCGTCGGGCGGCGCGGGGCCG
>CAIVJW010000271.1 GCA_903906315.1 uncultured delta proteobacterium | reverse complement strand
GGTCCTGCCGCGGCCCGGGCGACGCGCGCGCCGCGGTGACCGCCGGCGCCGCCGCCGCAGGCCTCGCGCTCGCCGCGCTCCGCCCAGGACGCGAGCTGCCCATCGAGCCGGCGGTCGCCGCCGTCGATCCGGGCCGCTGCAGCGGCTGCCGCGCCTGCCTCGGAGTCTGCCCCTACCGGGCGATCGAGGTCGGCCCCGGACAGCGCGTGGCGGTCGTCAATCCGACGATCTGCCTCGGCTGCGGCGCGTGCGTCGCGGCCTGCCCCGCCGCCGCGGTCGTGGGCCACCACTTCACCGACGCGCAGCTCTTCGCCGAGATCGAGGGGGCGCTCGCGTGACCACGGCCTCCCCGTTCGACCCTCGCCTCGTCGGCTTCGTCTGCGAGCACTGCGCCTACGTTGCCGCCGATCGCTGCGGCGCGGCCCGAATCCCCTGCCCTCCGGAGATCCGCCTCGTCCGCGTGCCCTGCACCGGCCGCGTCGACCCGCAGCTGGTCCTGCACGCCCTCCGGAGCGGGGCGGACGGCGTCGTCGTGCTCGGCTGCCACCCCGGCGACTGCCATTTCGAGGATCAGAACTACCGAGCATTGCAGAGGCAACGGCTGCTCCTGCGGCTCCTCGAGGGCACCGGCGTCGACCGCGACCGCTGCCGCCTCGCGTTCGTGTCCGCCGACGAGCCGGACCGGTTCGCCGGCGAGCTATCGGCCGCGGTCGAGGCGGTTCGAGCGCTCGGTCCGCTCGACAGACCGTCCGGACTGGACGTCTCCGGGATCGGCCCCCGGCCCGAGGGCTTCCCCCCGATCCAGCCTTTGACCGAATTCGACTCCGCGCGCTCGCGGTCGCCTACACCCGGCGGCCGAACCGACGATAGTCCAGAAGCGATCCCGCGCGACGGCGCCGGCGACTCCGTCCACGAGCCCTCGATGACCGCACCGCCCGAGTCGCACGACGGCACTCCCTCGCTCGACGCGCACGGCGTCGACCTCGGCCTCGGCTCGGCCCGCCTCGACGCGGTCCTCGCGCTCGGCGCGGAAGCGACCGGGCTGGATCTGTCGCTCCGACCCGCGACGACGGGCGAGGCCGACGATGACGCGCTCGACATCGGTGCTCGGATCCTGGTGGAGGGCGTGCTGCGGGCAACGCTCGTCGCCGCGCCGATCGCGGGCGACGCAACGGCCGGCGACACCGCCCGTCGGCACGCGGGACTCCGCCTGGTCGCGTCGCTGCTCGAGGCCGAAGCCCGCGCCGCCCTCGCGACGGCGCGCCACGCCCCGCAAGACGCCGCGCGGGAGGGCGTCGACGACGACCACCTGACGCAGGCCCTCCTCGACTCGGTGAGCGGCCCGATGTGCTTCAAGGACACGACGGGGCGCTACCTCGGCAGCAACGCAGCCTTCCAGGCGCTCGTCGGGCGATCCCGCGAGGAGATCGTCGGCCTCACGGCACCCGACCTCTTCGCGCCCACCGCGGCGGCGCTCGACGCGCTCCGCGACGACGAGGTCCTGCGGGTCGACGGGGTCCGCATCGCCGAGGAGTCGATCCTCGGCGCCGACGGCGAGCACCGCGACTACCTGGTCGATCGCGCGGTCTTCCTCACGCCTCGCTGCGACGTCGCCGGCGTCATCACGACGATGACCGACATCACCGACCGGAACCGCGCCGAGAAGCTCATCGCCGAGTCGCAGCAACGCCTGCTCCAGATCATCGAGCACACCCCCCTCGCCGTCATCGAGTGGGACGCCGACTTCCGCGTGACGGTGTGGAACGCGGCGGCGGAGCGCATCTTCGGCTGGAGCGAGGCCGACGTCCTCGGCTTGCACGCCGCGGACCTCATCGTGGCCCCCACGGTGCGCGCCGAGGTCGACGTCGTCTGGAGCGACCTCGTCGCCCAGCGCGGCGGGCGGCGATCGACGAACCAAAATGTCACCCGCTCCGGGCACGAGATCGTCTGCGAGTGGTACAACGTGCCGCTGATCGACGATCAGGGCGTGACGACCGGCGCAGTCTCGATCGTGGACGACGTCACCTTTCGGATCGCCGCGCAGAAAGCCCTCCGCGAGCAAGAGGAGCAGCTGCGACAGGCGCAGAAGATGGAGGCAATCGGCCGCCTCGCGGGCGGGGTCGCTCACGACTTCAACAACATCCTCCTCGTCGTCAACAGCACGGCCGAGCTCTGCCTCGCGGATCTGCAGCCGATCCTCCCGATCCGCGCCGATCTCGAGACGATCCTCGCCGCCGGCAACCGCGGGGCGAGCCTGACACGTCAGCTCCTGGCCTTCTCGCGCAAGCAGGTGCTGAGCCCCACGGTCGTGATCCTGAACCGCGTGATAAGCGAGCTTCGCAAGCTCGTCGCGCGCCTCATCGGCGAGCACATCGCCGTCCACACCGCGCTCGCGGACGACCTCTGGCCGGTGCGCGTCGACCGCGTGCAGATAGACCAGGTGCTCATCAACCTGGCAGTCAACGCCCGCGACGCCATGCCCGACGGCGGCTCGATCTCGATCGCCACGCGCAACGTGACGCTCGCCGAACAGAGGCGCACCGAGCACGTCGACGTCCAGCCGGGGGACTACGTGGTGCTCGAGGTCCACGACACGGGCCACGGCATGAGCGAGGAGGTCCGCGTGCGGATCTTCGAGCCCTTCTTCACGACGAAGCCGTCGGGGCAAGGCACCGGCCTCGGGCTCGCCACGGTCTACGGCATCGTCGACCAGAGCGGCGGGCAGCTGGAGGTGGCGAGCGCTCCGGGCGAGGGCACGACGTTCCGCATGTACCTGCCCCGGTCGCTCGAGCTCGTCACCCCCGAGGTCGTGACGACGCACGCCGACGGCCGGAGCCGGGGCGACGAGGTCGTGCTGCTCGTCGAGGACGACCCGGCCGTCCGCCAGCTCGCGCGCGGCATCCTCGTGCGCGCCGGCTCTGACGTGATCACCGCGCACGACGGCGCCTCCGCGCTCGCGCTGCTGCAGTCGCCCGAGGTGCGCATCGACGCGATGCTCAGCGACGTCATCATGCCCGGCATGGGCGGCGGCCAGCTCGCCCGCGAGGCGATGCGCGTCCGGCCGACGCTGCCGTTCCTCTTCATGTCGGGCTACACCGGCGAGCTCCTGCAGCAGGGCGGGCTCCAGGACTCGGCCCCCATCCTCTTCAAGCCGTTCAGCCCCAAACAGCTCTGCGCGAAGCTCCGCGAGGTGATCGACACCCACGCGGCCGGCGGCCGCGAACGGTCGCGGAGCTCCGCGCCCGACGGAGGATGACCTTGGCGACTCGACTGCTCGACGCCCGCGGGCTGCGCTGCCCGCAGCCCACCCTGAAGATCGCCGTCGTCGCCACGCAGCTCCGCCCCGGCGACGAGCTCGAGGTGATCGCCGACTGCGCGTCGTTCGAGACCGACCTGCGGGACTTCTGCCGGAGGTCGGGGAGGCTCCTCCTGTGGCTCCGCGAGGAGGCCGCCGAGGGCCCCGGCGCGGGGCGCGTGCGGCGGTGCCTCCTCCGGATCTAGACCCTCGCCGAAAAGCGCTGCCGCCTTGGCGACCGATCAAGAGCCCTGATTTCCACCACGAAGGCACGGAGACACGGAGCTCAGACTCGATCTTCCTCCGGGCCTCCGTGGTGAGCTTCTCCTCCGGGTGGCCCGGAATCCCCGCGCGAGGTTGCTGCGAATCCTTTTCGGCGAAGGTCGACCGAGGGGCCGCGAGGCGCCCTCGCGTCGCGGGCGACGACGGCCTCCCGCGACCCGAGCGCGATCCGGATCAGGTCTGATCGTCGAGGTGATCGGCGAGGGTCGTGAGCGCGCCGTCGGCGTCGATCGTCTCCTTCGCCAGCGCGCGCACGGCGGCTTCGACCTCGGCGTGGGTGATCCGCGTCGCCCCGAGGCCCTCGATCACGGGGCCTGGATCCACGCCCACGACGCCGCACGATCGCCCGATCTCGTTCGTCCACAGCGCGCGGTCCTTCAGCTTGCCGATCTCGGCGATGAGGTAGCTCACCGCGAGGAACGCGCTCTGGTGGTAGCGGACGGGATCCGGCTCGTCGGGGCTGACCGGGAGCTGGTTGAAGCGCTCGGCGAGGCGATCGGGCGTCGCGTACTTCGCGAGCGCGCCGCGCGGGGCGCCCTCGTCGAGCACGACCTTGCCGGCCATCGCGAGGCCGTAAATGGGCAGCCAGCGGAGCTTGCGGCGCAGCTCGTGGACGCCGTGCTCGACGTCGGCCAGGTCGAGCGCGCCGCTGGCGAGGTCGTCGACGATCTCGCGGACCTCGTCACGCAGGAACGCGGCGATCTCCTTGCGCTCGCGCTTGGGCTTGTCCCATTCGACGTCGCCGAGCGCCGCCCGGAGCTCGGCGCACGCGGGCCCGGGGCCGGTCGGCGTGCCGGCCTCGGCCGCCCAGAAACCCCCTCGCGCGAGGGCGTATTCCAGGGCGCCGAGCGCCTGCTGGGCGCGCTCGCCGAAATAGCCAATCAGCGGCGCCGGCGCCCCCCAGCCGGCGGCGCGCGTGCCGAGGTCGACCCAGTAGTCGTAACCGCCGATCCGGTCCTCGACCTCCTTGAAGCGCGGCAGCCAGGCCTCCCAGAGCTTGCGGCTCGGGCCAATGCGACGCCCGACGCGCGCGAGGCTCTGCAGGTAGAACATCGGCGTGCGGCCGTCCGCCTTGTAGAGGAAATGACCGGCTGCGGTGCGCGGCGTGCCGTGGTGCTGGGCCACGGCGACCGTGGCCGCGGCCTCGAACCGCGCGAGCTGCGCGAGGTGGCGCCGGGAAGGGTTCTTGGGCAGGGCTGCCGGATCGGGGATCGCGGGCGCTTCGGCGGTGGACATCGGGGCTCCTCGGTGGACGTGGACACGGGGCCGCCTCGGCGCGCCCCCGCGGAGCCGATGGTCGCCGACGACGGTGCGCGGGCGCAACCGTGGCCGCGCAGCCCGCGCGCACGCGGGCCGTCCATCGCTCGCCGGGCCCCTTCGGCCCGCCGCCAGGCGACGGCCGCCGCACCTGGCACCACGGCTGCAAAGTTGTCTCGACGAGTGCGCCTGGACGCGCGGCAAGGCCACGAAAGCACCGGCGAAACCGGTGGATGAGCCCGTCGCCTGCGGCCCGGGCCGCGCAGCGCCGAAGGAGGCCAAGCCCTCCGGCATGCCCCGCGGCACGATCGACCAGAACCGTGCCGTTCACCGGCCTCGCCGGCCTCACGTGGCCGCCGCTGCCCCTGCCCGCAGACTCCATCCGCCAAAGTCTCCAGCCGTGGTGCTAGCGCGTCCACGCACGGACGCGCGAGGCCCTCGCGGCCCTCACCCGCCGGCGAATGCGCCCATGTCGGACGCCACCCCGAGCGGCGGGCGCGGCGTGCCCGAGGCGCCGTCGTACTGCGAATCGACCGGGTACGGCGCGGCCTCCGGCGCGAGCGCGCCCGCCGTGCCGATCACCGGCGAGCCGACCAGTGGGTGAAACGTCCCCGGGTCGAGCAGCGCATCGGCTCCGCCCACCACGCTGGCCGCGCCGGTCACCGTGCCCGCGAACTTGTCGGACCCGTCCTTCCACCCGCTCGTGATCCAGTTCGTGCCGAGCACAAGGTGGCCGAGGTCGGTCATCAGCCAGAGGTGGCTCGACCCGACGTGCGAAACCACGTTGTCGCGAGCATCGATCGCCTCGTCGTTCGTCGACGCATAGAGGACGCTGACTCCCCAGGCATCACCGAGGTCGTGCCGGCTGATGACCGTGTTGCCGAAGAAGTAGAGCGTGCCTTTGCGGAAATTCTGCTCGAAGCCCCCCGTGTCGCCGCCGTAGTGCACCATGCGAGTCGCGTCGCCCGTCCTCGAGATGATCACGTTGCCGTAGACGAAGGTCTGGTGGTATCGCGGGTCGGCGAGCGCGTCGGGCGCGTGGTCCTGCGCGTCGACGAGGTCAATCATCCGCACCGTGCCCTCGATCCAGTTGTATCGCACGACCGTGCCCGCCGACCGGTCCTTCAGCGCCGCGCCGGCCGCGCCGGGGCGGAGCGGGCCGAAGCGGTTGTACTGGTAGACGATGCCGAGCGCCTGCGTGTACGCGTCGTGCATCGAGTAACTCCCCACCACCCCGTTGTCGTGAAAGTAGTTGCCCTCGACCAGCACCTCGCGCGTCAACGTGCCCTCGACCTCGTGCTTCGAGTTCGAGAACAGGCCGTTCCCGTCGTCGCGTAGCTCGCAGTGGCGGAGGGTGACGTGATCTCCCGCGTTGAGGTTCACCCCCGCCGCGAAGGAGTCGTAGGAGCGCACGGCGCCGGTCGTCGCCGTGTACGTGTTGCCGCCGTTCGCGCCCTGGATCACGAGCCCCTCGATCACGATCCAGCCGGGCCGGAAGCCGTAGGCCTGCGCGCCCCGAGCGATCGTGATGAGGCCGAGATCCTGCAGCGGCATGTACCCGCCGAACGCAGCCTTCGCGTCCGTCGTGGCGTCCTTGCCGTCGATCACCGGGCGCGACCCGTCGGCGGCCGCGACGCCGCACACGCGGATCGGCGCACCGTCGGCCCCGCGCGTGCTCAGGATGAATTTCTCGTGGTAGCCGCCCGGCTTCGGGAAGATACGCACCGTGTCACCGGGGCCCAGAGTCGACCAGGGAACGGCGCCGAGCTTCGCATACGGCTTGCCGTCGCCGACGTCGTAGGTCTTGTTCACACCGGGGTCGCAGCCGACCGGCGGCGGCACGCCGGGACCGCCCCCCGCGCCGCCCGCGCCGGTGACCGTCGTCGAGCTCGTGGTCGAGCCCGTGATCGTCGTCGCCCCGCCCCCCGCGCCCCCCGCGCCGGTGACCGTCGTCGAGCTCGTGGTCGAGCCCGTGCTCGTCGTCGCCCCGCCCCCCGAGCCGCTGGTCGTGCTCGTCGTCGCCCCGCCGCCCGATCCGCCGCCCGCGGTCGTCGTCGCGGCGCCGCCCGATCCGCCGCCCGTGCCGGTGACGGTCGTCGAGCTCGTGGTCGAGCCCGTGGTCGTCGTCGCCCCGCCGCCCGATCCGACCCGATCGCCGGCGTCAATCGTGCCGCCCACGGCGCCGTGAGCGGTCTCCGCGGCGCCTTCGATCGAGCCACTACATGCCGATAGAGACCCAATGAGAATGCCAATCGTCGAGAGAACGAGAGGGTACTGCATGGGACAACACCATAGCACCCAAACGCCCCCCGCGCGGACCGCGGCCTACGAATTGGCCCAAACCCCAGGATTTGCCGCGGATCGCGCGAGCCTCGTCCAGATACACGGCACCATTCCACGAGCGGCGACCGCCCGCGACTCCCCGCGTGGCGCGCGCGGATCGCGCCCGCCCACAGCACGCGCTCGACCCTCGACCGAGAGCACGCTATCCTTCCCGGCAGCCTCGACCCAGGCGCCCCGCCGACGAGGTCCCGCGCCCAGGAGGGAGCGCGCCCGAAAGCTGACG
The DNA here is from genome assembly GCA_903906315.1 of uncultured delta proteobacterium. GTDB lineage: Bacteria > Myxococcota_A > Polyangia > Polyangiales > Polyangiaceae > CAIVJW01. The sequence goes on along the minus strand of CAIVJW010000271.1, from coordinate 43,217 downwards.
CTCGCTGTCCCTGCGCTGGCCCTCAGAAGAGCTCGATGTCCGGCCGTCCGTGGTCGTCCCCGGCCGCGGAGCTGCCCCCCGCGACCGCGTGGTGGGTCGTGTACTGCGCCTGCATGGCATACGTGGCGTGCAGCGCCACCGCGACGTGCTCGAGCGTCCGGATCTCGAGCCGCTCGAAGTGGTCCCGGTCGAGCTCCCCCGACGTCTCCCGCAGCGAATGGCCGCACATCGCGAGCCCGGTCTTCACTTGCTCGATCTGCTGGCAGGCGATGTCCTGAAACTGGACGTCCTCCAGCGCCTCGATGACCACGGACCGGATCGAACCCACCGCCTGGTAGGTCTTCTCGGCCAGGGCGTTCAGCTCCCCCGAGCTGTTCTCGCAGTTCGCCGACAGCCTCGCCATGCTCGACGTCAGCGTCGTGAGCCACGCCGCCTCGGCGCCGACCTGGCTCTGCGCCCGCCACGTCGCATCCAGTCTCCTCTGCACGGCCCCGAGCACGCCCGACAAGCTCGCCTCGATGCGCACCACGCCCGACTTGACCTGCGTGGCCAGCGCGCGCATCTCGCCCGCCACGACGGCGAAGCCGCGCCCGACCGGCCCCGCGTGCGCGGCCTGGATGGCGGCGTTGATGCCGAGCATGTTCGTCTGGATGGTCATCTCCCGGATCATCTCGGTCATCGGCCGCAGCTGCTCGACCTGCTCGAACAGCCGCTGGATGTCGACCCGGTCCTCCTGCGTCTGCCGCTCGCGATCGCGCCGGTACACGTCCATCTCGGCGAGACGCAGCCGGCTCTCTCGGATCAGCGTCTGCGCTTCGTTGTTGAGCAACGTCGCCTTGTCACGGGCCACGCCCAGGCTGACGAGCAGCCGCGAAGCGTCCGTCTCCACGTCCGTCAGCCGCTGTAGGAGGGCCAGCGCAGCGGCCTCCGTCGTCTTGCTGGTCCTCGTGAGGTGCGCCTGCAGGAGGTCCGTCAGAGGAGACACGGACGCCAGGACCGCCTGCAGAGCCTCGCGGTTCTCGACCAGGATCCCATCCTCCGCCGCCGTCAGCACGCGGGGCGTGCCGCCGGAGAGGTCGCCTCCGCGTCTCCCGACGTCCATGTCACACCCCGGGTAGCACTTGCTTGATGACCTTGATCAGGTCGGGACCGGAGATGGGCTTCACGAGCCAGCCGGTCGCGCCCAGCCGACGGCCCTCGTCGCGCTTGGCGGTCTGGCTCTCCGTCGTCAGCGTCAAGATCGGCAGGAACCGAAACCCGGGCAGCGCCCGCACGCTCTGGATGAACTCGAGCCCGCCCATGTTCGGCATGTTGATGTCGGTGATGATCAGGTCGGGCTTGCTGCCGCCCTTGAGCTTGTTGAGCGCCTGCAACCCGTCGCTGGACGTCTCCACTTTGAAGCCGCCGATCTCCAGGATCGACTTGACGCTCATCAGCATCGTCGCCGAGTCGTCAACGAGGAGAATGCTCTTCGCCATCGCGGTCGTCCTCCTCGCGCTTCGCGGCGCCCTTCAAGATGGTCTCCAGCCACGCCCGCAGGGACGCGTCCTCCGGCCAGGCCGCGACCCGCGTACCGGCTGCCAGGAGCACCTGCAAGGTCGCCGGGTGCAGGTGGGTGCAGCCGAGCAGGTCCACCTGGGCGGCAGGCCAGCACTGCAGCCACTCGAGCAGCTCCTCCGCCTCGGCGACGCCGACGAGGTCGCGACACTCCACCCGGTCTTCCGTGAATTCGATCGGCATCAAACGATCTCCTTCGGATCGAGCACCATCAGCACCGACCCGTCGCCGAGGAGGGCCGAGCCCGAGTAGGCGGACAGCCCAGCGAGCACGCCGCTCAGCGGCTTCTGAATGACGTCGACGGTCTCGCGGAACTCGTCCAGCACGAGCCCCAGCACCTCCCGACCGACCCGGACCATGAGCACGGCCAGCTCGTCGTCCTCGTTCACCCTGGGCTCCGCCGGGATGTTCAGCCAGTCGTTGAGGGCCCTCAAGGGCACGATGCGCCCGCGGAGCGCGGTCGTCTGGCTGTGCTTGATCATCCGGAGGGCCGCGCGAGGCACTCGCACGGTCTCGACGACGTGGTCTATCGGTACGCCGAAGAGCTGCCCGTCCGACTCGACGATCATGACCTGCGTCACGGCCATGGAGAGCGGCACGGTGATGCTGATGCGGGTGCCTCGGCCGACCTCGCTCTCGAGGAAGACGGTGCCGTTGAGGTGCTCCACCGCGGTCCGGACGACGTCCATCCCCACCCCGCGGCCGGACACGTCGGACACGACCGCGGCCGTGGACAGCCCGGCCTCGAAGACGAGGTTCAGCGCCTCCCGGTCGGTCATTCGGTCGAAGGTGGCCTGGTCGATGAGGCCCTTGTCCCGAGCCTTGCGCTTGAGCGTCCCGACATCGATCCCGCGACCGTCGTCGAGGACGTCGATCCGGACCCGGTCCGCTTCGTGCGTCGCTCGCAGCGTCAGCACCCCCGCGGCCGGCTTGCCGCAAGCGAGGCGCACCTCCGAGGACTCGAGCCCGTGGTCGAGGCTGTTCCTGACGATGTGGATGAGCGGGTCGGCGAGCGACTCGATGATGTTCTTGTCGGCCTCGGTCTCCTCGCCCTCGAGGACGAGCTGCACCTCCTTGCCGAGCTTGTGCGAAAGGTCCCGCACGAGCCGGTGGAATCGCTGAAAGACCATCGAGACGGGCATCATGCGCACCTGCATGATGGCGTCCTGCATCTCCTCGGCGATGCGGTTGATGACCGCATACTGGGCCGTCAGCTCCCGCGCCAGATCGCGCACGCCGTACTGCACCTCAGCCCGCTGGGCGAGGTACGGCAGCGCGTTCTTCGACACGATCATCTCGCCGATCAGGTTCATCAGCCGATCGACCTTGACCTTGTCCACCTTCAGATGGCTGGCCCCGGCCTGGTCCTCGGTGCGCCGGCCGAAGCGCGGGCCCTCCTCCGGCTTGGCCGGGCGGGCCGCCGCCGAGGCCACCTTCGCAGCCGGCGTCGGCAGCGCGGCCTCCGGTGCGACCACCGTGCGACGGTCGAGCCAGGCCAGCAGAGGAGCGCAGTTGCCCAAAGCCAGCGTCTGCTCGAGCGCCGCCTCGATCGCCCCTCGCGAGGTGGAGTCGCCCGTCGCCTCGCAGCAATGAATCAGCACGCCCGCGACGGCCTCGATTCGCCCGCGCTCCCACGGCGGGTGGTCGTCTAGCTCGAGGATCCGCCGCTGCGCGGCGAAGATCGACTCCAGGGCCACGCGCTCCTCGGCGAGCAGGCCGGGTGACGCCACCGCGCGGGTCACCGTCGCGCCGGGCGGCGCTCCCTCCTGCGAGGCGACGAGCCACCCGGGATCCACCGCACGGACGCGGACCTGGTCGGCGACGTAGCGGAAGTGGGAATCCAGCTCCTCCACCGGGCCGGCCGCGAGGACCTCGAAGCTCAGCGCGCAGCGATAGGCGTCGAGCTCCGACAGGCCGGGCCACGGCTCCCGCACCACGACGCGACCCCAGAGCACGCCGGGCACCTGGCGGGCCGTGAAGAACGGGTCGTCCCCCTGGAAGAAGCAGTCCGCCGCCGGCACGTACGAGAGCCAGTGCAGAGCTTCACCGTCTCGAGCGCGTTGCCAGGCATCGAGCCGAATGGCATGCGGAACCGCCGCGAGCGGCAGCTCCGTCTGGCCGGCGGCGGCCCCCGGGGCAGACGATCCCCCTCGTCCGTCGCTCGGGGCGCCGGCGCCTCCGGCCGCCTCCGGCGAAGCGGCCGGCCCCGACACCAGGGCTCGCAGCGCCTCTGCCAGCCGCACGGCGTCGGCGCCGTGGGAGGCCTTGACCCCGCCTTCGAGCTCCGCTTCGTCGCACAGGATGCCGACGAAATCGGCCGCGTCGAGCAGCTGGTCCGCCAGCGCGTGCGAGTACGAAAGGCGGCCCTCTCGCACGGCGTCCAGCAGGTCCTCGCCCGCGTGGAGCACGCGGGTCATCTCGGGGAAGTCGAACAGCCCGCTGTTCCCCTTCAGGGTGTGGACCAGCCGAAACAGCTCGTTGATGACGGCGGGGTCATCCGGTGTCTCCTCGAGCTGGATCAGCCGCTCGCCGATCCCCTGCAGCGCGTCGCGGGCCTCGGAGAGGAATTGTTCGAGCAGAGGAGTCACGCGCGCACCCCCAGGAGCAGCCGGACGTAGATGAGCAGTCGCACGGCGTTGACGGGCTTGTAGAAGTAGCTGTTGGCCCCGGCCCGGTAGGCCTTCAGCTCGTCGCGAGACGCGGACTCGGTCGACACCATGATGACCGGCGCCTGGGGCACCTGCTCGAGGCGCAGCTGGCTGATGAAGGCGTAGCCGTCGAGCTTCGGCATGTTGATGTCCACGACGTACAGATCGCAGGGCGTCAACAGGCACTTCTCGAGCGCCTCGATGCCGTTCATCGCCTCGTGTACCTCGTAGCCCGCGGACGCGAGGATGCTCCGATGATACATACGCACCGTGGCCGCATCATCGACGATCAGGATGCGCTTCATCGCACTCCCTCTACAGGCTTGTCATACACGATGGCTTCCGGGAACTTCCGCACCTTGAACAGCGAGGAGATGCGACTCATCGATTCGGAGTGCCCGAGGCAGACGAAGCCGCCCGGCCTCAAGGCATCGTAGAACGTCTCGGCCGCCGCCTTGCGGGAGACGTCGTCGAAGTAGATCAGCAGGTTGCGGCAGAAGATGATGTCGAAGTCCCGGTAGTGCCTCGTGTCGCCCGGGTCCGCCACGTTCACGCGGGTGAACTCCACCGCCTCCTGAAGCGACCGGGAGATCTGGAAGTGATCGCCTCGTTGGGTGAAGTACCTATTCAGCCATTCCGGCGGCAGATTCTGCACGGACCGGGCCGAATAGAGCCCTTCACGCGCCTTGTCCAGGATGTCGGTGTCGATGTCGGAGGAGATGATCTCGACGTCCCACTCCTCGATCCCGGGCCACCGCTCCAGCAGATACATGGCGATGGAGTACGGCTCCTCTCCCGAGGACGACGGGATGCACCAGATACGAATGGGGGTCCGGCCCGCTCTCCGCGCCACGATGTCGGGCAGCAGCGAATTCACCAGGCACTCGAACTGGTACTCCTCCCGCAGGAAGTACGTCTCGTTCACGGTCATCAGGTTGGTGACCTGCTGCAGCTCCTCGCACGACGCCTGGAAGCGCAGCATCGTGAAGTACGCGAAGAACGTGCCCGTGCCCGTCGCCTCGATGCGCTCGACGAGGCGCTTGTCGACGAAGTACCGCTTCGTCGGCTCGAAGCTGATCCCGGTCTTTCGATAGAAAAACTCGCGGAACTTCTGGAAGTCGTCGTCGCTGATGATGACCTTCGCCGTAGCCACCTCAGGTTTCTCCCGCGCGTCGCAAGGCCAGGTCGGCGGCGAACTGGATGTACGGCTCGTAGCCGAACCGGACCTTCAGCCGGGCGAGCGGCTCCTGCGCTGCCGCGGTTCCGACCTCCCCGAGCAAGTCCACCGCCGCAGCACAGACGTTGACGTGCGGGTCGGTCTCGATCACCCGGATCAGCCAGCCTTCCACGTCGGGGTGACGGAGGGACTCGAGGATGTTGACGGCGAAGATGCGGACGTCCGGGTCCAGGTCCGTCAGGAGCCCGTGCATGATCGGCGCCACCTCGTCGGGCAGCTGCTGCATCGCCTCGATGGCGCCGCTCCGCACGGCGGCGTCCTCGCTGCGGAGGCACTCGACCAGCCCCGCGACCGCGACCGCGTCGCCGAGCCGGGTCAGCGAGGTGAAGATCACCTCCCGCACCATCGCCACGGGTTCGAACTTCAGTCGCTCCACCAGGGAGGCGGAGGCCTCGGGACAGGCGACGATGTCGCGCACGGCCCAGCGCCGCGCCGTCGAATCCGGGTCTCCGAGCTGCGCCCGAAGGTCCGCGCACGACCGCCCCCGCTTGCGCTCCTCGGCCCGGACGGCGCCGGTTGCTTGCGTCTTGATGAGTGCCATGGCCTCGATTCAGCTTCCGGCCCAGAGCATGATTTGCGTGGCGATGCTCTCCGCTGGCAGGACCAGCGTGGCACCCCCGAGCCGGATGAGCTCCGCGGGCATCCCGAACACCACCGCCGATTGCTCGGACTCCGCGACGGTGCGCCCGCCGCGCCGGCGAATCTCCGCGAAGGCCACCGACCCGTCGGACCCCATGCCGGTGAGCATCACCGCGATGACCTTCGTCGGGTCGCAGTGCTCGAGCACCGTGAGGCCGAGCAGCTCCACCGAGGGATGCCAGAGAAACTGCGACGACTCCGGCTTCGGCAGCGCGAAGAGCTTGCCCGCCCGCCTCGCCACCACGAGGTCGGCGCCGCCGCGACCGATGTAGACCTTCCCCGGCTCCACGGCCATCGGGTGATTTGCCTCGAGCACCTCGACGGCACAGTGATCGTTCATCCGGTCGGCGAAGCTCTTGGTGAACGCCGCGGGCATGTGCTGCGCGATCAGCACCGGCCACGGGAAGTCGGCGGGCAGCTTCGGCAGGATCTCCTCCAGCGTCCGGGGACCCCCGGTCGAGACCCCGACGACCACCACGCCCCCGCCCGCCACACCGCGCCGCCCCGGGTCCTGCCGGGGCACGCCGACCGCCCGGATCTCCGGCGCGGACAGCTCGCCGGGCGTCGCCCGCTTCCTCCGCAGCTTGGCGCCGGCCGCGCCGCGCACCTTGCTGATCAGCGCCTCCCGCACCGACTCCATCGAGAGAGAGATCGTTCCCTCCGGTTTGGCGATGTAGTCGACGGCCCCCAGATTCAGGGCCTCGAACGTGGCGATGGCCCCGCGCTCGGTCAGCGACGAGACCATCACCACCGGCACCGGTCGCTCGGCCATGATGAGCGACAGCGCGGTCAAGCCGTCCATCTCCGGCATGTTGATGTCGAGCGTCACGACATCCGGCTGGAACTCGCGGTTCTGCTCCACCGCCTCCAGCCCGTTTCTGGCCTGCCGGACCTCGAAACCGCCAGCGGACGCAAAGACCTGCGTCAGCTGGCGGCGCATCAGCGCCGAATCGTCGACGATGAGCAGCTTGACCATCGCGTCACCTCAACCCGCCGCGCCGGCCATGGCCGCGACTTCCTCGTCCTCGAGGAGATGGGCCGGCTCGATCAGCTGGACCATGCGCTTCTGCTTCTCGAGATTGGCCATCCTCGACAGCAGCCGGCTCTGACGCCCGGAGAACCTCGGCCCCGGCTCGATTGCGGCCTTCGGGATCTTGAGCACCTCGGCCACCTGGTCGACGATGAACCCGGTGCGCATGCCGTCGAGCAGGAACACCATGATGCGCTGACTGTCCGATCGCGCCACGGGCCGGAGCCCGAGCCGCACGCGGAGGTCGACGACCGACAGCATGCTCCCGCGCAGGTTGATCACGCCCTCGACGAAGGGAGGAGCGTGCGGCACCCGCGTGAGCGTGTCCGGTACGCGCACGATTTCCTGGACGCTGGCGATCGGCACGCCGAACTCCTCCTTGTCCAGCCGGAACACCACGAGCTGCTCGTCGTCGTCGTCCTGGCCCTCGTCCCGTTCGGCGCTCTCCTCCACGGCTCCGTCCCTCTGGCTCACGGCGGTCAGCGCCTCCTTGATGCTCGAGTTGTCGAACAGGGCGCGCGCCGTGATGATCGACACCAGCCGCTTTCCCTGGTCGAGGCGACAGATCTGGGCGATATCCGAGAGATCTCCCATGCGGGCGAGCAGGACGGGCATGGCGTCCACGTGGTCCTTGGAGACCCGCAGCACCTCGCTCACCCCATCGACGGCCATACCGACCGAAGCGCTCCCCAGCGCGAGCACCACGATACGGCTCTTCTCGTCGAGCGGCCGGTCGGGCAGGTCGAACATGCGGCGCAGGCTGACCAGCGGCAGCAGGCGGCTGCGCAGGGTCATCATGCCGAGCACGTGGGACTGCGAGTGAGGGATGTGGATGATCGTCTCGGGCGCCTGGACGATCTCCTGAACGTCCTCGATCGCGATGGCGTACTCCTGCGCCTCGACGTCGAAGCTCACGAGCTGAAGCTCGTCGTTGCCTTCGGTCTCCTGCTCCTCCGTCTCCCCGCTGGCTGCGACGGATCCACCGCCGTTCGCGGCCTTCACCGCGCTGGCGATCTCCTTGAACTCACGCTGGATGAGCTTCTCGAAATTGAGCACCATGATCATGGCGTGGCCGCCCACGTCCTTGATGATGCCGGACAGCAGCTCCGTATCGACGGTGCTGCCAATCGCGCTGACACCCTCGATCTTGCTCGGCTCCACCCCGACGACGCTGGCCACGCGGTCGACGACGAAGCCGAGCGGCTGCCCCACGTCGACGATGACGGCGCGCGTCGCGTCGTCGTGCTCCTGCTCGGCGAAGCCGAACATGCGCCGCAGCGAGATGATGGGCAACACCTTGCCCCGCAGGTTCGCGAGCCCGTCGAGCGCGCGCGGGGCCAGCGGCACCCGCATCACCTCGGGGACCCGGATGATCTCCTGCACGGGGGCCATGTCGACGGCGAAGACCTCGCCGCCGGTGATGAACGTGACGAACTGCCGGGTATCCGAGGACCGCTCCTCGGAGCCGCTCTCTGCGCGGCGGGACGGACCGGCCGAAGCTTCGAGTGATTCTGTCGTCATGACGGCCTCCTAGGCTGCGCTTTGCAGTTCGTCGGCCAGCGACGAGATCTCCTCGATCGCGCTCGCCAGCTCCTCGGCCCCCTTGGACTGCTGGGTCGCGGCAGCGGCGGCCTCGTTCGCGGCCTTCTCGGCCTCCTGCGACGCCGTGGCGATCTGCTCGATGCCCTTCTTCGCCTGGACGATGCTCGTCGCGATGTCCATCGAAGCCGCCAGGATCTCCTGGGTCCCGCGGTCGATCACCACGATCCCGGCCTCGATCTGCACCAGGTTCGCGGTGGACGCCTTGGCCTGCTCCACCTCGCCGAGGGCGGACTTGACGATGTCCTCCAGGTCGACGCTGACGAGCCGAATCTGGTCCTGCACGGCCTTCACCAGGTCCTTGATGCGGTCGGCGTTCTCGGCCGAATCGCGGGCCAGGTTCCGGATGTCGGTCGACACCACGACGAACCCCTTGCCGAACTCCCCGGCGCGCGCGGCCTCGATGGACCCGTTGACCGCGAGCATGTTGGTCTGGATCGAGACGGTGGTGATGGCCTCGACGATCTTGTCGATGCGCCGCGACACGCCCTCGAGGTCCTTGACCTTCTTGATGCTCTCCTGCGTGCCCCGCACCGACGACGTGATGCCGATGATGAGCTCGTCGACCGAGGTCTTGTTCGTGACGAGCAGCGCCTGAACGGTCCGCAGCTTCTCGCCGCTCGCCTTGGCCCGCTGCTGCGCGACCTCGACGCCCTTCTCGATCTGGTTCACCGCCGTCGCGGACTCCTCGCACGCCGCCGCCGAGGTCTGCGCGCCCTTTCGGATCTGCTCGATCGCCGTCATGATCTGGCCGCTCGCGCGGTTGATCTCCTGCACGGCCGACGACAGCTCCTCCGCGGAGGACGCCACCTGCTCGGCGCTCTTGGCGACGTCGCTCGAGTTCTTCAGGTCCTCGGCCAGCTCCGACAGGGCCTGGGCCGCCTGCTCGGACTCCGCGAGCGCCTGCGACTGCTGCGCGACCGTCTTGGTCGCCTCGTCGGCGGCGGCGGACTGCTCGAGGGCCGCCGAGGCGATCTCCTCGGAGGCCTTGAGCGCCTGGTTGGCCGCGCCGTCCGATTGCTTGGCGCCGGTCGCGATCTCCGTGATGCCGCGCACGACCTCGATGACGTCCGTGCGGATCTGCTCGAGCTGGAGGGTGATGACCTTCCCCTTCTCGACCTCGCCCTCGACCGTCTTCGCCGAGCTCGTGATGCCGTCGGCGATGGCCTTGACGTCCTGCTGGATCTGCCCGACCAGGTCCTGGATCTGCTTCGCGCTCTTCTCCGAGGTCTCGGCGAGGGTGCGCACCTCGTCGGCCACGACGGCGAAGCCCTTGCCGTGCTTGCCGGCCCGGGCGGCCTCGATGGCCGCGTTCAGGGCGAGCAGGTTCGTCTGGTCGGCGATGCGCGCGACCGCTTTGACGATGTCGCCGATGTTGGCGGCCTGCTTCTCGAGCTCGACCACCATGCCGACGGAGGCGATCTGCCGCTGCCCCGCGACGGCGATGTTCGTGATCAGGCTGGCGACGTCTCCGCTCGTCTTGCCGACGAGCGTCTGCGAGACCTCCCCCTTGCCCTGGCTGATGTCCGCGTTCGACAGCTGGCGCGCGATCGCGGCGGTCACCAGCTTGAAGGCCGCCATCGAGACCTGCGCCGCGCTGGAGGCCTGCTCCGCGCCGGTGGCGATCTGGTCGGCGGCCCGCTTCAGCTCCTCGGCGGCCGAGGCCGCCTCGTTGATGCCCGAGGAGAGCTCCCCGGTCGCGGCGGCGATCCGCTCGGCGGCCTGCTGCTGCTTGCCGAGGGTGCGCGCCTTCTTGCGCTGGGCCTCGGCCTCGCGCACGACGACCGCGGAGGTCGTGCCCGCGGCCGGGGTGACGGCCTTTGCTGCACCGGAGAACTTCTTGATGAGTGCCATTCTTGGTGTCCTTCGTTTTCGTAGTTGCAGCCGTGGCTCGCCTACAGGAGAGCTCGGAGGGGATACCCAGGAAGCGAGGAGGGGGTCAGGTCGGCGCAGCTCGAGCGCGGTGCCCTCGAGCCGTGCCGGGGCGCACGCGGAGGTCGACAGCCGCGGCGCGCGACTCGCCGACTCCGACCCGCAGAATGGCCCCGCCAGCCGACGACCGCGTGCGTCCAGCACGGAAGCGCCACTCGGCGCCTGGCTTCACGCCGGACGCAGGCGGCGTCGTTCGCCGATCCCCCGGCGCGCGGGGGGACCCGGATTCCGTCCACACTCCCGCCCTGCGCGGGCAGATCTGGACGTGCCGAAGCTGCATTCTCGGGGCCCATTCGTCACTGTATTAGTCGGGTGCGTCCGCGGAATCTTGAGTGCCAATTTGCGTGTTTCGCCAAACAAATACAGCGCAATTCACCGAAGCACCCGCACGCAAATGGTGCGGTTGCCTCCCCCGAAGCAGCCCACGGCCACCGTTCCGCCCGGGGCATTCACGCGGCGCGACTCCGCGGGTCCTCGAGGGATGACCGGCGCCCTCGGATCGCCGGGCGCCCAGGACATACCGCGCGCGGTCACCGGTTTCTTGGGCCTCGGCGCGCAGGCAGGTAGCCTGCGCACTCCGAGGTGAAACGTGACCTGCAATGCCGAGCACTGCCTGAGGCTCCTCTACGTCGAGCCGGACGCGACCGTCGAGGAGATTCGCAGGGCGTACCGTGAGGCGGTGTTCGTCTGGCATCCAGACCGCCTACCCGCGGCAATGCACGAGTCTGCCACTCGACGACTGACCGCTCTTCGAGAGGCTCAGTCGTACCTGTTGAGTCCGCAGGGCCTCGCCGAGCGCGACCAGCTCGCGTCGGCCGACGACGGTATCTCGCCCGATCTCCTCGACCTCACGCTGGTCGAGGTTTGCTGCAAGCGCTGCGGCGGAGCCGGCACGACCGTGGCGAGCTTGTCGAGCGCTGGCCACTTCGACGTCGCACAGTGCCCTGTCTGCCTGGGAAGCAGCGTGCTCATCTGCGTGGCGGGCAGCCAGTGCCGCTGCTGCGACGGCGACGGGAGGGGCACCGAGGCGCGGTCGCAGAGTCGGGCCGCGTACCTGCGGTCGAACATGCTGGGGGTCAGCCCGGGGACCGCGAGCTACCGCCTTCGCTATCGCCGCATGGTCCTGCGGTACGAGACGACGGTCCTGCCGTGCAGCACCTGCCGAGGCGCCGGCTACACCTTCTTCAAGCCGGACGCCCGCCGCAGCCCGCCGGGCGACGAGCCGGCCACCTCGACCAGGGCGAAGGCCGGCCGCGCGACGCCCAATCGACGTCGCCGCAGCCCCGCCGCCGCCTGACGGCTGCTGCCGCGGCGGCGAGGTCGGCTGCGCCCGAGCCCCGGCCCACCCGTCTCAGCGACAGAGCCAGACGCGCAGCAGCGAAACGAGCCGGTCCTGGTCGACCGGCTTCGACAGGTAGTCCGTGGCGCCCGCGTCGATGCACTTCTGCCGGTCCTCCTTCATCGCCTTGGCCGTGAGCGCGATGATGGGCAGGTTGCCGAACCGCTCCTGACTCCGGATCCGCTGCGCCGCCTCGTAGCCGTCCATCACGGGCATCATCATGTCGAGCAGGACGAGGTCCACGTCCGGCTGCGCGTCGAGGAGCGTCAACGCCTGCTGGCCGTCGGCGGCCTTGACCGGGTTGACCCCATGACTCGCGAGGAGCTTCGACATCGCGAACATCGTCCGCATGTCGTCCTCGACGATCAGGATCTTCTTGCCCCGGAGCTGCTCGTCGGACTCGTAGATGTGGCGAATCGTGAGCCGCTTCTCCTCCGGCAGGTCGTTCACCACCCGGTGGAGGAAGAGCGCGACCTCGTCGGTCAGGCGCTCCTGGGATCGGACGTCCTTGATGATGATGGAGCTCGCGTACTGCCGCAGGTGGGTCTCCTCGTCCAGGGTGAGGTCGCGGACGGTGTAGACGATGACCGGAGGCATCGGGATCTTCTCGGCGCTCGCCGCCTCGAGGAGCGCGAGCCCCTGCATGTCGGGCAGCCCGAGGTCCAGCACGAGCAGGTCGAAGCGCCGCCTGCGCAGGGCCGCCAGCGCCTCGAGCCCCGTCGCGCACTCCTGCACGTGTACGTTGCCATTGCCGATGATCCGGCAGGTCGCGCGGCTCATCACAGGGTCGTTCTCGACCACGAGGACGGTCTTCTCGGCCGTCGCGGAGGACTTCTCGATCGTCGCGAGCACGGCGTCGATGTCCTCGGTCCGCAGCGGCTTGTGGGCGTGGCCGATCGCCCCGATCCGCAGCCCCTCCAGCGTCGCGTCCTCGGCCGAGACGATGTGCACCGGCACGTGGCGGGTGTCGACGTCCTGCTTGAGCGCCGCGAGCACCGACCACCCGTTGGTGTCGGGGAGGTTGATGTCGAGGATGACCCCGGTCGGCCGGAAGCTCCTGGCCAGGGTCAGCCCGTCCGCGCCCCGCAGGGCGACCAGGCACTTGAAGCCCCGGCGGCGCACCTCCTTGGCGAGCACGGCGGCGAAGCGCGCGTCGTCCTCGATGATCAAGATCGTGCGGTCCTGGTCCTCGATGGCGTCGCGGTCATCCGAGACGCCGTCGACGACAGGAGCGCTCGCCACCACGGGGAGGCCGGAGGCGGGCGTGTGGGACCGCGGACGCGCGCTCACGACAGGCCGGGTCGACTCGGGCCCCGGCGGCTGGGCCCCGCGGGTCTCGAACGGCAGGTAGAGCGTGAACGTCGACCCGACGCCCGGCTCGCTCTGCAGCTGGATCTCGCCTCCGAGCAGCGCCACGATCTCGCGCGAGATGGACAGGCCGAGGCCCGTGCCGCCGTAGCGACGGCGATCGCCCGAGTCGACCTGCTGGAACGCCTCGAAGATGACCTTCTGCTTGTCCTGGGGGATTCCAATCCCCGTGTCGACGATACGGATGGCCACCGCCCTGCCCGCGCCGAGCCCGCTGCGCGAGAGGTCCACTCCCGGGCCGGCCGGCGCGATACGGACCGTCACGCCGCCCTTGTCGGTGAACTTCAGCGCGTTGCCGACGAGGTTCTTCAGCACCTGGCCCAGCCGCTTCGGGTCCGTGACGAAGCGCTCGGGCAAGCCCGGCTCGACCTTCACCTCGAGGGTGAGCCCCTGACTGCGCGCCATGTGGTCGAACTGCTGCACGAGGGTGCGCGCGACGTCCGCCGGCTCCACCGTCTCGAGCCGCAGGTCCATGCGCCCGGCCTCGATCTTGGCGAGGTCGAGGATCTCGTTGATCAGGTTGAGCAGGTCATTGCCGCTGGCAAAGATGACCCCGGCCGACTCCTTCTGGTCGGGGGTGAGGTTGCCGTCCCTGTCGTCGCGCAGCGACCGGGCGAGCAGGAGCAGGCTGTTGAGCGGCGTCCGCAGCTCGTGCGACATGTTGGCGAGAAACTCGGACTTGTACTTGCTGGCCGTCGCGAGCTCCTCCGCCTGGGTCGCGAGGTCGCGTCCAGCCCGCTCGATCTCCAGCTTCTGCTGCTCGGTCCTCCGGTTGCGCTCCTCGAGCTCCTGGTTCGTCCCCTCGAGCTCGCGCTGCTGCACCTTGAGCCGAGCCTCGGACTCCTGCGTGCGCCGCATCTGGACCTCGAGCTCCTCGTTGGACTGCTCGAGCTCGACCTGCTGCGCCTTGAGCTCCTGGCTGGAAAGCTCGAGCGACCGCTGCTGTTGCTTCAGCTCGTCGTTGCTGACCCGCAGCTCGGCCTGCTGCTTGCCGACGACCTCCTGGTTGCGCGCGATCTCGAGCGCCGTCCCGACGACCGCCGCCACCTGGTCGACGTACTCCTGCTGAATGCGGCTCAGCGGTGACAGCGTGCCGAGCTCGACGACCGCTCGGAGCTGCTCCTTGTAGAGGATCGGCGCTACGCAGATGTTGCGCGGCAGCATCTCGCCGAGGCCGGAGACGACGCGGACGTAGTCCTCGGGAGCGTTCTGAATGACGATCTGCTTGCGCTCGAGGGCCGCCTGCCCCACGAGCCCCTCTCCGATCCGGAACCGACTCGCGAGGTTCTTCCGCTCCGCGTAGGCGTACGATCCGAACAGGCGGAGCACGGGCCCCTCGGCGTCCTCGTCGAGGACGTAGAGGACGCCGACCTTGGCGTCGAGGTGGCGGGCCACCGCGCTGACGGCCACGGTCGCGAGCACCTGCGGGTCGTCCTGTCCGAGCACGAGCTCGTTGATCTTGGCGACCCCGCTCTTCATCCAGTCGCTGTCGCGGGCTTCGCGCGCCGCGTCCCGCAGGGCGACCGTCATTCGCTGGAGGGCGATGCCGAGCTCGTCCTGGTCGCTGCGGGGGACGATGTCCTCCGAGTAGTCGCCAGCGGCGATGAGGTTGGCCTGGCGGGAGGCCTCCTTCAGGATCCCGAGCATGCGGTTGACGGCGGCAGCCTGCGCGTCCCGCGGGCCCTTGGAGGCCACCACGACGTCGAGGTGCCCGTTGGCGACGGCCTCCGCTGCGGCGGTGGACTCGCGGAGCGTCTCCGTCATCGTCTTCAGCGCGAGGCCGAGCTCGTCCTTCACGCCGCGGGGGACGACGTCCGCCGTGAAGTCACCGACGGCGATTTGGTTGGCCTGCCGGGCCGTGTTCTTGAGGGTGGCGACCATGCGGTTGATCGCGGACGCCAGCACGTCGCGGGGGCCCTTCGCGACGACCCCGACGCCGAGGTCCCCGTCCGCTATCGCATCCGCGGCGGCCGTCGCCTCGCGCAGGTTTGCGGTCATCGTGCGGAGCGCGATGCCGAGCTCGTCCTTCTCGCTGCCGGGGCTGAACTCGGCGCTGAGGTCGCCGAGAGCGATGAGGTTCGCCTGTCGAGCGGTGTCCTTGAGGTTGCGCACCATGCGATTGATCGTGGTCGCCAGCTGGTCGCGAGGGCCCCTCGGGACGACCTGCACGTCGAGATCCCCATTCGCGACCGAGGCGGCGGCGCGAGCCGAGTCGCGCAGCGAATCGACCACGCCGCGCATCGCGTCGTGAAGCGCGCCGAACTCGTCCTCGCTGCGCTCGGCGAGCTCCACGTCGAAGTCGCCGCGCGCGAGGCTGTCGGCTCCGTCCTTGAGCGCGGTGGTGCGCGAGACGATCCCGTGAACGAGCTGCGTTCCAGCGAGAACGATGGAGAGGAGCGACGCCAGGACGACCCCGAGGAGGAGCCAGTTCGCCGAGGCGTGCGTCTCGCGCACCTCGAGGCGCTGACGACGACCGCCGGCCGCCTGAAACTCGACCACCTTGCCGAGGGCTTCGAGAGCGAAGACGGTGACCTGCTGGTGCGGCTCGAGGTGCGCCTGGGACCGATCCACGTCCTTGCTGGCGACGGCCGCCCAGACCTGCTCGTTCTCGGACTTGAAGGTGGAGAATCGAGCGGTGAAGTCGCGCCACAGCTCGACCTCCTGGGGGCCCATGGGCAGCGCCGCGTAGTCCGACCACGCCCGCTCGAGTTCGACGAGCGCGGCGTCACGCCGCTGCCGGTCGACCGCGCCCCGCTCCTGGCTCTGGGCCGCGAGGTCCACCACGCCGAGCCGCGTCCAGAGCCTGACGCCGACCAGCGCCGACGAGACGCGGCCGAGGGCGATCGCCGAGGGCAGCTGGTTCGTGATGACCTCGTCGAGCGCCACGTCGGCCTGCTGGCGAGCCCGAAAGCTCACACCGGCCACGACCAGCACCACGGCCACCATTCCGACGAGAATGGCAAAGAGCTTGGACTTGACGGACTTGAGCATGGGGTCGGGTCCTCGCAGCGTCCCAAGGGCCCAGCGTGCGGCACACCGCAACTCCTGCGCTCCGTCCAGGACGGTCGAATTCGGCCTTGTCGCACGCCAATGGCCTGTCGGGCGCGAATCGCCGACCTCTCCAGACCGCTGCGGACTCGACGGGACGGGCCAGGCCACGGGGCCACGCTCGTCACGTACGTACGTGCGTCATGGGACCTCGCGCGCGGCGAAGGGATGCACGAGTCTCGATCACGCTACGAGAAGCGCGTCCGATTTACTAGCCGCCGCGCTGCAATCCTCGTCGGCCGGCGGCGGCCTCGGCGCCTCGCGCGCAGCGTGGCGCTCGGGAATGGGCGCTAATCGTGCCGCTTCCCGCTGCGCCGACGCGGAGTCGCCTCGACGATTCCGCCCGTGCAGCCAGCAGGGCCGAAGGGCGTACTTACCATGACGGGCTACAGTCGTTCCGCAGCTCCGTCTAATTCCGTTGGGCGCGCCACGCCGGCGCGACCGGCGGGCCCGCGGACACATCCAGCGTGGACGGTCGCGCCGGTTTGGCCCTGGACGGATCCATGGATCGGCGACATCGAGCTTCACCGCCCCTTTCGATCACCGGCTTGAAAGCCAGTGCGAAGGGCCCGCGCATGGATTGGTGAAACATGAAGGCGAGGAGGCGGGGAGGGCTGATCGGACTTCCTGCCTCTTCGTCTCCATGGGATCACTTCTCTTGTTTCTGCGCGGGCCCTAAGCGACCAAGAAGCCGAGCCTTCGGCCGGGCTCGGATCGATCCGAGCCCTGCCATGCAGGGCTTCTTGGCGGCCCTGCACCGGCATTCGTGCCGGTGCATTTCGAGGTTCGACCTCTCTCAGTGGCAGAGGGGCTGGGCTGATCTCAGGGGGAGAGGGGTTGGACTGAGGGCAAAGGTTCAGCAATCCGCGACGGCCGAGCTCCGGAGGGCTATTCGGCGAGGACGGAGCGCGCGGTCGGCCTACGTCGACGTCACTTCGGCACCTCGGTCGGACACCCGTAGAGGATCGTGACGGCGCCATTCTGCGCGGCCTTGGCGTCCTCGCACGCCTGCCCGTACAGGATGACCTGCGTGAGGTCCGCCGAGTAGTCCCAGCCGTCTGCGTGGGACTGGTCTCGCGGCACCGTCTCGGACTTCCCGTCGGCCGTGAGCTCGACGTTCACCTTGCCCGTGTCGAAGCTGCCGTCCTGAGGCGGGATGTCGTAGACGCACGAGAGGGCGCTCTTGCCGACCGCGAGGAGCGCCTGCGACAGCGCCGCTCCGAAGTCCGGGGCCGTCGTCATGTCATAATGGCAGTAGCTCGGGCCCGCGTCCGAGCAGCCGACCGACGCCTGCGTCTCGCCCGCCGCGGCGAGCTTCGACAGGACGGGCCGGAACGCCTCGGACCCCGGCGCGCCGAGCACGAAGGTCCGGATCCCCTTGGCCGCCGCGGCGCCGACCGCCTGAGCGAGCGCGTCGTTGTCGACCGCGAGCTCGTCACTCGTGCAGAACAGGTCGCACCCGGCGCAGAAGGTGGCCTGTCCGTCGGTCGCGAGCACCAGGTACTTGCTGCCGGGCGCCTGCGAGGCCGCGAGCGTCGCGAGCGCGGCCGTCACCGCGTCGTGCGTGGGAGTCCCGCCCTGCGGGACGATCTTCGCGAGAGCCGAGGTGATCGGTGCCTTCGACGTCGCGATGGGCGCGAGCGCGACGTCGGCCGCCTGCGGCGCGCAGCCCGTGGGGTCTCCCTGGAACGCGCCCTTGCCCGTCGGATAGTGCATCAGCCCGGCGCTGCTCGTGCTCGGCAGCGTCTCCATGGCGGCGACGAGCTGGGTCTTGAACACCTCCCAGCGCGACGCGGGGCTCGGGTCCGCGACGCCGCAGCCGCTGTCCTTGGGGGCGCAGTTCATGCTGCCGCTCACGTCGAGCTGGAAGAGCAGGCTCGCGGGCGTGGCCTCGGCCTTGAACGTGCTGCTGAGACAGGTGCTCGTGTTCGTCCCGGTGCCGCTCGACCCCCCCGCGCCGATCGATCCCCCGCCGGTGCCGAGGCCGCCGCCGCTCCCCCCGCCTCCGCCGGGGATCCCGTCGGTGCCGTCCCCGGACGCCGCTCCCGACGGGGCGCCCGCCGCGCACGCGGCCAGGGTGAGAAGCGAGATCGCGAGCGGCAAGCGAAGGCTGTTCATCGTCGTCCTCCAGGGGGCCCCGGGGTGTCGCGCGCGGGCAGCGCGCGCTTCGGCGGGGGATCCACGACGCGAGGGTCGCGTTGATCGCCCACGGTGGTCGAGTTACGTCTCGGTTACATGAGGCGCGCCACCGGATCTCCGCTCCCGCGGTCCCTCGCTCGCGCGCTGCCGATCGGCGCCGTCCCGGCCCGGCACTCGCCCGCGCTCTGGGCCGACCTCTGCCTCGATCTCGCGCTCGTCGACGCGGGGGGCCTCCTCGCCGCGCTGCAGGAGCGCGGGTGGCTCCGCCGCGCCGGCGCGGACCTCGTGTGGACGCGGGCGTCGCGGGGGCGGTCCGCGTCCGCCGCGGCGCTGGCGGCGCGCGACCCCGTGCGGTGGCGGCGCGCCCACCAGGTTTGCGCCGCGTTCTTCGAGCGGCGCGGCGCCGAGGGCGACCTCGCGCTCGCGGTCGATCATCACCTCGCCGCGAGCGATCGCCCTGCGGCGGAGTCGATCCTCGCGCGGTGGGGGCTCGCCGCGGTCGAGGGGCAGTGGGTGCCCTCGCTGCTCGACGCGCTCGCTCACTGGACCGCGGGCGACGCGCCGACGCCGCCGTTCGTGCTCGTGCTGCAAGCGCGCGCGCTCGAGCGCACCGCCGACCTCGCCGGCGCGCTGGGCGCTTACGAGCGGGCCCTCGCGGCGAGCCGGCTGCCCGAGCTGCGCGCGCTGTTCGGGCGGGGGCCGCGCTGGTTGCCGTCCCGGGCCGTGATCGCCGCGCGCGCCGGGAGCCTGGCCCTGCGCGTCGGGCGCCTCCAGCACGCGGAGCGCTGGCTCGCGGAGGCGCGGCGGCTCTCACCCGACGCGGCGCTCGCCGCCGTCGAGCACCTCGCCGCGCGCGTGGCCCTGGCGCGGGGCGAGATCGGCGTCGCCGCGGCGTCCTTCCAGCGCGCCGCGAGGGCGGCCGCGCGGGCGCACGACCTCGTCGAGGAGGCGGAGGCGCTGTCGGGGCTCGGCGTCGTCGCGATGCGCGCCGGCGAGCCGCGGCGAGCGGCCGCGCTCTACCGGCGAGCCCTCGCCCGCGGCGACCTCGGCGACGCCCGCGGCGCGCGCGTCCAGGCAAACCTCGCAATGGCGCTCGCGCTGACCGGGAGGTTCGCCGAGGCCGTGCGCCTGTTCGAGGAGGCCGCGGAGACCCGCGAGCGCCTCGGCGACCTCGCCGGCGCGGCGAACAGCCTCGCCGCCTGCGCCGGGGCGCGCGAGGG
Source organism: uncultured delta proteobacterium (assembly GCA_903906315.1). Lineage (GTDB taxonomy): Bacteria > Myxococcota_A > Polyangia > Polyangiales > Polyangiaceae > CAIVJW01. The sequence continues at coordinate 23,461 of CAIVJW010000271.1, read as the reverse complement.
CGCGGGCGACCCGGCGGGGGCCTGGACGGAGCTGGCGCGCGCCCGCCACCTCGCGGCGATGGTCCGCGACCCGGCGCTGTCGCTCGAGATCCACCTGATCCGATCGACCTTCGCGGCGCGAGCCGGGGAGATCCAGGTCGCCATGGCCGATCAGCGCGCGGCCCGGGCGATCCGCGAGACGCTCGATCAGCCCGACCCGCTGCTCGACGCCATGGCCGACGAGGCGACGGCCGAGCTCGCGCTCGCGAGGAGGCAGCACGCCGCTGCGGCGTCCGCGGCGCGCCGCGCGCTCGGGGCCTTCGTGCGGCACGGCGCAGCGTACCTCGCGGCCCGAGTGCGCCTGCTCTTCGCGCGCAACGCGCTCGCCGCGAACCGGCGGGCCTCGGCGCTCCGACACCTCTCCGCCGTGGCCCGGAGCGCCGTTCCCCGCGGCTACCGCTTCCCGCACGCGCACGCCGTCCCGGCCCTCTTCGAGCTCGGGCTCGCGCACGGCGACGCCGTGACGAAGGAGCTCTGCGGCGACGCCCTCGGCACCGGGGTCGGCGTCACGACCCGGCCGAGCACCGCCGGCGCCGCGCCTTACCGCATCGTCGACCGGTCGGGGGTGCGCGTCGCGCAGGAGGCCGACCTCGAGCGCCTGCGCGCGAGCCCCCCGGCGCTCTTCGTCGACGTGCCGCGCCAGCGCGCCGTGACCCCGCGCGGGGTCGTGTCGCTCGCGGGCCGCAGGGTGCTCGTCCCGCTGCTCCTCGCGTTCCTGCAGAGGCCGGATCGGGCGCTCGACGCCGAGCAGCTCCACCGCGAGGTCTGGGGCACCGACCGCTTCGACGACAGCGCGCGCACGCGCCTCAAGGTCGCCCTGAGCCGCCTACGCGCGCTGATCGGCCCCGGCATCCTCGAGACGCGCCGCACGACCGACGCCGTGGGCACCAGCGGCACGGTCTTCGCGCTGTCCCCGCGGGTCGCGTACGCGCTCGTCGACCGCGGGTGACCGACGCCCCCCACGCCGCCTCTCCGTGCCTCCGGCGACCAACTGGCTTCGACCCCGAGCGGGAGCCCATTCCCGCCAAGGAGCCCACTCCCTGTCCCCGTCCCACTCGGCCCCCACCGCGGCGACAGCCACGACTGGCGCCACGCCGTCATCGCCTGCGACGTCCACGACGACGGCACTGCGCGGCCGGGACCGATCGGCAGCCCGAAACACGGGGCGACACGATAAACAGCACGCTGGCTCACAGGGCACGGCTACCATTTGCCGACATCACCGCAGGCCACGGCAAACGCGCGGTTGACCCACGGCACCAGGATGCTAGATCGGCCGGCGTTTGCCGGAGGCCGCCCGCGAGCGTAGCGCCGATTCCGTGAACCTGCACGAGCCCACTTCGACCGCACGAACGCCGAGGTCTCCGCGCCTCCGGGCGACGACCGCGGCCCATTGCACGGAGGCGACGACCGCCTTCCGCGGCGACCGCTCCGAGATCCTCCCATCGGCTGCGCTGCTTCCCCAAGTGACCTGAAACGAGGACGAGCATGCTCGAGTTTTTCTCCGCTAGTGTCCGAATGGTCAACTCGCAGCGAGCCATCGAGGAGTGCCTCGAGGTGGCGCTCGGCGCCGACCCCGCCGACTGCGACCTCGTCGTCATTCACGCCTCGCTCGGCCACCCGCTGAAGGCCCTGGTCGACCAGGCCCGCAAGCAGTGCCCCCGCGCCCGCGTCGTGGCCTCGTCGTGCTGCGGCGTCGTCGGCCGGGAGGGCGTCAGCGAATCGATGAAGGACGTCGCCGTGATGGCCGTCCGCGGCGCGGAGCTGGCCGTCGCCCACGTGGACGGCATCTACGGGCACAACTCCTACGAGCGGTCCGTCGAGCTGGCGACGGAGTTGAAACGGAAGAACCCCGCGATCAACATGATCTACTTCCTCGCCTCCGGCATCGACATCGCCAATGACCTCTGCCTCGCCGGCATCGAGTCGGTGTTCGGCCCCGAGGTCACGGTCTTCGGCGCCACCTCGTCGGACAACATGCGTGGCGTGGTGAGCTACCAGGCCGTCGACGGCGAGGTCTTCGAGCACGCGGCCTTCGCGGTGGGGTTCGCCGATCCCACGCTCGAGGTCGACACGCAGGCGACCCACGGCTTCGTCGCGGTCGGCGAGCCCATGGTCGTGACCCGATCCGAGGGCCACAAGATCCTCGAGCTGGACGGCAAGCCCGCCTGGACGGAGTACACGGGACGGCTCGGGCTACCCGAGACGGCGACGCCGGGCGACACGATCCCCGTGGGCGCCCTCGCCGAGGAGCTGTCTCCCGAGCTCGCGCAGGAATACGGCAACGCGCACCTCCTCAAGGTCGTCACCAAGCGCGACGCCGATGGGGCGATGCACTACGCCACGACGTGCCCCGTGGGCACCCGCCTCTGGCTCACCGTCCGCGATGAAGAGCGGATCTTCAAGGACCTCGACCGCACGATGGAGGCCATGCTGGTGCGCGCGAAGGGGCGCAAGCCCGTCGCGGTGTTCCACGCCGACTGCCTCGCCCGCGGGCGCTTCCTCTTCAACCGCGTGATGAAGGACGAGCTCGTCAGCCGGATGCAGTACCCGCTGTCCACCGGTGGAGCGCCTCCCCCGTGGCTCGGAATGTACGGCTTCGGTGAGTTTGCCCGCCTCGGCGGGGCGAACACCTACCACAACTACACGACCGCGCTCTACGCCATCTACCGCCGCTAACCTCGGGGCCTCGACCCAGGGCACCAGACCTCCCGAGACCTCGATGCCCGACGCCAAAGTACCCACCGACGTGGCCGCCACCGACCTCGCGGCGCGCTATGCGGACCTTCAGCGTCGGGTCACGCACTTCTCGGTCGTCGAGCAGCAGCTCATCAACGTACGGAACAGCCTCGACCGCGAGTTCGCGCGCTTCGAGCGGCTGAACCGGTTCAGCATGCGCGCCGTCCACCACGCGACGGTCGAGGCCCTGGTCGGCGCGGTCGCCGACGCCCTGGTCGACATCTTCGAGGTCGAGATCTGCGCCGTCTGGCTGGTCCGCGAGGACGACGCCCTCGGCCTGTCGGTGGCGATCCCCGAGGCGTGCGCCTCCGCGGCGGACCTCGCCGAGGCCGGGCGCCGCCTGCTCGCGCACCCGAGCACGACGTCCGCCACGATCCTCGACCTCGAGGCGTTCCCCGATATCCAGCGTCTGCTCGGCCTGCGACAGGCGATCGTGGCGAAGTGCCGGGACTCCAAGCAGCGAGTGACGGGGATTCTGCTGGGCGGCATCACGGACGACGGGGCGGCAATCTTCGACCCGGTGACCCCGGAGCAATGCCAATCGTTCGGCGTGTTTTCGCAGCAGGTCGCGGGGCTCCTCGAGAGCCTGGACGCGCGCGCGCTGTTCGAGCAGCAGGTCGTGCTGCGACGGGCGAAGGAGGAAGCAGAGGCGGCGAACCGCGCCAAGAGCTCCTTCCTCGCGAACATGAGCCACGAGATTCGCACGCCCATCAACGCCATCATGGGCATGGCGTACCTCCTGCTCAAGACGCCGCTGGCCGAGAAGCAGCGCCAGTACCTCGGCAAGATCCAGAGCTCGTCTCGACACCTGCTCGGCGTCATCAATGACGTACTCGACTACTCGAGGATAGAAGCCGGCAGGCTCAACATCGAGTCGGTCTCCTTCCTGCTCGACGAGGTGCTGGGCGGGGTCACCACGTTCATCGAGGACAAGGCCGCCGCAAAGGGCCTCTCGCTCGCGCTGCGCGTCGACGACCGCATCCCGAATCACCTCGTCGGCGACCCGCTGCGGCTGGCCCAGATCCTGATCAACTACGCGAGCAACGCGGTCAAGTTCACGGCCCGCGGCGACGTCGAGATCCACGTCGACTTCGAGCAGGCGACGACCACCGACGTCTCGCTGCGCTTCTCCGTCAAAGACACCGGGATTGGCCTGACCGAGGGCCAGATCGCCCAGCTCTTCCAGAGCTTCAAGCAGGCCGACAGCTCGACCACGCGACAGTTCGGCGGGTCCGGCCTCGGGCTCGCGATCTCGAAGCAGCTCGCGGAGCTGATGGGCGGGGAGGTCGGCATCGAGAGCGAGCCCCACAAGGGCAGCACGTTCTGGTTCCGCGCCCGCTTCCTCAAGGGGACCGCGTCGTTTCGCCTGTTCGATCTCCAAGCGGCGCTCAACGGCAAGCGCGTCCTCGTCGTGGAAGATGGCACAAGCCCAGCTCCGCAGCTGGTCGACCTGCTGGGCACCCTCGGAATGAAGACGACCCGCGTCGCCTCGTGCGCAGCAGCGACACTGGCCATCAAGGAGACCGAGGAGGCCGACTCCTCGTACGATCTGGTGTTCGTCGACAGCCAGCTTCCCGGGATGTTGGAGCTGGAGTGGGCGCAGCAGCTGCGCGCCTCCCCGCACGCCAGGCTGCCGGACGTCGTCGTGCTGACAGACGACACCGAGGCTCGCCTACCGAAGCACGCCCGCGAGCTCGGGCTGCAGGGGGTGCTCGTCAAGCCCGTCGGGGCCTCGGCCCTCTTCGAGTGCATCTCGCTCGCGCTCGGCGACGCCGCGGCCCACCGGACCCAGGGCACGGTGGACGAGAAGTCGACAGAGGAGCTGCTGACCACGATCAGCGGCGCCCGAATCCTCCTGGTCGAGGACAACGACATCAACCAGGAGGTCGCCACCGTCCTCCTCACGGATGTCGGCTTCGCTGTGACCTTGGCCAGCAACGGAGAGGAGGCGGTCGCCTTGGTCCAGGAGCGGGACTTCGACCTCGTCCTCATGGATATGCAGATGCCCGTCATGGACGGCATCTCGGCGACCAAGGCGATACGGGCGGTGCCGCACCTGCGCATGCTGCCCATCATCGCGCTGACGGCCAACGCCATGCAGGCGGAGCGCGACGCCTGCCTCGCGGCCGGCATGGACGATCACGTCGCCAAGCCCATCGATCCGATGTCCCTGTTTCGCACGCTGCTCCGGTGGATCAAGCCTCGCGCCGCCCTGCCTCCCCCCTCCTCACGCGCCCCGGAGGCCTCTTCTACAGTCGACATCCCCGCGATCGAAGGGCTGGACGTCGACTCGGCCCTGCGTCGCCTGCAAGGCAAGAGGCGGTTTTACGTTTCCCTCCTGCGGAAGTTCGCGGCGGGACAGGGAGACGCCCCCGAGCGGATACGGGCGGCGATCGACGCGGACGACTGGAGCACGGCCGAGCGCGTCGCCCACACCCTCAAGGGGGTCGCCGGAAATATCGGCCTGGCCGGGGTGCAGCAAGCCGCCTCGCTGCTCGAGGCGGCCGTCAGGAAGCGCAACGACCGGGCCGTCGTCGACGACCTCCTGCGAGCCTGCGAGGAGCTGCTGGCGCCCGTCATTTCCGCACTGGTCGCGCAGCTCCCCGAGGAGGAAGCCCCCGCGCCCGTGAAGGACGTGGACGGGGTCGCGCTCGACGCCGTATGCCAGCAACTCCGATCCCTCCTCGCGAGCGACGACGTCCAGTCGGGCGAGGTCCTGTCGCGGCACGCTGGCCTGCTGAGCGCGGGGCTCAAGGACGCCTACGCGGGGATCCATGAGGCCATCGGCAACTACGATTTTGCGTTGGCGCTTCAGCGCCTGGAGGCGGCGGCCCCGAGATCGGCCTGACGGCCTGAGGGCAGCTCCGAGGGCCCCAATGGGCCTCGACCGAGGGTCAGCCGGCCGTCAGCTCGGCAATCCGTCTGCGCGCGGCGACGAGCTCGAGCTGCGTCTCCACCCGCCGGAGCAGCAGCGGAGCGCGAATCGGCTTGGCGAGGCAGTCCGCGCCCCCGACGGCGACGCACCGATCCTCGTCCTCCGCCGAGGCGTTGCCGGTCACGAACATCACGGGAATCTGGTCCGTACTCGGGCTCTCCTTGAGCTGCCGGCAGACCTCGTAGCCGTCCATGCCAGGCATGATGACGTCGAGCAGGACGAGGTCCGGCGGGTCGGCCGACCGACAGATGGCCAGCGCGTGCGCCCCCGTCGTCGCCGCCCTCACGCGGTAGCGCGTGGCGAGGGCACTTGCCAGGATGGCTATGTTGTCCGGCACGTCGTCCACCAGGAGGACGGTTGATCGACGGGAGGTCATCGAGGCAGGATTCCCATGGCGTTTCGTGGGGGTAGCGGCACCGTAGCACGCCCCTCGCCCGAGGGGCTTACGTCGACTTCGCCGAAGCGTGCGGCCCCGCGGGGCAGAGGCTGGCCACCCGGTCACGGTGGCAACGGAGGAAGCTTGGAATCCAAGCTCCGTGTCTCGGCGCCTCCATGGTGAGGATCACGGCACTTCGACGGTTGCCGACGAGGCAGGGCTTCTCGGCTACGTGAGTGTCGGACACGGCGGGGCCCGCGCGCTCGCCCACGCGGACGGTCTCCGCGCGGAGAGCACCAGGCGACCTGCCGCGCGAGCCGCTTGGCGACGCCCCGGCGCGGAGCCATCCTGGCTCGCGATGAGCGACGCCGCGCCCCGGGAACCTCCCTCGTCCGACGCGGTCCCGATCGCGGCGCCGGCCGACGACCTCGCCGCGATGCCGAGCCTGCTGCACCTCGAGGCGCGCGCGCGGCCCGACCTCGACGAGCTGCGCCAGTCGCTGGCGTTCGCGTTCGCGAGCGGCGTCTCGGGCGGCCTCTTCGCGCAGGCGCTCGAGCGCGCGCCCCTCGCCGCCACCACGTTCACGCCGAGGAGCTTCGCGCCCGATCTCTTCCTCGACGAGATCGTCGCGCGCTGCTTTCGCGTTCACGTCGCAGGCTACGAGGCGCCCGTCGACCGCGCGTTCCTCCTGCGCGTGCTGTCGCACCCGCCGAGCGATCCGCGCGAGACCGACCACCGCCGCGCCGTCCTCGGCGAGCTCGCGGACACGCCCGCGTTCCGTAAGGAGCTCGAGCAGATCTACGTGCGCCTCTGCCGCCTGCGCAGCGCGCTCGAGGGCGCGGCGGCCGCCAAGAAGTTCGACGCCATCCGGCGCCAGCTCGACGTGCTCGTGCTCGTGAAGGACGTCTTCGACCGCCTGAGCGAGTCCTTCGCCGACGCGCGGTCCGGCCTCGCGCGCCTGCGCCGCCTCGGCGCCTCCGTGCGCGCCACCGAGGGCTACCGGGCGATGGCCGACCTGCTCGACTACGACGATCACCTCGCGACCATCGGCGTGTCGATCCGCGTCGGCGCCGACGGGCGCGTGCGCGGGTTCGACGTCCGCGCCGTGCGCGAGCAGCAGGATAACCCCTTCGTCCTGTCGCCGATGCGCCGCTGGCTCGCCAAGATCGAGGTCTTCCTGCGCGGCTACCGCTTCGGTGACGGCGAGGTCATGGCCCGCCTGCTCGACGCCGTGTTCGAGGGCGTCGACGAGCACGTCATCAAGCTCGTGCTCCTGCTGGGCGAGATCGAGGTGTTCCTCGGCGCGCTCGGCTTCCGCGACCTCGCCCGGTCGGCCGGCCTCGAGGTGTGCCTGCCGCTCCTCCGCGCCCAGGGCGACGTCGGCCCGCGGTCGGTGGTCGGCCTCTTCAACCCGCTGCTGCTCGCGAACGGCGGCCGCGCGGTCCCCTGCGATCTCGAGACCGACCGCGCCGACACCACGCTGCTCGTCACGGGCCCGAACTCGGGCGGCAAGACGCGCCTGCTGCAGGCCGTCGCGATCGTGCAGCTCCTGGCGCAAGGCGGCGTGTTCGTGCCCGCGCGCGCCGCCACCCTCACGCGCACGCCGGGCCTCGTGGTCTCGCTCATCCAGGAGACGAAGTTCGACCAGAGCGAGGGGCGCCTCGGCATGGAGCTCCTGCGCATCCGCGCGCTCTTCGAGGAGCTCGGGCCCGGCGCAATGGTGCTGCTCGACGAGCTCTGCTCGGGCACCAACCCGTCGGAGGGCGAGGAGATCTTCGAGCTCGTGGTGTCGCTCCTCGCGCGCCTGCGCCCGCAGGCGTTCATCACGACGCACTTCCTGACGTTCGCGGCGCGGCTCGAGCGCGAGGGCGCGATCGAGGGGCTGCGCTTCCTCCAGGTGGACCTCGATCCCGCCCAGAAGCCGACCTACCAGTTCGTGCCCGGCGTCGCCGGCACCTCGCTCGCGGCGCAGGCCGCCGCCCGCCTCGGCGTCACGCGCGGCGAGCTCGAGGGCCTGATCGACCGCAACCTGCGCGCCGCGCGGGCCCCCGTCGAGGACGGCTGACGTGCGCACGTTCCTCACGACCGATCGGATGAGCCCGGAGCTCCGCGCGCGCGTCGAGCGCGCCGTGAGCCACGGGACGCGGGCGCGGCAGCACGCGGCGGGCGTCGGGATCACGGGCACCTTCGCCGCGGATCGACGCCTCGGCGTCGCGCGCCTGGCCCCGGTGATCGTGGCCGTCGTGGTCGCGGCGTTCGCGGCCGCCGGCTACGCCTACGATCGGCGCGCGGTCGCAGCCGAGCGAGGCGCGATCCTGCGCGCGGTGGGCGACCGCCGGGCCGCGCTCCCTCCGGCGCACGAAGGCCTCCTCGCGCGCGTCGAGGCGCCGATCGCGGAGGCCGCGAGCGCCACGGCCGCGCCCGACCGCATCGATCCGGCGGTGCGCGGCGCGCTCGAGGTCGCGATCGGTCGGCCCGCCCTCTACGTCCGCGGCGCGGCCGCCGATCTGCGCGACCCCCGGAAAATCGGCCTGGCCGCGCGCGCCTCGGACAAGGACGCATTCCTCGTGTGCCTGTTCCGCCCGCCCCCGTCGGCCTCCGAGCACGATCTCCTCGACCGCGTCCGCGGCGTCTACTTCGCAGGGGCAAAGGTCGACACCGACACCCTCCGCGTCCGGCGGCTCGCCGAGGCGCGGACCGCGCTCGCTCTCACCGCGCCGCCCTTCGAGGCCACCGTGCGCGCCGCGGACGACTTTCCCTCGCTCCACCGGCTGCGCAAGGAGCTCGAGGCCGCGCCGATCGACCTCGCGAAGATGGCCGCCGCCGCCGAGCTCCTGATCGTGGTCGCCGACCTCCCCACCGACCTCGCGCGCGTGTCGATCGTCGACCTCGCCGAGGGCAAGGTCTTGCTCCGCGTGACCCGCAAGGCTCGCGATCCCGGCAAATCAGCCGCAGCCTCGCTCTACCGCGATCAGCTCGAGGGCTGCGATCTCGGGCTCGCCGTGCGCACGCTCGCGGAGTGATCGCCGCGCGACGGCCGCGCTACAGTCGCGGGCATGGATCTCCTCCCCGCGATCGATCTGCTCGGCGGTCAGGCCGTGCGGCTCCACCAGGGCCGCTACGATCAGGTCACCGTCTACGACCCCGACCCCGCCGCCGTCGCCGCGCGCTGGCGCGGGATCGTGCCGCGACTGCACGTGGTCGACCTCGAGGGCGCGCGCGCCGGGCGCCCGGTGCAGGAGGACGCCCTGCGCGCGATCGTGGCCGCGTTCGGCCCCGGCGTGGAGGTCGGCGGCGGCGTGCGCTCGGAGGGCGCGGCGGAGGCCTACTTCGCGCTCGGCTGCGAGCGCGTCGTGCTCGGCACGGCAGCGCTCCGCGAGCCGGCGGTCGTGCGCGCGATCGCCGCGCGCCACCCGGGCTGCGTCGTCGTCGCCGTGGACGCGAAGGACGGCTTCGTCGCGACCGAGGGCTGGCTCGACGTGTCGAGCCGCACCGCCGCCGACGTCGCGCGCGAGCTCGCCGACGCCCCGCTCGCTGCGCTGCTGTACACGGACATCGCCCGCGACGGCACGCAGGTGGGCCCGAACTTCGAGGCGACCGAGGAGCTCGCGCGCTCCGCCGCGCACCCCGTGCTGGCCTCGGGCGGCGTCGGCACGCTCGACCACCTGCGGAAGCTCGCGCGCCTGCGGAACGTCGCCGCGGCCATCGTGGGGCGCGCCCTGTACGAGAAGGCGTTCACGATCGAGGAGGGCGTCGCCGCCTGCCGATGATCGCCCGGTTACGGCCGGCGCGCCCCGGTACGGGACCCCTCGGCACCGGGTCCGACGCGCGACGCCGACTTCGCCGTCCTCGGCGGGGGCCATCGGCCTCGGCCCGACCGGCGGCCGGTCCATGATCGGCTTGGGCGGCGTGGCGCGCACCTCCTCCACTTTTTGCACCGCGAATCCACCTGCGCCGCGCGCTCCCCCTCCGCCAATCCTCGTGTACCCTCCGCTCCGATGGCCGAGCGCCCGACCGTCCCCCCGCCCTCGCAGGAAGTCGCGGGAGAGGACTTTCTCTTCCACCTCTACCGCGGCAGCGAGCTGCTTCAGGACGGCCGCGTCCACGAGGCGAAAAGCGAGCTCGAGACCGCGCTCACGCACTCGCCGAGCGACGCGAAGAGCCAGCACCTCCTCGGCGTCGTCTACTTCCGCCTCGGCCTGTATCCGCGGGCGATCGCGATCTACGAGCGCCTCGTCCGATCGCACCCGACGGCCATCGAGCCGCGCGTCAACCTCGCGCTCTCGTACCTCAAGACCGGTCAGCCGGCGCTCGCCCGGAGCGAGCTCGAGCGGGTCGTCGACCTCGCCCCGAGCCACACTCGCGCGTGGGGCTACCTCGGCCTCGCGTTCCAGCGGCTCGGCGACTCGGTGCGGGCGCGCGAGGCCTATGGGCGCGGCGGCCACGATCACATGGCCCGGCGACTCACCGACCCGGCGCAGGCGATGCCGGCGTACACGATCCCGCCGGACGCCCCGTCCGTCGTCGCGACCGAGCTGCAGCCGGCCACCGGCGACGACGCCGCGGACAGCGAAGCGCCCGCGGGCGGCTTGCGCGCGGCCCCCGCCGACGACCGCCGGCCGACGGCCGTCTCCGGGTCCTGGACCGCGGTCGATCTCGGCCTCGAGCCGCTACCGAGCCTGCCGAGCCTCGGCGCCTCGTTCCACGCCGGCCGCGCCTCCTCGAGCCCGCCTGCGCCGGCCGCCTCCTCGCCTCCGCCCCGGCCCACGGTGCCGCCCGGGCTGCCCCCACCGCCGGACCTCGGGCCGGCGTCGGGATCGCCCACCACGCGCCGCCCACTCGACGTGACGGCGCCGACGCCCGCCGCCGAGCTCCTCCGCGACCGGCTGATCGTGTTCCCACGCGATCTGCCGGTCTGCCGCCACGCGACCGGCGTCGTGATCGTGCAAGCGCAGGAGCGCTTCGCCGCGCGCCTCGGCCTCGTGCGGGCCCTCGCCCTGGCCCCCGACGCCACCGTCACGCCCCTCGAGCGGCGCGCGCGCGGCCGCACGCTCGGCGAGCCCCTCGGCGGCCCGCTCGCCCCGCTGTTCGAGATCGCCGGCCGCAGCGAGGTCGTCCTCTCCCCCCCGGTCGGCCGGTCGCTCCGCCCCGTCACCCTGTCCGAGGCGCGGCCGCTCCACGTGCGCGAGGACCTCGTGGCCGGCTTCGAGCCCGGCGTCGCCTACGAGAACGCGCGCCTCGCCCTCGGCGACGGTGACTCCGCGTCGATGGTGCTGCTGCGCGGCACGGGCACGGTCGTGCTGGCCCTCCCCGAGTCCGCCGCCACGATCGAGGTCACCGAGGCGCGGCCCCTCATCGCCCGCGGCGCGTCGATCCTCGGCTGGCTCGGGCGAGTGATCCCGCACGCCCTCACCGCCGCGGAGGCGCCTTCGAGCGCGCGCGGCTACGTTTCGCTCGCCGGCGATGGCATGGTGCTCCTCGATGTCGACTGACGCCCGCGCCCCGAGCCCCCCGCTCTCCAGCCCCGGCACCGGCGGGTCGGCGACGGAGACGCCCTTGCCGACCGGCAAGGAGATCCGCGCCGCGCGGCGCGATCTCAAGCGCAAGCAGCGCAAGTCGCTCTGGGAGGATGCGCGCAACCTCCCCAACTTGCTCACGTTCGCCCGGGTGCTGATGATCCCGGGCGTGCTCGTCCTGCTCTCGCGCGGGACGCCTCGCGACTGCTTCTGGGCCGCGATCGTCTACGCCCTCGCCGCGATCACCGACATGCTCGACGGCTGGCTCGCGCGCCGGCAGGGGCTCGTCAGCGTCCTCGGCAAGTTCCTCGACCCGCTCGCCGACAAGCTCATCGTGGTCGCCACGCTGGTCTGGCTGGTGCCGATGGGCCGCATCCCGGCCTGGGCGGTCGTGCTCCTGATCTCGCGCGAGATCACCATCACTGCCCTGCGATCCATCGCGTCGACCGAGGGCCTCGTCATCGCCGCGGGCGACAGCGGCAAGGTCAAGACGGCGCTGCAGATGGTGGGCATCATCTGCCTCATCCTCGGCTACCCCTACGACCTCACGTTCGGCATCCTCGACTTCGGCCGGATCGACCTCATCCACGTCGGCCGGCTGCTCATCTACCTGTCGCTCGTCTTCTCGCTGACCAGCGCGGCGCAGTACATGGGCCTCTTCGCCGACGAGATCGACAAAAAGAACACCCTGTGACGCCGCGACCGTGGCGGCACGCGACAAGGCACTGCCCCCGCGCGGGTGGTTCTGCTAGACAGGCCCCGTGTCGATGCACCGAACGTTGAGGCTCGTTGTCACCGCGCTGGCGCTGGCGGCCACCGCGAGCTCGCTCGTGGGCTGCTCCAAGCAGAGCGAGGGCCAGCGCTGCAGCCGCTCGAACAGCGACGACGACTGCGACACGGCCGCCGGCCTCGTATGCACGCCGGGCTCGCAGCTCGGCGGCCAGTCCGACATCTGCTGCCCGCCCAGCGGCGCGACCAACCCGGCATGCATCCCCGGCGCGCTCGGCGTCGGCGGCGGCAGCGCGACCAGCACGACCACCACGACCACGACCAGCTCGACGACGTCGAACGCCGGCGGAGCAGGCGGGCACGCGGGCGGCGCAGGTACGGGCGGCAGCACCAGCGCGGGCGGCGCGGGCGGCGCCGCGACGACGAACGACGCCGGCACGTAGCGCGAGACGCCGTGGCCCCGGGCGCGACGAAGCGCGGTGGGCCACGCAAGGGCAGCGCTCGTACCGCAAGCCGACTCGGCGTGGTAGGGGTCCTCCGGGGGGCGATCGACACGACCGCTAGAAGCTTGGCGCGGGCGCGAAGCTCGCGCCTGCCGGAGTGACCCTGATGGCATTGACGTCGTTCTTCCGTGACCGCGAGACGCTCGACCTCATCGGCGAGCACCTCGCGCCCCGCGTGCGATCGCAGCAGGGGGTCCGCATCTGGGACGCCGGCTGCGCTTCGGGCGAGGAGCCCTACACGCTCGCGATCCTGTTCGCGGAGTGGATGGACCCGGGCGCCTTCGGCACGCTGCGCATCGACGCGACCGACCACGAGGAGAGCGACTTCCCGCAGTTCGCGCGGAGCATCGCCGAGGGCGTCTTCTCGACGACCGACACGATGTGGGTGCCGCGGCCGTTCTTCGAGAAGTACTTCGAGGCGACCGACGCGCCCGACCGCCACCGCCTGGTCGCCGCGCTGCGCGAGCGCATCGTGTTCCACAAGAACGACCTCCGCGCCCTCTCCCCCGTCGATTCCTGCTACGACCTCGTCGTCTGCAAGAACGTGCTCCTGCACGTGCCCGATGCCGAGCGCGGCGGCGTCGCGATGATGTTCGCCCGCTCCCTCCTGCTCGGGGGCTACGCGGCGTTCGAGGCCACGCAGCCGATGCCGGAGGATGCCGCCCCGTACTTCGAGAAGATCGGCGAGCGCGGGGGCCTGTTTCGCAAGGTCACCGAGCTTCCGTGAGGGTCACGCTCCTCCGCGGCTGCTCCGACGCCTACACCGGCAACGCCTACGCGGTGCTGGGCGACGGGAACCGTCCGGAGGACGTGAACACCCTGGTCGACACCGGCACCGACGGCACCCTCCTGGCCCAGCTCGGCGCGCTCTCGACGGGCATCGGCCACGAGCGCGTGCAGCAGGTGCTGCTCACGCACTCCCACTTCGACCACACGGGCGGCCTGCCGATGCTCCGGCGGGCCTACCCCGCGCTCAAGGCGTACGCATTCGAGCTGCTGCCGGGCGTCGACGAGACCCTCTACGACGGGCGCTTCGTGCGCGTCGGCGACCGTTCGGCAAAGGTGCTCCACACGCCCGGCCACTCGGACGACTCGATCTCGATCTACGTCCCCGAGGAGCACGCGCTCTTCTGCGGCGACACGCAGGTCGACATCAAGACCCCAGGCGGCGCGTATCCCCGGGTCTTCGTGAGCACGCTCGAGCGCCTCCTCGGGCTCGACGTCCACGTGATCTACCCGGGGCACGGCGATCCGATGCGCGACAACCTGCACGCGATGCTCGAGCGCACGCTCGATTGCGTGCACAAGAGCGAGCTCGTTTAGGCGGCGCTCCACCACGCCCCGGTCGTCGAGGCGACCTGGGCCGCGACGCGCGGGCCGCGGGTCGTCCCCATCGGCCGCGACGGATCGCGGGAAGCAGCCCGACCGCCCGCGCGTTCCGGCCCAGGTGAGGACCGTGGGCGTGGCGAAACGCGCCGGGCGGAGGCGCGCGGCAAGCGCGTCCGCGCTGGCGATCGGTAGCGGGGCTCGCTGCAAGCTGGCGCGCGGACCGCGCCCGCCCTACGCTGGCGCCCGCCCGGGGCCGGATAACCGGCCCGGAAGCGTCGGGTCGCGAGGCCCGCGGTCGCTCCGTGGAGGATCCCATCATGCGCGTTCGTTTGTTCGCCTTCGCCGCCGTGGCGGTCACCAGCCTCGGGCTCGCCGGGTGCCCCAACAAGAGCAACGACGACTCGAATACTGCAGCGGCCCCGCCGCCTGCGACCGTCGCCGCTGCTCCCGTGCCCGCGCCGGCGCCCACGCCGACGGCGCCGACGAACATGATGCCGGAGGGCTCGCAGCCCGCGGCCGGCGTCGAGCTGCACGTCAAGGCCGAGGTCGACAACCGGCCCGACGGCATCACCGGCTCGCCGGTGGCCGTGCCGGGCGCGACCGCCATCGCCATGGCCCCGACGGGCTGGCAGCTCACGAAGGCCGCGTTCCAGGTCGCGGCGTCGACCGACCAGAAGGCGAAGATCGCCTACGGCACGGGCCCCGACGGCAACGCCGGTGCGGCCGCCCTCGGCCTCACGGGCTGCACGTGGAACCCGCCGGAGCCGCTCGTCATCGGCGCGAAGAAGCTCGCCGGCCAGGGCGCCGACGGCGTCTGCAAGCGCGGCGCGGCGAACGTGAAGGCCGCCTTCATCACGGCGAACAACCTGCTCGTGGTCGGCGCCTGGGACGACGGCGGCGACCTCGCCAACGTGTTCGGCTCGATGCGATCGGTCACCGCGGCCGTCGGCGGCGTCGACTCGATCGCGGCCTGCTGCAACGCCCTCTCGCAGAACGCGAAGAGCGCGCCCCCGCAGCAGATCGGCATGTACATGGCCGCCGCCGGCGCCTGCAACGCCGCGCGATCGAACCCGCAGGGGCGTGCCGCGCTCGCGCAGGTCCGCGCCATGCTCATGGGCGCGTCGGTCCCCGCTTCCTGCCGCTAGTCCTGCGGTAGCGCGCCCCCGCGGATGCGCGTCCTCGCCCCGAGCGATCTGTTCGCGGCGACGGGGCGCGTCCGCGTCGGCGGGCGCGTCTCGCTCGTCCTCGGCGAGTCCGCTCCCTTCCACCTCGAGCTCTCCGACGCGTTCGCGCGGGTGCGCGCGCGCGTCCTCGACGGCCTGGTCGCGCCCGGAGACCTGGTCGTGGTCGAGGGCGACGTGGACGCATCGGACGGCGCGCCGCGGATCGTGGACGCGCGCGTGGTCGAGCGGCACGCGCCCGTGCGCCCCCCCTCGGCCGGCGACCCGAACGAGACCGATCGCCTCGGCCGGCGCGGCGTCGGCGCGCGGCTACGGCGGCGCGAGATCGGGATTGCGGCCGTGCGCGAGCTGTTCGCGCGCGAGGGCTTCCTCGAGGTCGAGACGCCCGCGGTCGTCCCCTCCCCCGGCCTCGACCTGCACCTCGACGCGTTCGAGGTGGGCCCCGGGGAGCCCGCGTTCCTGATCACCTCGCCCGAGTACCAGATGAAGCGGCTGCTCGCGGGCGGCGTACCCCGGTGCTTCCAGATCGGGCACTGCTTCCGGCGCGGCGAGGTCGGCGCCCGCCACAACCCCGAGTTCCTGATGCTCGAGTGGTACCGCGCCTTCGCAGGCGTCGATCAGGTGATCGACGACACCGAGCGGCTCGTGCGCTTCGTCGTCGATCGCCTCGCGGGCACGCTCGCGGTCGAGGCCGAGGGCCGCGCCGTGGACCTCGCGAGGCCGTTCGAGCGGCTCTCGGTGGCCGACGCGTTCGCGCGCTACGCGGGCGTCGCGCAAGACGAGGCGATCGCGCTGGCATCGACCGACGAGGACCGCTTCTTCGCGCTGCTCGTCGACGTCGTCGAGCCCGCGCTCGCGGCCGTCCCGCACGGCGTGTTCCTCACCGACTACCCCACACCCTTCGCGTCGCTCGCGCGCCGCAAGCCCGCCGACCCGCGAGTGGCCGAGCGCTTCGAGCTCTACGTCGGCGGCGTCGAGCTCTGCAACGGCTTCGGCGAGCTGACCTGCCCGGTCGAGCAGCGCGCGCGCCTCGATCACGACCGCGACCTCCGCGCCCGCCTCGGCAAGCCGACTTACCCGATCGACGAGCGCTTCCTCGCCGCGCTCGAGGAGGGCATGCCGCCGGCCGCGGGCAACGCGCTCGGGCTCGACCGGCTGCTCGCCATCGCGATGGGCGCGGGCACGATCGGCGACGTGCAGACCTTCCCGCACGGCTGGCTGTGACCGCGCCGCGTCGACTCCCCATCTTCGCGATCGGAGCCGCACGGGCGGGCAGGCAGGGAACTGGGTCCGACGAACGGCAACCTCGCACTTCGCGGCGCCTCCGAAACGGCACCGCATGGCATCCGGCAATCCGGCATCCCTGCTGCGCTCCTGTCGGCATTGCACCCGGCGAGCGCTCCGTGCGACCATATACTATATGGACTCCGCTTTTGGACGATTCGGACTCGCCGTCCTCCTCGCATGCACCGCGTGCGCGAAGCCTCACGAGCCCGTCTTCGTTTCGTTCGACACCGGCGTCGACGTTCCGCGAATGCCTGGCGAGCTCCTCGTGGTCGGAACCGCGCTCGAGGTCCTCAAGCACGACCCCGACGCCAGCGCGGCCGTGATCGGCCACGCTGACGCGACGGGCGGAGCACGGCTGAACAAGGAGCTCTCCCTCCGACGGGCCCGGAAGGTTCGCGGGCTGCTGCTCGATCAAGGCGTCGCGGCGAGCAGGGTGGTTATCGCAGCCCGCGGCGCGGATGCTCCGGTCGCCACGAACGAGACCGACGAGGGCCGCGCGAAGAACAGGCGCACCGAAGTCTTCTTCTATTATCCAAACCGCGGCGAGCTCAAGGCGCAGTATCACCTCGAGCTCGAGGTTCACGCCGAGTAGACGGACTGCGCGAGTCCGACGCTGTCGGCGCGTCCAGCGACGCGAGCGGGCCAGCGGCGCGCCGCGTGGTCGGGTGCGCGCCCTCGGCCGGCGAGGGCCCGGGCGACCGAGCGCCGGGCGCTGCGCTATCCCCTCACGCCACCGTGACCCGGCTCGCGTTGCGGCGCCCGAGCCAGCCGTCGATCCACGTGGAGATCACGGCGAAGCCCACGATGCCAATCGTGTCGGCGACGAGGTCGGCGAGCTCCGACGTGCGGATCGGCGAGAAGCGCTGCGCCCACTCGTCGAACGCGACCACGCACCACAGCACGATCGGCCCGAGGTGGGCGAAGGCCGGCGCGCGGCGCGCGAGGCGGCGGTAGCCGAGCGCGCCGTCGAGGAAGAACGCGAGCGATCCGAACATCAGGAGGTGGCCGACTTTGTCGCCTCCGCTCTGCGTGGGCAGCCAGCCCGGCAGGCCGCCGAGGTAGGCGATGCCGGAGAGCGAGGCGTCGGCGAGGCCCACGACCACGGCGCCTACGACGCAGATTCGCCTCCAGGTGGCCTGCAGGTTCGAGGGGGTGGAGGCGGGATCGGTCACGGCGCGACACCGTAGCAGACGCGGAGCGCCCGGGTCGTCGCGGGGGCGAAGCGCTCGGCGGCCGCGCGGCTCACGGCGCGGCTTCGGCGGCGGGCGCCTCCGCGCGCCGATAGAGCCACCAGAGGCCAGCCCGATCAACGAGCGCCACGGCGGGGTCGGCCGCAAACACGCGCGCGGGCGACTCCTTCGCGCGCACGAGGAACCAGTCGAAGAACCGGCCGCGCTCGTCGTCGATGACGAACGCATCGGGGCGCCACTCCCACGCATCCGGGGTCGGCGGCGGCACGTCGCGATCGCCGGGCGCGCGCGGCCGGTAGCTCGCGGGCGCGCTGCCGAAGTGGTCGAAGTGGAAGCTCAGCCAGCCGCCCTTCTGCGCCTGGACCCACGCGGGCAGGTGCGTGAACGGCGAGATGGTGCGGGTGGATCCGTCGTGATCGAAGACGAGGTACGCGAGCCTCGGCGCCTGCGGCAGGCGGGCCACGAGGGCGTCGAAATCGCGCGTCTGGTCGTCGAAGGCGGCGTAGTTGCGCGCGACGACGACGGTGGTCGGCACGGACGCGGCGAGGGCCAAGGCGACGCCGATCGCACGCAACGCGGGCGCCCGAGGCAGGTCGGGCAGGAGCGCGAGCGCGAGGAACGCGGCCGCGGTGGCCTCGCGCGGGTAGACGTACCACCAGCTGCCGACGCTGAGCGGCAGCACGAGGTACGCGAGGAGCGAGGCGATCGCGCACGCCATCGCGACGAGCCGGGCCGCGCGGCGGGCCCTCGCGTCCTCGGCCGCCACCGGAGGGGTCGCGGCGCGGGCGCGCCCGACGATCGCGATCGCGACGTACGCCGCGAGGGCCGCGCCCGCGATCCAGAGCGCGACCCGCTCGCCGGGATCGCGGAACGAGCCCGTTAGGCAGCCGAGCTCGCGCAGCCGCTCGAGGTGCAGCGAGAGCGGCCCGGGCGAGGCCTGGATGGTGCGAGGCCGCACGACGATCCACGCGCCGAAGACCGCGATCGGGGCGACGATCGTGGGCGCGATCGAGGCGAGGGTCGCGCGGAGCGATCGCCTCGCGACGCCCGCGATCACCGCGGCCCCGACGACGCCGGCGATCGCGAACGGGAAGCGGAATACGTGGGTGAAGAAGATCGCGAGGAGCAGCGCCGAGAGGGCGACCTTGCGCGCCGTCGTCGGGCGATCGACGGCCTCGAGCGTGACGCCCACGGCCCCGGCGAACAGCCCGAGCGCGCCGACGAAGTTCAGGAACGCCATGTGGGTGAGCGGCCCCCACACGGCGAGCAGCCCGAACGCCCCGAGCAGCGGGCTCTTCTTCATGCCCCGGAGCAGCACCGCGAGGCCCGCCGGCAAGAGCGCGAGCAGCACGGCCGCGGCGAGCTTCGTCGCGGCGACCGCCGGCAGCACCAGCATCAGCGCCGCGGTGACCGCGAAGAGCGCCATGTACGGCACGGCGAACGGCTGGCGCACGAACTGCTCGGCGAAGTGCCAGCTCGGGTCGCCGTGGTGCGCGAAGACCGCCGACTGCGCCGCGTGGAACGGCAGATCCGTCATCGGCGGGTAGCGCACGACGAGGAGCGGGACCGCGATGACCAGGATCGACGCCGCGGCCACCGCGAGGCCGAGCGCGCGATCGAGGCGCACGGCCGGCGTCGGCTGCGGATCGGGCGGCGTCACGCGCGCAGGCTACCCGCTCGCGCGCGCCGCGGTCAGCGCTTCACGGATCGCAGTGCCCGTAGGGGTTGCAGAGCTGCTGGCAGCAGTCGGCGTTCGACACCCAGGGATGCGCTTCCTCGAAGCACCGCACGCGCCCGCAAGAAAGGGCCCCGCGGTCGCGCCGGCGAGAGGGCCCGGACCGCAAGCGCCCGCGGCGCGAGGAGCGATCGGCGTCGACCGGCCCGCCGACGGCCGCGAGCGAGCGCCGGACGCCGCGCCGGACGACCGCTCGGCGCGATCGCACGTCAGCCCGTGCGCGGGCTCGGAGGCGCGAGTCGGGTGCTCGAGGCGGCGCGAGTGGCTCGGCCGAGCAGCGCCTCGCGAACCCTCTCGTCGAGCTCGCGCCGCACGAAAGGCTTCTGCAGGAAGATCACGGAGTCGTCGAGCACGCCATCCCCGAGGATGTTCGAGCTGTACCCCGACATGAAGACGCACGCGAGGTCCGGGACGAGCGCACGGACGCGTTCGGCGAGCTCTCGACCGTTCAGCCCCGGCATCACCACGTCCGTCATCAGCAGGTCAATCGAGCCCCCGTGCTGAGCCGCCAAGCAGAGGGCCTCGTCGGGGCCGCCGGCCGCCAGCACCTGATAGCCGATCGCCTGGAGCATTCGGACACCGATCGCGAGCAGCGCCGGCTCGTCCTCCACGAAGAGGACCGTGCCGTGGGCGATCGACTCGACCGGATCGCCGGCGGGACTACCGTTCACGGGCGCGGACTCCCCGGCGGCGGGCAGATACACGAGGAACGTCGTCCCCCGCCCCAGCTCGGCCTCCACGACGATCTGCCCGTGATTCTGCTTCACGATGCCGTGAATCGTGGACAGGCCGAGCCCGGTGCCGCGGCCGAGCTCCTTCGTCGTGAAGAACGGCTCGAACATTCGGGCGCGCGTCGCCTCGTCCAGCCCGGAGCCATCGTCGCACACCGACAGCATCACGTACTCACCCGCACCCTCGCCCCCCTCGGCGCTCTCGATCCGTCGGTTGCCCGTGGCAACGGTGATGTGCCGCGCTCCCGCGTCGCGCGCGTTGACGCACAGGTTGGTCAGGACCTGTTGAATCTGCGTCGGATCGACGTTAGCGGGCCGAACGCGGTCGTCGGGCACCCACTCGAGCTCGACGCTCTCGCCGACGAGCCGCCGCACCACCTTCAGCATGCCGTCGACGGTCCGGTTCACGTCGAGAATTCGTGGCGCGATCGGCTGCTTGCGGGCGAACGTGAGGAGCTGCCGCGTCAGCTCGGCGGAGTGCTCGGCGGCCTTGCGGATCTCGCCGAGAAAGGCGGCCAGATCGCTCGCGGGGTCGAGCTGGTCGAGCGCCAGCTCGGCGTTGCCGAGGATGGCACCCAGCATGTTGTTGAAATCGTGCGCGACGCCACCGGCGAGTCGGCCGATCGACTCGAGCTTCTGCGCCTGGGCCAGCTGGAGCTGCAGTTGCTCGCGCTCGTCCTCCGCGCGCTTGCGTTCGGTGATGTCGTTCGAGATGGCGCAGACGCCGAGCGGCAGCCCAGGCTGCTCGAAGATGGGGAACTTGACGGTGAGATAGGTGTGCCAGGCGCCGTCCTTGTGCCGGACGACCTCCTCGGCGTAGACCGGAGCGCCGGCCTCGAGCGCGGCGAGGTCGTTACTCCACAGCTGCTTGGCGACCTCTTCGGGGAAGACGTCGAACACGCTCCGGCCGACGAACTCGTTCAGCGGCGGGGCGTCGAGCGCGGCGAACGCGCGATTCGCGAGCAGGATGAGGCCGTCGGGATCCTTGATGGAGATGAGCGCCGGCGAGTAGTCGAGAATCGCCTCCAGCTGCAGCTGCTTCTGCCGCAGCAGGTGCTCGGCCTGCTTGCGATCGGTGATGTCGACGTTCGCGCCGTGCCACGCCACGACCCGCCCCTCCGCGTCCCGGCTCGGCGCGGCGCGGCTGAGGAACCAGCCGTGGCCGCCAGCGCCTCGGAGGAGCCGCTGCTCGACCTCGTATCGGTCGCCTGCCCGGACGGCCTCGGCCCACGCGAGCCGGGTGGGGCCAAGGTCGTCGGGGTGCAGGGCCCGCATCCAGCCCGCGCCCTGGACCTCCTCGAGAGTCATGCCGCAGTGGTCGAGCCACGCTCGATTGACATACTCGACGTACCCGTCCGGACGAGCCCTCCAGAGGAGAACGGGCACCGCCTCGACCAGCTCCGCGCGCTCGTCGATCATGGGCGCGGCGTGGTGGCCTTGGCCCAGCCGTCGAGGTGCGGCACCAGGAACGCGATGTCGGCCCGCAGAGTCTGGAACTTCCACACGCCACCACGGCGCGAGTAGGTCTCGTCGTACTGGGCCATCAGCCACGAAGCGGTCGGCCCGGCCTCGCCATCGACGGTGCAAGGCTCGAGGAT
Organism: uncultured delta proteobacterium; assembly: GCA_903906315.1. Lineage (GTDB taxonomy): Bacteria > Myxococcota_A > Polyangia > Polyangiales > Polyangiaceae > CAIVJW01. The sequence continues at coordinate 1,573 of CAIVJW010000271.1, read as the reverse complement.
CTGCCATTCGCCGCGGGCGCTGTCGCCGTCCCCGAGGAGGTCGATCCGCTCATTGAAGACGTAGTGGCGCGCCCACAAGAAGGACCCCGAAATCCGCGCGAAGAACGCGCCGATCGCCACGGGACCCACGTGCTGGCCGAACTGCGGGCCGGCGTCCCAGACGGCATCGTCCCAGAACAGCGTGGCGAGCTTCTGCGAATCGTAGTGATCGTCGCAGTACTTGCAGTAGGCGTGCTTCAGCCTCCGGATTGCCTCCAGCGACTCCAACCGATCGAGCCGCACCTCGAGCGTGTCGACCATGGGCTCACCATACCACAAGAACCTACTCAAAGTGGCCCCCGCAGGGAATTAGGGACGTTCGTGCCGTGCGCTACGTCATGGGGGAGGCGGGGCGAGGCCGGCGAGACCGGGGGCGCGCCCTGCACGCTCCCGACCGGCGTACGATGCCGCATGGTCGACGGCGCCCCGCCCCTCCAGAACCGCGCCTTCGAGGTCGAGGGGCGCCCCGATCTCCCCGCGGTCCTGCTCGTTCACGGCCTCGGCGGCGGCCCCCACGAGGTGCAGCGCCTCGGCGAGGCCATCGCGGCGCGCGGCCTCACCGCGCACGGGATCCTCCTGCCGGGACACGAGATCGGCCCGTCGCGCATGCCGGCCTCCGCGTGGGCGGACTGGCACGGCGCCCTCGCGTCGCGCTACGAGGCCCTGCGAGCGCGCTTCGCGACCGTGCACCTCGTCGGCTTCTCGACCGGCGCCACGCTCTCGCTCCTCTTCGCGGCCGACGCGGGGATCACCGGCCGCCTCGTGCTGCTCGCGCCCTTCGTGCGCGTCTTCCGGCCCCGGCTCTCGCCGATCGCGCCCGAGCGCCTCGTCCGCGCGCTCCGCTTCGTCTCCGAGGTGCCGCGCCTGCCACCCCCTCTGCGCGACCGCGCGACCCGCGACGAGGTCGCCCGCTGCACGACGTTCCGCACCTTCAACCTGGACGCGACGAGGAGCGCGCTCGACCTCGTGGCGCGCGCGGTCGACGCCGCCCCGCGCGTCCGCGCGCCGACCCTCGTCGTCCAGGGGGCCCGTGACTCCGTGGTGGACCCCGCGGGCGCCCGCGACCTCGCCGCGCGGCTGCCCGGCGGCGGGCGCCTCGCGTGGATGACCCGATCGGACCACCTGGTCACGCTCGACGAGGACCGGGCCGAGGTGCTGCGCGAGGTCGTCGCCTTCCTCGACGCCGGCCCGGCGGACCGCAGCGCTTGAGGCGCGCGCCGGCCGGCCTTGCGCCGTCGCGCCGCTGCGAAGCGGCAGCTCGACCCTCGCCGATAAGGACTTGCAGCAACCTCGCGCGGGGATTCCGGGCCACCCGGAGGAGAAACTCACCACGGAGGCACGGAGGTACGGAGGAAGATCAAGTCTGAGCTCCGTGTCTCCGTGCCTTCGTGGTGAAACTCGGGGCTCATGGTCGGTCGCCAAGGCGGCAGCGCTTTTCGGCGAGGGTCTGGCTCTGGCCGCTCGTGTTCAGCCACGTGAGCACGGGCTTGCCGCTCGCGCCGACCCACGCCGCGAGCTCGAGCTCCGTCGGCGG
>CAIVJW010000270.1 GCA_903906315.1 uncultured delta proteobacterium | reverse complement strand
CGGGATCGGCGCGACGATCGACCTGCCGCACCTCTCCGCCATCGTGATGGGGATCGACGACTGGCCGTCGAGCGCGCTGGTGACGGTCGTGGAAGCACGCCTGCTCGCCGAGGTGCGCGCGCGGCTCGGGGCGCAGGTGGAACGTCTCGTCTTGCCGCCGGCCCCCGAGCTGGACGCATCGTTCTCGTCGCGGTCGGCCTCGACGAGCCCCGTCGGCGTGCCGGTCGCCGCGTTTCCGCGCTTCCTGCGGTGCCTTTCGTGCAACCTGCTCGCCGACCTCCGATCGAACCTGTTTCGCCTCGACGCGCCCGACGGCCGACCGGATCGCGTTCGATACATTCACACGTCGTGCAGCAAGGCGCAGGGGACGCGCTCCCCCACCGCGATCCCGGCTCGCTTCCTCGTCGCCTGCCCGCGCGGCCACCTCGACGACTTCCCGTGGCACCAGTTCGCCCACGGGCAGAAGCCGCCCTGCAACGGGCTCGTGTACCTGGAGGAGCAGGGCGTCTCCGGCGAGGCCGTCGACGTCCGCGTGCGCTGCGGGACGTGCGGCGCGTCGCGGGCCCTCGCCGAGGCGTTCGGCGAGTCCGCGAAGGACGCGATCCCACGCTGCACGGGGCGGCGACCGCAGCTCCGCGACTGGGAGCCCGAGGCGTGCCCGGAAGCGCCGCGCGCGATGCTCCTCGGCGCGTCGAACGCGTGGTTCGGGGTGCCGGTCACGGTGCTCCACGTGCCGCCCTCTGCCGAGGACGAGCTCGCGCGCCTCGTGGCCGAGCGCTGGGACGCCACGCTGGGCAAGGTGAAGAGCCGCGGAGCGCTCGAGTTCGTGCGCGAGGAGGGCCGCCTGGGGCCGCTCGGGGACCGATGGGACGACGACGCGATCTGGCGCGCGATCGAGGCGCACCGGAGAGCCGCCACGGGGGTCGGTCGTGCGGACGTGAAGTCGCCGGAGTGGCAGGCCTTCACCACGATCGACCCCACGCGCCACGGGCGCGACTTCCTCCTCGAAGAGGTCGCGCCTCCGCCGGCGTATCGAGGGCCGATCGCACGGGTCGTGCTCGCGCCGCGCCTGCGCGAGGTCAGCGCGCTCCTCGGCTTCTCGCGCATCGAGTCGCCGCAGGACTTCGGCACGCCGGGCGACGTCCCCTCGCGGTTGCGAGCGCCCATTTCGCGCCGGGCGCCGACGTTCGTCCCGTCGGCCGAGGTGCGCGGCGAAGGCATCTTCCTCCAGCTCGACGAAAGCCGCCTCGTGGCGTTCTGCAGCCAGTACGCGGGCCGCGAGGTCGCCTTCCGCAAAGCGCACAAGGCCTGGCGCGCGCGACGGAAGATCGACCGCCCCGAAAGCGGCTTCCCCGGCCTCCGCTTCGCCGTGCTGCACTCGTTCGCACACGCCATGATGCGGCAACTGGCGCTCGAATGCGGCTACTCGGCGGCGAGCCTGCGCGAGCGAATCTACTCGAGCGAAGGGTCGGAAGACGCGCCCATGGCAGGGTTTCTCCTCTACACCGCCGCGCCGGACAGCGAAGGCACCCTGGGCGGGCTCGTGCGGCTGGGCCGTCCCGAGTCGCTCGGCCACCACCTCGCGGCGGCGCTCGAGCAGATGCGACTCTGCTCCTCGGACCCGCTCTGCGCGGAGCACGACCCGGACGCCGACGGATCGACGCTCCACGGAGCGGCCTGCCACGCTTGCCTCTTCGCGCCGGAGACGTCCTGCGAGCGCGGCAACAAGTACCTCGACCGCACGCTGCTCGTGGGGACCGTGCGAGGCGCTGGCGGCTTCTTCGAGGACGACGCGCCGTGAGGGAGGCCGACCTCGCGAACGCGATCGCCGCAGCGGCTTCCTAGCTGCCGCACGAGCTCGGGGAGCGGCTCGCCAAGACGATCGAGGGGGCGTCTTCGCTCGATTCTCCACTCGAGCGGGCGATCCTCGACCTTGCGGTCACGTCGGCCGCGCGCGGCCGGGTCGACGACGTCGTGCGGGCGTGGAAGGCGGCAACAGACGCGATAGCTCCGCCCGCGGTCGCCTTCGGCCTGCGCGCCGCGATGGCGGGGGAGACCGCGCGCACAAGGGAGCGCGTCGACCTCGCGTGGACCGGACCGCGCACCGGGACGAACCTGCTACCACGAACGGACCAGGCGCTGCTGAGCGTCATTCGTGGCGCGAAGGAGTCGCTGTTCATCGTCACGTTCGCCGCGTACCGGGTCGAGGCGATACGCCGCGAGGTCGCAGCGGCGGCCGCGCGCGGCGTCGCCGTGTCGCTCGTGGTCGAGACCGACGACGGCCCGGACGGGCGCATCGACTTCGCAGCGCTCGCCGCGCTCGTCGACAGCGCTTCGGCGGTGCGGGTCTACGAGTGGCCGGTCGAGGTGCGGCCAAGGAGCAACGGGCGGCACGGGACGCTGCACGCGAAGTGCGCGATCGCCGACGGGGACACGATGTTCGTGTCGAGCGCGAACCTCACCGAGCACGCGATGGAGATCAACCTGGAGCTCGGGGTGGTGGTCCGCGGAGGGGACGCGCCGGGGGCGGTGGCAAGACATTTCACCGCGCTGATGGCGGCGGGGGTGCTGCGGGCGAGGTGAGGGGACCGCGCCCCGGGGGGCTCGCGGCTCGGTCGACGCGCCTCGCGCCGGCGAGCTCCGATCGGTCCACCGGCGCCTCGTTCCGCAGCCGGGCGCGTTGGCCGAGAGCGTCTCCTCCCACCGATCGAGCTACCGGCGCCGTGCGTCGTCGGGCGGGCGCACCGCCCCGTCGTCGCGCTCCTCGAGGTCCTCGCGCTCGAGCTGACGGCTGTTCAAGAGCCGCAAGGTGAACCGCGCCCTCTCCGGGAGGTCCACGCCCGCGATCGATCGGCACTGTTAACGATCGGGCAAATCCGTAGAGTTCCGATCGTTGCGCGCAGGCACCGTCGACGGCTCGTCCGGCCGCGGCGCGCCAGGACGTTCATTCTCGCGTACTTCCCCCGAGGCTTCTTCGTGGCTGATGCGCTGGCTGCGGGCCGTGTCGGATCCGGTTCCTTGCCCTGTCGCCAGGATTCGCCCTCGATTTCCAGGGCCTCGTCGTGTCCACACGCAACCTCGCAACACGACGCGCGGCACTGCGATTCCGTCCGGTTTCAGCCCGTTCGCGCTCGCGTCGCCCTTCACCCTGAGGACGCAATGACCTTGTTGTGTTGGGTGCACATTCAGCGACACAGCACAATGCCGCTCGGCTCACGCCCGCTCCCCCACCCTCCTCGCCCGCTGCACGTCCTCCTCGGGCACGACGGTCTCTTGATCGTCGACCAGCCACCGCCGATACCCGCCCTCCCCGCGTACGACGCGCACGCGTCGGGCCCGCGACCAGGGTTCGGCCCAGCCGGGCGCCGCCCCGACGACGACCTCGAGCGCGGTGCCCGTGGCGAGAGCCTCCTCCTCCAGGTCGTAGAGGTGCTCCTCGTCGGGATGCGACCACGGCGCCGGGATGGCCTCGTCGAGGAAGCCCCAGCGAAGGCGCACGGTGCCGTGCAGACGGCCGTACTCGTGCAGCGCGTACAGGGACTTCGCGTCGGCTTCGAGGCGGCGTACGAGCTTCGTGCGGTCGCCGTCGGCGAGGTACGCCGCGAGCTTTTCGGGGTCGCCCAGCGGGTTCGCGAGGCCACACGAGCCCTGCACGAGCAGGGCCGTGGTGATCTTCAGCGTCTTGCCCCGCCGATTGAGCTGCATCGACTTCTGCGCCGGACCGAGCTCGGCGAGACGCCGCGTGCCGGGGTCGACGCCGAGGGCCCGGAGCAGCGCGCGCACGTCGACGGCGGCGAGGACGTCATAGCTCGCCAGTCGGGCACGAAGCAGGTCGAGCTCGGCGCCGACGTAGCTCGACATCTCGCGCGCGCCCACGTCGATCAGCGTCGCCGCTTCGGGGGCTCGCGGCGGGAAGGCGACGACGATCGCCCGAGAGAGGCGCGCGAGCTCGGCTCGGTGCGCCAAGCGCTTCTCCTCGAAGGCGGCCCTGCTCGCGGCGATCTTGGCGGCGTCGGGCCACCTCGACGCATGGCGCCGCGCCAGAGCGACGAGCTCACGGACGGCACCGCGCGCCGACGCGAGCGTAGCTGCCGCGTCGGGGGCGATGGCCCAGCGCCCGCGTTCGTCGAGCAAGATGGCACTTCGGGCCCGACCGAACTGCTCCTGAGGCACCCGTAGGGAGTGGGAGCTCGTCCGGCGCGCCACCGCCGCGACGACGTCGTCAGGCAACCGCGGCTCGCCCGCGGCGTCGAGCACCGCGAGCACCACGCGCTGCGCCGACCAGCTCGCGAGGCCCGCGCCCGTCCAGGCCTCATCGAGCTCGGCGTCCGTCAGCGGAGTGCCGGGCGACGGAAGTGGCGCAGGCGCAGCTCGCACCGGCACGGCGGCGGGCTGCTTGGGCGGGCGGAGGTCGAGCCGGAACGCCCACAGGTCGAGCTCCTCGTCGTGCGGGTCGAGATGATAGAGGTCGCCCTCGCGGTACACGGGCGGGCGGGCCGGCTTGCAGCGCTGCAGCGAGAGGAGCGCTCGCGGCGCCGGCGCGAGGTCGGCGCGCTCGAACCGCTCGGCGACCGCCGCGAGCGTCATCGGCGCGCCGCGCTCGAGCAGCGCCACGAGGAGCAGCGCATACGTGTTGGCCTCCCGATGGCACGCCACGGCCTCGAGCGTGGGCACCTCGATCCCGAGCGTCCGGCACCAGTCGTTCGACGACATCGCGGCAGGGTACGCAACCGCGGCGCTGCCCGCACGCCCACTCGGCAGGTCCCCGCGACCAGCTGGCCGACAGGCTCGGCCCGAGGGCCAGCAACGACCAGGAAGTGCCCGGCCGGTGCGACGAGCCGTGCGCGGAGCGGGTCACGCGGCAGACGACCGCTCGCGCGCACGACGCCGAGCAAGATGACTCAACGATCTGAGCAAAGTCGCGGGCGACGGCGCGTGCGCCCCGAACCCAGGCGGAGCGCCGGAGCAAGGGCGGCCCGCTCGCTCGCCCACCGTCCCGCGCAGCGGCCCGCTGCCGCCACGCCGCCCAACCACGGAACGCGAGCAGTGCCGACACCCACCGCCCGCGCCACAAGCGGCCCACGTTCACGCGGCTTTGCGCGCCGGATGGTAGTCGTGGAAAGACCCCCCGGCCGCCCCCTCCCGCCCGCACCTCGCCTCGCCGGCGACCCGCGCCGTGGCCCCCCTTCGCCTGGCGGGACCCACTGAACGCGTTCAGTGTTCCGGGACGTTCGACGCCCGCCCGCGTCAGCCCGCCCGGCCTCGACCGTCTCCCCCTCGACCCATGCCGCGCCGCCCCCACCCGCCCATGGTCGACGTCGGCCCCGCCGCCCCCGAGGCGGTCG
>CAIVJW010000269.1 GCA_903906315.1 uncultured delta proteobacterium | reverse complement strand
GGCAGCGGCGGCCACGCCGGCACCGGCGGCGCGGCGGGCGCGGGCGGCGCGGCGAGCACGTGCACCGGACCCACGCCCGACGGCGGCGGCGCCCCGAGCCAGGCGGGCGCGTTCGACGGACCGGTCGAGCACTGCGCAGTGCAGCCGAGCTGGGCTCGCAAGCTCGGCAGGTTCGCCGACACCGCGGGGTTCGAGCTCTCGTTCGACGCGCTCTGCGGGGTCGCGTTCGCCTCGTTCTACGGGAAAGGCGACGCGCCGCTCGAGCAGGACGCGGGCGCGCCCGCCAGCGGGCTCTGGATCGGCAAGCTCGCCGACAGCGGCGCCATCCTCTGGCAGCGCACGATCGCCGTCCCCCAGCCGCAGTCCGTCTCCGTCGCCGCCGCGCGCACGGGCGAGGTCTACCTCGCGACCTTCGCCGGCGCGCCGATCGACTTCGGCGCCGGGCTCCTCGACTGCGGCCACTGCCTCGCGAAATACGACGCCGCCGGCACGCTGCTCTGGGCGCGCGCCATCGACGGCGCGGGCGCGGGCGTGAAGGACCCGCGGCTCGCGATCGGCGTCGACGGCGACGGCAACGTCGTCGTCGCCGGGACGATGCGGGGCACCCTGGACTTCGGCCTGGGCCCGATGACGGCGAACGCGCGGCGCGACGTGTTCGCGATCGCGTTCGACCCGAGCGGGGCGCCGCGCTGGCAGCGGCGCATCGGCGGGCCGGAGGACCAGATCGCCACGAGCATCGCCGTGAGCGCGACCGGCAGCGTCGCCGTCGCGGGGCACGCGACCGACGGGCTCTCCGGCCTCACCGGCGCGCTCTACGCTGCGTTCACGCCGAACGGGCAGCTCCGCTTCACGCACCAGGACACGCCCACCGCGAAGGCGGAGACGCGCGCGACACGGATCGCGATCGGCGCGGCCGACCAGGTGGCCGTCGTCGTCGAGCCCGCGACGCCGACCGGCGCCGGGACGCTGGTCGCGGTCCACGCCGACGGCGCGAAATCCTGGGAAAAGGGCCTCGCGCTGCGCGCCACCGGCGTGGGCTTCGACGACGCGGGCCACGCGCTCGTGATCGGCGAGCCGGGCGCGTGCCCGATCGATCTCGGCGGCGGCGCGCTGCCGACCGCGGGGGGCGCGGACGGCGCCTTCGGCCTGTTCGACGCGACCGGCAAGCACCTCGTGAGCCGCCGCTTCCGCGGTGTGCCGGACGCCGTCGCGGTCGACCCGTCGGGCGCGATCGCGATCGTGGGCACCGGGCGCGGCGGGTCGGTCGACCTCGGCGGCGGCCTCACCGTGATCGCGAGCGACTCCGCGACGACCTTCGCGGCGCGGACGCGGCCGTAGCGCGAACGGCTACGGCGCGGCGGGCGCCCGGGTCCGATCGTGGGGCGTTTGTGGGCCCCGGGGAGGGCCCAGCGACACGCCTCGACGAGGCTCGGCCCCGAACGCGCTTGATCGGTCCGCTACCATCTGCGATAGATCCGCTATAACGGACTGATCGCGCGGCAGACCGCGCGTGCCCCGGCGGGCTCGAAGCGCCGGACCGGGCCCCCGACCAGGAGAACAGAGCGTCATGACGAACGTCTTCAAGGACAACTCGCAGTCGATCGGCCGCACCCCCCTCGTCCGCCTGAACCGCGTCGTGGGCGACTCGAAGGCCACCGTGCTCGCCAAGATCGAGGGCAGAAACCCCGCCTATTCGGTCAAGTGCCGCATCGGCGCCGCGATGGTGTGGGACGCCGAGGAGCGCGGCCTGCTCGGCAAGGGCCAGGAGATCGTCGAGCCGACCAGCGGCAACACCGGCATCGCCCTCGCCTTCGTGGCGGCCGCGCGCGGCTACGCGATCACGCTCACCATGCCGGAGACGATGAGCCTCGAGCGCCGCAAGGTGCTCGCCAGCTTCGGCGCGAAGCTCGTCCTCACCGAGGGCGCCAAGGGCATGAAGGGCGCCATCGCGAAGGCCGAGGAGATCGCCGCGAGCGACCCGGCCCGCTACTTCATGCCGCAGCAGTTCAAGAACCCGGCGAACCCGCGCATCCACGAGCGCACGACCGGCCCCGAGATCTGGGAGGACACCGAGGGCGCGATCGACGTGCTCGTCTCCGGCGTCGGCACGGGCGGCACCCTCACGGGCATCTCGCGCTTCATCAAGAACGGGAAGGGCAAGGCCATCGAGTCGGTCGCGGTCGAGCCGACGCACAGCCCGGTCATCACGCAGAAGCGCGCGGGTCAGGAGCTCGTCCCCGGCCCCCACAAAATCCAGGGCATCGGCGCGGGCTTCGTGCCGGACAACCTCGATCTGTCGATCGTCGACCGGGTCGAGCAGGTGACGAACGACGAGGCGATCGCCTTCGCCCGGCGCCTGATCCGCGAGGAGGGCATCCTGGCGGGCATCTCCTGCGGCGCGGCCGCCGCCGTGGCCGTGCGCCTCGCGGGGCGGCCGGAGTACGCGGGCAAGACCATCGTCGTCATCCTGCCCGACTCGGGCGAGCGCTACCTCTCGGGCGCGCTCTTCGAGGGGATCTTCGACGACAAGGGGCTCGCGCTCTGATCGACGCCCGGCGCGCGCCGCCTCCGCGAGGGGGCGCGCGTGCGCAGCCTCGCCGGGCACGCTACGATCGGTGCACGGTAGGAGGGTCGTCCATGCGAAAGCTCGTGATCGGCGTCGTCTCGGTGGGGCTGGTTCTGATCGGCGGCTCCGCGCTCGCGGACGAAGCGACGCCCCCCAAGCGGGCGCCGATCGTGATCAAGATCGACATCGCCGTCCGCCGGCAGCAGCCGCTCGCGTCGATCGACGTCGGCCGCGTGCAGGCCGCCATCGCCGCGCGCGACCTCCGGCAGCCGTTCGTCGACCGCATCGAGCAGAGCGCCGCGCGCGAGCCGTTCTAGCCGCTCTGGCCGATCTGCGCGCGGGCCGAGGCCCTCCGGTCCGCGGTCGCGCCACGCTTCGCGTTGAACGGACCGGCGCGCTGGCCTAACGTGCCGGCGCGATGGACTTCGACTGGAGCGAAGCGCAGCGCGCCCTGCACGAACGGATGCGCGCGCTCGGCGAGGAGGTCTCGCGGCTGCCCCCGGAGGGCCGCTTCGCGCGCCTGGCCGCCGAGGGCGCGCTCGGGCTGCCGATCCCCGCCGATCGCGGCGGCGGCGGCTTCGATCTGTGCGGGACCGCGTACGCGTACGAGGCGCTCGGCGCGACGCTCGACGACGCCGGCGTGCTGCTGGCGGCCGGCGCGCACCTCTTCGGCGTGGTGCTGCCGCTCGACAAGGTCGGCACCCCGGCGCAGCGCGCCGAGTGGGTCCCGCGCCTCGCCTCGGGCCGCGCGATCGCGACGATCGCGGCGACCGAGCGCCGGGCAGGGTCGGACGTCGCGTCGATCGAGACGACGGTCGTGCGGTGCGCCTCCGGCCTGCGCGTGCGCGGCAGCAAGTGCTACGTGACCAACGCCGACCGGTCCGACCTCTTTCTCACGCTCGCGAGCGACGCGGGCGGCCAGGGCGTCACCGCGCTCCTCATCCCGAAGACCGCGCGCGGGATCACGATCGGCGCCCCTCTGCCGACCGCGGGGCTCGCGGGCGCGCGGCTCGCCGAGGTCACCTTCGACGGCGTGGAGGTCGGCGAGGACGCCGTGCTCGGCCGCATCGGCGGCGGCCGCACGATCTTCCAGATCGCGATGACCTACGAGCGCGCGCTGATCCTCGCGTTCCGCCTCGGGGCGATGGCGCGGTCGCTCGACCTCGCCGTGCGCTTCGCGCGCGAGCGGCGCATCGGCGGCGAGCCCATCGCTCGGCACCAGGCCGTCTCGCACCGGATCGCGCGCATGAAGCTGCGGCTCGAGACCTCGCGCCTCCTGCTCTACCGCACGGCCTGGCAGCTCGACCGCGGCGATCGCGGGCAGGTCGAGGCCGCGCTCACGAAGTGGCAGGTGGCGGAGGCGGGCCTCGCGTCGGCGATCGACGCCTTCCACCTGCGCGGCGGCGCCGGCTTCCTCGAGCCGGCGGGGCTGACGGGCGCGATCGACGACACGCTCGGCGGCACGGTGCACTCGGGGACGCAGGACGTGCTCGCCAGCATCGTCGCGCGGTGGCTCGGGCTCTGATCGCCCCCGGCGCGCCACGATCCATGCGCGTCCTCATCGTCTCGGCCAACCGCGAGGTCATGCCGCAGGCCGTCGTCCCGCTCGGCGCGATCTCGGTCGCCGCGGCGGCGCGCGAGGCGCACGACGTCTCGCTCGTCGACCTCTGCTTCGAGGACGACCCGCTCGGCTGCCTCGAGCGCGCGGTCCGCGCGACGCGGCCGGAGGTCGTCGGCCTCGGCCTGCGCAACCTGCGCCTCGGCACGTACGCCGAGAGCGACGATCTCATCGGGTACTACCGCGAGGCCGTGCGCGCGATCCGACGCGCCACGACCGCGCCGGTCGTCCTCGGTGGCGCCGGCTTCTCGCTCCGGCCGCAGACGTTGATCGACGATCTCGGCGCCGACCACGGCGTCGTCGGCGAGGGTGAGCGGGCGTTCCGCGGGCTGTGCGACGACCTCGCCGCAGGCCGCAGGCCACCGCGCCTCGTGACGACCGCGACCTACGGCGGCGGCGACGGCCTCGACGACCTGCCCCGCCCCGCTCGAGACCTCGTCGACCCGCGGTACTACGAGCGCGACGGCACCGACAACGTGCAGACCAAGCGCGGCTGCTGCTTCGACTGCGCCTACTGCGACTACCCCGACATCGAGGGCCGCCGCTTTCGCCTGCGCGATCCCGCGCGCGTCGCCGCCGAGGCCGCCGAGCGAGCGAGCGCGCCCGGCGTGTCGCACCTGTTCGTCGTCGACAGCGTGTTCAACGTCCCGCACGACCACGCGATGGCCGTGTGCCGCGAGCTGATGGCGACCGGCGTGCCGATGCGCTGGGTGGCGTACGTGAGCCCGGTCGGCTTCGACGACGCGCTCGCCCGGACGATGGCCGCGGCCGGGTGCGTGGGCGTCGAGATCGGATCCGACTCGGGCGACGACGCGGGGCTCGAGCGGCTGCGCAAGCCCTTCCGGGTCGAGGACATCCGACGATCGCACGCGCTCTGCGCGGCGCACGGCATCCGCGACTGCCACACGTTCGTGCTCGGCGTCGGCGACGAGGGCGAGGCCGACGTGCGCCGCACGCTCGATTTCGTCGACGACCTCGCGCCCGACGTCGCCGTGTTCGTGGTCTTCGTCGAGGACCGCGAGGACCGGACGATCGATCGCGCTCGCCACCGCGACGCCATCCTGCGCCTCCTCGCCGAGGAGGCGCCGCGACGCCGCGGCTGGGTGGTGCCGGAGCTCTCCATCCGGTTCGGCGAGAAGCTCTCGCGCGTCGCGGCCCGCCGGCGCTTCCGCGGCCCGGCGTGGCTCACGCTGGCGAACCGCGGCTAGCGCGCGCGATCAGTACGCCGGGTGCATCGCGATCAGCCCGGCGATCTCGCCGAGCTCCAGGTCCTTGCCCCCCTCGTTCGCGGCCACGGCGAGGTCGTGGGCGGCGTGCAGCGCTTCGTGCGCGCCGGTCTTGAGCGCCTCGGCGTACGCGACGATCGCCTTGCCCTTCGCGAGGCGCTCCTTCGGACCGGAGATCAGGTCGCCGAGCTTCACCTCGACCGAGGTCTCCATCTTCTCGCGCGTCATCGGCTCCTGCCACCGGGCCGTGATCTTGATCGTGTCGTCGGTCTTCACGACGGCCGGATCGCAGGCGTGCAGCACCTGGTCGAAGACCATCGCGTCGCTCGGCGCGAGGTGCTGCGGCTCGACCTCGGCCGGGTTCTCCGAGTACTGCTCGCCCGAGAACTTCTGCAGCTCCAGGTACCAGGGCATCACGAGCTCGACCTGCACTCCGCGGGCGGCGACCTCCATCACCTCGTCGAAGCGGTCGCCGAGCACGCGGGCGGCCTCCGCGGGCTCGTCGAGGTAGACGTAGGCGCCACGCCCCTTGTCGGTGACCGTGTTCATCAGCCCGTCGTTGTACCCATCGGCCGGGCCCGCGCCGATGCCGACGAGGTAGATGCCCTCCTTGTCGGCGTCCTTCGAGTTGGCCCCGATGAGGTCCGCGTCCGTGACGCCGGCGTTCGCGCCGCCGTCGCTCACGAGGATGACCCGGTTGAGGCGCCCGGCGCCGTAGTGCTTCTGCGCGAGGCCATAGCCCGTGACGAGGCCCGAGGAGAGGTCCGTGCTGCCGTCGGCCTGGAGGGCGTTCGCCGCGCCGACGACGGTGGGGTCGTTCGGGCCGATGGCGGCGTGTCCGGAGAGCACCACGGCCTGGCTCGTGTTCCAGAGGACCATGCTCACGACGTCGCCCTCGGCGAGCTGCGAGGCGATGGCCTTGACGGCCGCGCGCTCGCGCTCGAGGCCGCCGTTGCCCATCGATCCCGAGGTGTCGAGGACGAACGTGATCGTCATCGGGCGACGCGGGTGGATCGCGTCGAACGAGCGAATGCCAATCTGCAGGTCCAGGTCGCCCGCGGCCGCGCCCTGCGCGAGCTCGGGGAAGATGGCGAGCTTGGGCGCCGCCGGCGCGGGGTACGCGATGCGGTAGTAATTGAGGAACTCGTAGGTGCGCAGCCCGCCCGCGGGCGCGATCCCGCGCTTCAGCAGCTCGCGCGCGTAGACGGGCGATCCCATCGAGTTCGAGTCGTCCGACGAGAGGTAGAGCGTGACCGGCTTGCTCGGGTCGAGGCCCGCGCACGCCGGCGCGCCACCCGCGCCCGCGTCGCTGCCCGGCGCCGGCTCGACCGGCGGCTGCGCCGCGCTGCCGCCCTGGCCGGCGCCTCCCTGGCCGCCGCCCCAGGTCGCGCTCGTCGTGCCGGTGGACGTGGCCCCCGCGCCGGTCCCGTTCTCGTCGCCGGGATTGGCGTAGGAGCCAGAGGCCAGGTCCGCGCTCGCGGACTCGTCCGAGCTGCTGCACGCGGCGATCGCGAGGCCGGTGAGGAGTAGCGCGCCGAGGCCGATCTTCGCCCGTCCGATCATGATGTACCTCCGAGGGAGTCGACGGCGCCGCGCAGGCGCCTGGAAAGAGAAGTCGAACGCCAGACCTCACAGCAACGGACGTGCCGCGCGGGGCCGGGCCGGAGTCGCGGCGTTCAACCCGCGAGGGGCCGGCGGGCTGCGCCACTCCGCGCCACGGGCCGATCGGGCGATCGTGGACGAACCACCACGGGCGCCGTGATCGGCACGTCGCGGCGGCGGCCGTCGCCCCGAGCGCGCGTCCTCGCGGTCCGCGCGGCGGTCCCGAGGCCGCGCGGATCGCCCCGGATCACAGCTTCGAGTCGAGGATCCCGCGCCCGAAGGCGCGCACGTAGCGCCGCTTCATCTCGAGCGGGGAGACGTCGCGGTAGAACGCCCTCCAGAGGTCGAGGTAGATGGCCGCGAGCTCGTCGGCGCCGAGGTTCTTCGGCTGGAAGACGACGTTGGCGCAGTTGTACTTCGACCAGTCCTCGTGGAGGATCCGGCCCTGCTTCTTCATGGCCGCGAACTCGGCCGTGCCGGGGAACGGCGTCGAGATGGCGAGCTCGACGAGGTTCAACTTGGCGGCCGCGCAGAAGTCGAGCACGCGCCCCTTCATCGACGCGTCGTCGCCGTCGTGGCCGAGCAGGAAGCTGCCCATGACCTCGATGCCGGCCGCGCGCACGGCCTCGAGGCGATCGCGCGTGGACGGGTCGGGCAGCTCCTTCGACAGCGGTGAGTCGAGGCCGAGCACGAGGTAGAGCTGACGGCAGCCGGCCTTGCGGAGCAGGGCGAGGAACGCGTCGTCGACCTCCCTCAGCATCCAGGGGTACGCGGCGATGTAGAACACGCGGCGCGTGCCGTCGGCGATGAGCGCCTCGAGGATCGCGGTCGCGTGCGCGCGGTCGGCCGGGTCGGCGAAGAGAAAGCTCTCGTCGGCGATGTAGTAGCTCTGGTAGGCGAGGGCGCGCACGTCGGCGACGACCTCGCCGACGGGGCGGCGACGCACGACGCGGCCGTAGCAGCCGGGGACGACGCAGTGCGGGCAGCGGTAGGCGCAGCCGCGCGCGACCTGCACGACGCCGGTGCGCAGGTAGCGCGAGCCGTCGAAGAGCTCGCGGCGCGCAGGCGTCGAGCCGAGGCGCGGCGGCGGCTCATCGAGGGCGTAGCGGCCCTTCATCCGCCCGGCGCGCAGATCGTCGAGGATGCGATCCCACAGGCCCTCGACCTCGCCAGCGACCGCGGCGTCGAAGTGCCGGAGCGTGTCCTCGGTGGCCATGGTCGGGTGGATGCCGCCAGCGATCGTCGGCACGCCGCGCGCGCGGAAGCCGTCGGCGATCGCGTACGCGCTGCGCGCCTGCGGGGTGAAGAAGCCGACGCCGACGAGGTCGGGCCGCACGTCGAAATCGACCGGAGCGAGGTTCTCGTCGTGAAACGTCACCTCGACGTCGGCGGGCAGCGCGGCGGCGGCCGACGGGATGCCGAGCGAGGCCATGCGGAAGCTGCCGATGTCGTAGCCGGACACCTCGGCGCGGAGCTCCGGGTGGTCCTCGAGGAGCTTCTGCCAGCGTGGAAAGACGAAGTGGACGCGCACGGGGCGCGGAGCATCCACGCGGATTCGGACGAGCGACTTGATCGACGTCAAGTCGCCCGCGCGCTCCCTGTCGAGCGGCGCAGCCGGGACCGCGAGGCGCTGGTCGGTGATACGGTCCCGCGCCCATGCGGGGCGACGTATTCCTCGGCGCGGCCGACGTGTTCCAGCGGGTCCACGACGGCGACATGCGCGCCGAGGGGCGCGCGGGCAACCAGACCGCCTTCGTGATGGCGATCGACGGCCGGATCGACGAGGCCGAGCTCCGCGCCCGCGTCGATCGGGCGACCGATCGGCTTCCCGAGATCGGGGCCCGGCTCGCGGGCTTCTTGCCGTGGCGCGCCCGGTGGTCGATCGGGGGGCAGCCCCCTCCGCCCGTGCGGGTGCACGAGGCGCGCGGGCGATCGCTGGACGAGATCGCCGCCGGGCTGCTCGACGAGCCCGTCGCGACCGGCGGCGCGGTGGCGGTCGACCTCGCGAGGGGCGCGTCGAGCGACGGCGTCGTCGTGCGCGCGCACCACGCGCTCGCGGACGCGAAGGCGCTCGACCGCCTCGTCGCGTGGCTCGGCGCGGGCGAGGGCCCCGATCCCCCGCCGCCGCCCGCCGAGCGCTTCGCCGCGTCGCCGATCGAGGGCCTCTCGCGGTCGCGCCGCCTGGAGCTGATGCGCGCCTACAACGATCGGGTGATCGCGCTCGGGACCGATCCCATCCTCTCGCCGGCGAGCCCCTACGCCGGGCGCCCTTCGCGGCGCGGGCCCGGGCGCACGCGCGCGCTCCGCGTCCGGCTCGACGAGGACGCCACACGGGCGTTCGACGCGCGCGTCCGCGCCGAGGCGCGCCTCGCCGAGACGGCCGTGATCCTGCACGCGGCCGCGCGGGCGGTCGACGACCTCCTGACGCGCCGCGGCCTCCACCCGACGCGCCACGTCGTGCCCGTGCCCGCGTCGCTCGACCCGAAGTCCGGCGCGACGCGCCTCCTCGGCAACCACGTCACGCTGCTGATGCTCGCGCTCGACCGCGCCGACCTCGCCGACCGCGCGACCGCCCTCGCCTCGCTCGCCGATCAGCAGCGCGCCATCGTGCGCGGGCGCCTCGACCTCGGCGCGCTCGCCGCCCTCGACTTCGCGCGCTGGCTGCCGCGGGCGATCTACCGGCGGGTCGAGCGCGGCCCGATGCGGGGCGAGATCGGCTCGTTCGTGCTCTCGAACCCGGGCGCGGTCGGCGTCGCGACGTTCCTCGGCCGCCGCGTCGTCGACGCCCACCCGCTGCCGTCGGTCGTGTCCTCGCCCGGCCTCCAGGTCATCGCGAGCCGCCACGGCGGCCGCCTCTCCATTGCTCTCGGCTTCCTCGACACCGTGCTAGAGCCCCCGGAGGCCGAGCGCCTCCGCGACGTCCTTTGCGACGAGCTCGTCCACGCCTCGCCCACCGCCGCGATCGCCGCGCGCGCGCCAGACCACGATTGATGCGCCTCTACCTCGTCTCTCCCACCCACTACCAGCGCGACAAGAGCCTGGTGAAGACCAGCCGCTACTGGACGAGCGGCCTCACGCTGCCGACGCTCAAGGCCCTGACGCCGAAGGACTGGCACGTCGATCTCGTCGACGAGCTCCTCGCCGAGGTCGACCTCGACAAGCCCTGCGACGTCGTCGGCATCACCGCGATGGGCCCGCAGATCGCCCGCGCCTACGACCTCGCGGACGCCTTCCGCGCGCGCGGCCGCAAGGTCGTCCTCGGCGGCACCTGGGTGTCGATCGCGCCGCACGAGCGATCGCTCGCCCACGCCGACGCGATCGTCGTCGGCGAGGCCGAGCGCGTGTGGAAGGACTGCCTCGCCGACCTCGCCGCAGGCACGAGCCGCGGCGTCTACCGCGCCGACGGCTTCGGCCACGCCGACGAGACGCCCCACGTGGACTACCGGGATCTGCAGCTCGTGCGCTGGACGCGCTTCAAGCTGTCGCCCGTGTACCGTCAGTACTTCCACTGGCCGCTGCTCTTCTCGAAGGGCTGCCCGATGCCGTGCTCGTACTGCGCGGTGCAGACCTTCTACAAGCGCACGTACCGCACCCGATCGGTCGATCGCGTGCTCGAGGACGTCGCGCGCATCAAGGCCCTCGGCGGGACGAAGCTGCTCTTCCTCGACGACAACCCGATCGCCGATCCCGACGCCGCGAAGGAGCTCTTCCGTGCCCTCATCGGCCAGGGCGTGACGTGGGCGAGCCAGTGCCCGATCGACATCGCGCGCGATCCGGAGCTGCTCGATCTCGCGCAGCGGTCGGGCTGCGTGTCGCTCTCGATCGGCCTCGAGGCGCTCGAGCCGGAGGTGCTGAAGAAGATCGCCAAGGGCTGGAGCTCGCCCGCGCGCTACGAGGAGGACCTGAACCGCATCCGCGACAAGGGCATCCAGGTGATCGCGCTCATGATGATGGGGCTCGACGGGCAGACGGCGCGGTCGTTCGACACCACGCTGCGCTTCCTCGAGCGCAGCCGCGTGTCGCTCGTGAAGCTCTTCACGCCCGCGCCCTACCCCGGCACGCGCTTCCACGAGGACATGCAGAAGGCGGGGCGCATCGTCGACGACGACTGGGCGCACTACGACTACGGGTCGATCCTGCTCTCGCCCCAGGGCATGACGCCCGACGAGCTGCGCGCCGGGTTCGACGCGACCTACCGCGACTTCTACTCGCTCTCCTCCATCGCCCGGCGCATGCTGCCCGTACCGCGCGACAACCGCGCCGAGCACGCCGCGTACGTGATGGCAAACCTCAAGACGCACCTCTACCTGCGCAAGAACCCGAGCGCTTGGGGCACGCTGTCCTGAGGATGCGCCCCCTCCCCGGCGCCGCCCGTGCGCTCACGTTCGGCGCGCTTGCCGCGTCGGGCGCCTGCGCGATCGCGGGCTGCGGGGTCGATCGCGGCATGATCGAGGCCGGGCTCGGGGCCGCGGCGACCCGCTACGCCGCGCTCGGCGCGGAGGTCTGCGGGCACCCGACGGCCCCGCTCGCGGCGGCGAGCGTGCGCGACGTCGAGGCGTCGTCCCTCGTGGAGGGCGACGTCCCCGGCGGGCACGGGCGCGTGTTCCAGCTCGGCACGGGCAGCGCGACTATCGCCGGCCACGACGACGAGGGGCGCCGCTGCGCGCGCAAGGTCGCGTTCACCTACCGCGCGGTGAAGGGCAGCAAGCGCCACCCGGCGCCGTGGCAGATGGCGCACCTCGGCCCCTTCGTGGGCGCCGCGGCGAGCCAGGCGACGGCCCACGCGCCGACCGCGCCCACGTCGAGGCGCGGCGACACGGCCCTGCACGATCACACGATCGGCCCGGACTCGCCGGCGTTCGACGTGCACGTCGCGCTGACCGCGAGGCAGCCGATCACCGTGTACCTCCACCCGGTCGAGGACCGCGACCTCGCGGCCGACGCGCTCTCGCTGCGCGTGCTCCTCGGCGCGAGCGCGGTCTTCGAGGATCCGCGCGTCGGGGTCACGCAGCTGCGCGTCCTCGTCGCGCCGGTGACCGGCGTCTACACGCTGCGCGTCGCGACGACGTCGGACCGCCCGATGGCCGCGCGGCTCGAGCTCAAGGAGGGCACGCCCGATGCGATGGGCCCGTAGCGCCCGGCTCATGCTGGTCGCGATCGGCGCGATCGGCGGCGGCGCCGCGTGCGCGACCACCGACGCCGAGACGCGCGTCGCGCTGCTCGTCACCGTCAACACGGTCGGCAAGGCGCGGTGCGGCGGCCCGATCGCGCGCCACGCGAAGGCCGAGATCGTCTCCCGCAGCGGCGACGACCGCTACGGCGGCGGTCGCGCGATCCTGAGCGGCAGCACGGGCGACGGCACCGCATGCTCGGGCGAGGTGCTCTTCTCGTACGTGCGCCGAGACACGCCGATCGCCCTCTTCGGCGGGCAAATCTCGGTGCAGAACGCGGTCGTCGTCTCCGACGGGCCGACGGCCGCGCCGCCCGCGGGCGCGCCCCTCGCCCTCGGCGTGCCCCGCAGCGGGCACGTCTCGTCGGCCGACGGCGACGCGATGCGCATCGACCTCGAGGTCGGCCGCGCCGTGACGCTGCTCTCCCACGGACCGAAGCCGATCGCGATCGAGCTCTCGCTCCACGGTCACGCGCTCGATCTGCCCGCGACGCCCGGCGCCGCGCCGTTCTTCGTCCCGCCCGCCACGGGCAGCTACCTCCTGCGCGTGCGCGGGCCCGAGGGCGCGCCGTACGTCGTCGCCGTGCTGCCGGGCGGCCTCTCGGGCACACCGGACGGCGACGTGCCCGAGAGCCGACCGTAGCGGCGGCGAGGCATCGGTCGGCGGTCGGCCTCGGGGCGCGCCGAACGACGACGGCGCGACTTCCCGGTCAGGCCCGCATGTGCAACCGTCGCCGCATGACGGTCCCCTCTCGCACCCTCGTCGCGATCCTCCTCGGCTCGCTCGCGCTCTCGGTCGGCTGCTCGCGCGGCGGCGAGGGGTCCGCGCCGGGCTCTGCCGTCGCCGCGAACGAGAAGGCGGCGCAGACGGCCGCGACGGCGTGGCTCGCGCTCGTCGACGCCGGCAAGTACGACGCGAGCTGGGACGAGTCGGCCAAGATGTTCCGCGGCGCGGTCGACAAGGCGACCTGGCAAAAGCAGGTCGGGGCCGTGCGTGGGCCCCTCGGGGCGCTCGCGTCGCGCAAGCTGTCGAGCGCGAAGTACGCCAAGACGCTCCCCGGCGCGCCCGACGGCGAGTACGTCGTCCTCCAGTTCGAGGCATCGTTCGCGAACAAGAAGTCGGCCGTCGAGACGGTGACTCCGATGCTCGACCCCGACGGCGCGTGGCGCGTGTCGGGCTACTACATCAAGTGATCGCGGCCGCGCGGGGCCCCTCGCGGCTCCGCCGGTCCACCGCGCACGCGCGCGCGGCCACCCCTGCGGCGGGCCCGACCCCGGCCGCACGCGCGCGCGCCCACCCGTGATCGGCCACGGTTCGCGCCGCTGCGCTGACGCCTCCACGGTTCGGCCGCGACCGCCCGCGCCTTGACGTGGCCCGCGCCGAGCGCCGACCATCCCCCATCATGCTCCCCATTCGCCTCTCCGCGATCTCGCTCGCCATGATCCTCGCCGGCTGCAGCACCGGGACCGACGCCTCGCCCGCCGTGCCCGGCGGAGGCGGCGCGTGGACGACGGCCACGGCGTCGGGCGGCGCCTCGCAGGGCGGCGCGGGCGGCGCCTCGACGAGCACGAGCGCGCAGGGCGGCGGCGGCAGCACGGGCG
>CAIVJW010000268.1 GCA_903906315.1 uncultured delta proteobacterium | reverse complement strand
CGCCGTCGCCGAGGCGACCGCGCTGCCGGCGCTCTCCACGGCGCGCGTCGACGCGACCGGCGAGGCGCTCCGATCGGTGCGCGCTCGCAAGCGCGAGCAGCTGCCGGCGCTGCTCGGCGCGGTGCGCGCGATGGCCGAGGCCGCGACGCGCATCGTCGACGTCGGCGCGGGCAGCGGGCACTTCACGCGCCTCGCGGCCGACGCCTTCGACCGCGACGCGATCGGGCTCGAGCGATCGGCGCCGCGGGTGGAGGCCGCCGCGGCGCTCGCGGGCGAGGGCGGCCGCGCGCGCTTCGTCACCTTCGACGTGGGCCGCGAGGAGCTCACCTTCGACGCGGGCGACCTCGCCGTCGGGCTCCACGCCTGCGGCGCGCTCGGCGACCGCCTCGTCGTCGCCGCCGCGCGCGCGGGCTGCGATCTCGCGCTCGTGTCGTGCTGCCTGCAGAAGATCGACGGCGCTGCGCGCCTGCCCCTCTCGCGACGCGCGGCCGCCGCGGGGCTCGTGCTCGGGCACGACGCGCTCGGCTTGACGAACCTCACGCCCGGCGAGGTCGGCGTCGAGACGACCCTCGCCGCGACCCTCGCGGCCCGCGAGGCTCGCCACGCGCTCGCGCTGCTCCTGCGCGTGCGCGGCGTCGACGCGCCCCCGGGCGAGGAGATGCGCGGCCTGAACCGCCGCCGCGCGCGCCGCGGGCTCGCGCCCCTCGCCGAGGCCGCGCTCGCGATCCGCGGGCTTTCTGCCCCGACGGCGGCCGAGATCTCGGCGGCCGAGGCCGAGGCGCGCGTCGACTTCGCCCGCATGCGGCGCCTGTCTTTGCCCCGCGCGCTGCTCGCGCGCCTCTGCGAGGTGGCGATCGTGCTCGATCGCGCGGCCGCGCTGGCCGAGGCCGGCAGCGCCGTCCGCGTCGGCGTCGCCTTCGACCCGGTCGTCACGCCGAGGAACGTGATCGTCGCCGCGAGCCGCGCGCCCGATCGACTGCCCGCCTTCGGGCGCTGACCTTCGCGCGCGCCCCGGGAGCTCCCGCGAGGGCTCCCGGGCGGCGCGCCAAGCTCCCCGGGCGCGATCGTAGACTCCGCCGACGAGCCGAATCCCTTCAGAAGCTCACGGGCCTGCCGGTGTCCGTCGCACACGGATAGGGGGAGAAGCCAGCGAAGCTGCCGACCGTCCTCGGCAGCGGGCCCGGCGACGACGTCTACGGCTTCCTCGTGGGCCACGGCGGCACGATCGGAATGCTGGTGGGCGGGGCCAGCGCGGTCGCCGGCGTCGCCCGTGGCGAGACGATCCTCACCCCCGGTCCGGCGTCCCGGACGGACTGTCGTGCTCTCAGGCGAGCGCGCGTCGGAGCGCGGCCGCGATGTCGGCGAGCGGCGCGCGGGCGGCCACGACTCCCCCGGAGAGGTTGAAGAAGCCGTGGATGAGGCTCTCGTAGCAGCGGTGGTCGACCTCGACGCCCGCGGCGCGCAGCGCGGCGACGTACGCTTCCCCCTCGTCGCGGAGCGGGTCGAAGCCGGCAGTCAGGACGAACGCGGGGGGCAGGCCGGCGTGGTCGGGCGCGAAGAGCGGAGATACCCGCGGATCGCGTCGGTCCTGCCCCGGATCCAGGTAGTGGTCGACGAACCAGGCAATCGACGCCGCCTCGAGGAAGAAGCCCTCTCCGAGCGACTGGATGGAAGGGAAGGACGACGTGAGGTCGACGGCCGGATAGATCAGCACCTGGAAGCGAGGCCGGACCGCGTCGCCGCGCGTCTCGAGCGCGACCACGGCCGACAGCGTGCCTCCCGCGCTGTCGCCCGCGAGCGCGAGGCGCGCCGGATCGAGGCCCATTCGCGGCGCCTCGCGCGCGACGTGGCGGAAGGCGGCGAGGGCGTCCTCGACCGGCGCCGGAAAGCGGTGCTCCGGGGCGAGGCGATAGTCGACGGCGACGACCACGCACCCCGACTCGGCGGCGATCACGCGGCACGGCGCGTCGTGCGAGGCGAGCGACCCGAGCACCATGCCGCCGCCGTGGAAGAACACGACCGCGGGCGCCGGCGTGCGCGCGTCGAGAGGCCGGTAGATCCGCGCCGGGATGTCGCCGTGCGGCCCGGGGAAGCGCGCTTCCACCACCTCGGCGAGCGGCGGCGGCGTCGGGGCCAGCATCGCCGTGTTCGCCTCCATGACCGCGCGCGCCTCGGCGACGGGCAGCTCGTGCGTGTGCTTGTGCCCCAGCACGCCGTGGGCGCGGATGGCGAGCTGGATCTGCGGGTCGAGGGCGCCGGCGCCGCGAAGGACCGGCGCGCCCGCGATCCGCGCGACCCACCGCGTCGGCAGTCGCAGCACGGCGCGGCCGAGGGTCGCCTCCGCCTTCTGGTAGAAACTGAGGCTCACGGCGACGAGGATAGCCCATGCCGCATGCGGCCGCGGCGCGCGCCGTCCCGGGCGCCATTCGCCTCTCCCGGGGCGCGACCACCGCGCCGAAGCTCCCGTCGCGAGGCATCCCCCGGCGCCGCTCGTGCTCCGCCGTCGACCAGCGGCACCAATTTCGTTTTTTACCGCACCATTTACACGCTGGATGACCGCGGCATTGCCCGCCGATGTTTGCTACCCTACGTAGCCGGTGGCACCCCGCGGAACGACGAGGACGTCCGTGTCCATTCAGAACGATCCGACGCTCGCCGGCGCGAGGCCCGGCTCTCCGCCGCTCCCCGTCTCCTCGGGGCTGCGCGTCATCGCCTCGCTGCCGACCGCCACGCTCGTCGTCGACGCACAGGGCATCATCCTGATGGCGAACCGCCGCGCCGCGCGCATCCTCGAGCGCGGCGCGGAAGCGCTGTGCGGCGCGCGCGTCGAGGACGTCCTCGGCCCCATGCGCTGGCACCAGGAGAACCCCGTCCCGCCCGAGGGCGGCGAGCTTCGCTACACGCAGGTCGTCACGCTGCCGAGCGGTCGGACCATCACGATCGGCTATGGCGTCGGCCTCGTCGTCGGCGCGGACGACAGCGAGCCTCTCCTCTACGCGGTCGTGTTCCAGAACATCTCCACCTGGGAGAAGGTCCGCGAGGAGCGCGACCGGCTTCTGCAACTGGCGGCCGTCGGCGACGTGCTCCCGAGCGTGCTTCACGAGGTCAAGAACCCGCTGGCCGCCGTGACCACGGCGGTCGAGGTGCTGCTCGAGGAGCTCTCGGACGGCACGGTGCGCGACCAGCTCTACGCCGTGCTCGGCGAGGTGCGCCGCATGGCGCTCGCCCTCGAGGGCGTCGGCGCCGTGGGCCGGGATCTCAAGAGCGACCGGTACGGCGCCGTCGATCTCGCGTGCCGCGAGGTTTTCCGCATCCTCGCGCCGCGGATGCAGGCGGCCGACGTCGTCGCTCGCTGCGACGTCCCGGACCTGCCGCTCTTGCCGCTCGATCCGGCGGTGGTACGCGCCGTGCTCTTCAACCTGCTCGTCAACTCCCAGCACTCGTGCC
Source organism: uncultured delta proteobacterium (assembly GCA_903906315.1). Lineage (GTDB taxonomy): Bacteria > Myxococcota_A > Polyangia > Polyangiales > Polyangiaceae > CAIVJW01. The sequence continues at coordinate 37,625 of CAIVJW010000268.1, read as the reverse complement.
GCGGAGGGGGCACGGTCATCGTTCACGCGCGCCTCGTGGGCGGCGGCAAGGCGTTCGAGCTGACGGTCGCCGACACCGGCGAGGGCATGACGGCGGAGGTCTTCGACCGCTGCACCGAGCTCTTCTTCACCACGAAGCGGAGCGGCAGCGGCATCGGCCTGGCGCTCGCGCGGCGCGCCGCCGAGGGCGCTGGCGGCTCGCTCGACATCCAGTCCATCGTCGGCGTCGGCACGACGGTCACGCTCCGGGTCCCGGTCGCGTAGGCCGGGCCCGGTGAAACTGGCGCGCGCCGCGCGCCGCACGAGGAGGTCCTTCCGAATGGCACGCATCGAGGAGCTGAACAAGATCCTGCGCACGCTCCAGTCCGGCACGCCCGACATCGAGGCCAGCGCCTTGATCTCGGAGGACGGGCTGATGATCGCGAGCGCGCTCCCGCAGCACGTGGAGGAGCTCCGCGTCGCCGGCATGAGCTCCACGCTGCTCTCCCTGGGCACCCGCGCCGCCATGGAGCTCGAGCGCGGCGAGCTACGCCAGGTGCTCATCCGCGGCGACCGCGGCTACGCGATCATGGTGACCGCGGCGCAGGGCACCATGTTGCTCGTGCTCACGACGAAGGAAGCGAAGCTCGGCCTCGTGTTCCTCGACATGTCGCGGGCCGTCGAGCAAATCAAGAAGATCCTCTGAGGGAGGGGACGAACGATGGCTTCCTCGATTCTCTTCAACAACGGCACGCACAAGAACATCCTCCTCGAGGAGTTCGGCACGGGCCTCGCCGTGCAGGCCAATCAGCACCTCGTGATCCACGGGGACTCGGCCATGATCCTCGATCCCGGGGGCCACAAGGTCTACAACAAGGTTCTGTCCGAGACATTGAGTCTGCTCCGGGGCGGGGCCAAGCTCCGGTACCTCTTCCTGTCGCACCAGGACCCGGACATCGTCGCCGCCTGCAACGGCTGGCTGATGACCACGGACGTCGAGGCCTACATCTCCGCGCTCTGGCTGCGGTTCATCCCGCATTTCGGCCTCGACCGGCTGGTCGAGGACCGCCTGAAGCCCATCCCGGACGCGGGTATGACGCTCGACCTCGGGGGCGCGCCGCTGCTCTTCGTGCCGGCCCACTACCTGCATTCGCCCGGTAACTTCCAGGTCTATGACCCCGTCTCGCGCATCCTCTACAGCGGGGATCTCGGCGCCTCGCTCGGCATGGACTACCGCGAGGTGACCGACTTCGACGACCACCTCCAGTACATGGAGGGCTTCCACCGCCGCTACATCGCGTCGAACCGCACGATGCGCGCGTGGGCGGCCATGGTCCGCACGCTCGACATCGAGATGATAGCGCCGCAGCACGGCGCGTTGTTCCGGGGCAAGGAGCACGTCAATCGCTTCATCGATTGGTGCGAGGGCCTCGCCTGCGGCGTCGATCTGCTCGACGACGTCTACAAGATCCCCGGCCGCTGAGCGCACCGTGGCGCGCGTCCTGCTCATCGAAGACGAGACGGTGCTCCGCACCTCCATGGCGCGGGGCATCGCGAAGCTTCCGGGCGTCGACGTGTCCGACGCGAAGGACCTCGACGAGGCGCTGGTGCTGCTCGACACGCACCGGCCCGACCTCGTCATCTCGGACATCGATCTGCCGGGCCGATCGGGCATCGAGCTGCTCGGCGAGCTCGGCCGGCGCGGCCTGTCGACGCCCGTCATCTACGTCTCGGCGTACCTCAAGGCGTACCGCGCGCAGATCCCGCCGCACGCCAACGTGGAGGTGGTCGAGAAGCCCGTCGGCCTCGACGACCTCCGCGCGATGGTGCGCGCGCGGCTCGGCGCGCCGCCGGAGCCGCGCCGCGCGCCGTTCTCCGCGGCCGACTACCTCCAGCTCGCCTGCACCGGCCGCCACTCGGTCGTGATCCACCTCGACCGCGCCGACCTGCACGGCGAGATCGTCATTGCGGACGGCCAGCTCTGGTCGGCGAAGGACGACCAGGGCGTCGGGCCGGCCGCGCTGCGGCGGCTCGTGTTCCGGCAGGACGTCGAGGTCCACTGCACGACGCTCAAGGGCGCGCCCGGGGTGCGGGACGTCGAGGGGCCGTGGGAGGCCGTGCTGCTCGAGTCGGCGCGCATCTTCGACGAGGAGCTGCTCGCCTCGACGCGGCCGCCGAAGGTCGAGAGCGCGTGGCCTCGCCCGCCGACCGATCCGCCCCGGCCGCCGAAGGCGACGCCGGAGGAGGAGGCGCAGGCCGAGAACGACGCCCGCTTCGAGCTCGCGTGGGAGCACGCGCTCGAGGCCATGCTCACGAAGGATTACCCCGCCGCCGTGCAGGCGTTCCGGGTCGCCCAGTCGCTCCGGCCGGACGATCCCCGCGTGAAGGCGAATCTGAAGCGCCTCGGCGAGCTGGGCCACGTGGCTCCGGGTGGCTCGTCCGAGGGCGGCGAGGGCCCGGGAGCCTGAGGGACCTACATGGCGACGAAGATCGTGGTGGCCAGTCAAAAGGGCGGCGTCGGCAAGACGACGGTCTGCCTCAACCTCGCGCTCGCGCTCGCCGAGCGCGGCAAGCGCACCCTTCTCGTGGATCTCGATCCGCAGGGGGGAATCGGGCACTCGCTCGCAAAGGGCGACGCCGATCTCGTCGGCCTCGCGGACTTGCTCGCGGGGGCCGCGACGCGCGAGGAGGCGGTGCTGCAGACGAAGCTGCCGGCGCTCTCGATCCTCCCGCGCGGTCGGCTCGACCCGTGCGACGTGTGCGAGTACGAGCAGACGCTGCACTCGCCGGGCGTGCTCGAAGGCGCGATCGCGTCGTGCGCCACCGGGTTCGACCTCGTGATGATGGACACGCCGTCGGGGCTCGGCATGCCGACGCGCGCCGGGATGCGCGTCGCGGACTTCGTGCTGCTGCCGGTGCAGGCCGAGCCGCTCGCGATCCGGACGCTGTCGCAGATCCTCCGCGTGATGACCCGCGTCGCCGAGGAGGAGAACCCGCGGCTGCGCCTGCTCGGCATCCTGCCGACGATGGTCGAGAAGCAGAAGGACCCGTCGCTCCAGTCGCTCATCGACGTGTGGACGGATTTCGCCGGCGTCCTCGAGGCGGTCATCCCGCGCGCCGACGTCTTCGCCGAGGCGAGCAGCAAGGGGCTGCCGATCGGCTACCTGGGCGGCGCCGTCTCGCAAGAGGCGCGTCGATTCGAGCACCTCGCGGGGGAGATCCTGGATCTGCTCACGTCGCTTGGCGGAAGGGAGCGCGAAGATGTCGGACGTCCGGAGCGGCAGCTCGTCTGATCTCACCCTGGCCCGCGAGCTGTCTCGCCGGCTCGTCGTCGACGGTCGGGCCGCGAAGCCGGCGCCGGTCGGGCCCGCTCCCCTGGCTTACGTGCGCTTCCCGGCGCACCGCGCGGCGCCGACGGTCGACGCGCCCGCCCCGGTCCGGCGGCTCCCCGACCCGCCGATCGTCTCGATCGATCAGGGGTCGCTCTGCTGGGAGCAGCTCCTCGAGTGGTGCCTCGTCGCGTTCGACGCCGAGGCCGCGTTCGTCATGGACGCGTACGGCCTCGTCGTCGCGAACCGCGGCCGGATGACGCCGGACGCGGTCCAGGGCGTCGGTGCGCGCCTGATGGTCGCGCTCCAGCACGCCGCGCAGATGGCCGTCGACACGCCCGATGGCACCTCGCGCGCGCTCGCCGTCGAGCTCGCCACCGGCTGGCTGAGCGGGTTGCGCGTCGTGGTCGGCGAGGGCGAGGACGCCCTGCAGCTCACGGTCGGCATCGTCGCGAAGGCTCCGTTCGCGCGCGACGAGCGCCTCGCGGTCGAGCGGGCGTTCGCGGCCGCGGCGCCGCGGGAGTGAAGGGCGGCCCCGCGAGGCGAGCGCCCGTTCGCTTGGCGCCCTCCTCGGTCCGCCTCGCGGCGCCCGTGAACGCTTACCCCCCGGTTTGTCCGGGGAAAGCAGGGGCTTCGCGGCGGATCGCCTCCCGCCTCCCGCCCCTCCGTCGAGCGCCGGCGAGGGGCTCCTCGGATCCCGCGCAGAAACCCTTGTCCTGAGCGCGCTTTCTTGTACTGTACGCGCCCGTCGACGGTGCGAGCCGGTGGCGACATTGACATTACAGCCCATCCCGCGGGGCCCTGATCCGCTCCCGGGACACCTTTGGAGAGGTGGCCGAGTGGCTCAAGGCACACGCTTGCTAAGCGTGCGATCGGGAAACTGATCCGCGGGTTCGAATCCCGCCCTCTCCGCAGAGATCGCCCCCCGTTTCGGGTGAAGTCGGCGACGCGCCCCCGGGCACTCCAGCGGCTCGGGCCGTATCAGGCGCCGGGACGCAGCGCCTTTCCGAGCGCCGCCGCGTCCAGGCACAGGCGCAGTGCGTCCCCGCGCACGATCGCCGCGACGTAGGGGCCGGCCGCCATCACGAGCGAGGACACGCCGCGGAGCGTGACCTCCTCGACGGCGCCGACCGCCTCGACCCCGAGCAGCGCCTGCGGGCCGCCCGCGGCGTCGTCGCGGAGGTCGAGCTCGATGGCGACCGCGGTCGGCGCGGGCGGGTCCCACGGCGCCGCGCCGAGGAGCGCGCCGAGCTCGACGACCTCGTCGGTCCGGTCCGCGCGCAGGTGCACGCGCGCGATGTGCAGCACGGGCAGCGCGAGCAGGCTCCGCGCGGCCGTGACCCAGAGGACCTTCGTGAGGCCGCCCTCGAGGGGCACGTCGAGCGTGGCGGTGAGGCCGCGCCCGGGTCGGCTCGCGAGGCGAATGGTGCCACCGAGGCGGCGCACGGCGGCCAGCGCGAGGTCGAGGCCGACGCCGCGCCCGGACAGCAGATCCGCGCTGTCGCGCGTGGTGAAACCGGGCGCGAAGAGCAGGCCGAGCAGCGTCTCGTCGTCGGCGCCGCGCGCGGCCTCGGGCGTGATCGCGCCGCGCGCGACCGCTCGGCTGCGGAGGTCGGCCAGATCGACGCCGGCGCCGTCGTCCTCGACGTGCAGGCGCAGGCCGCCTCCGCGCGGGTCGGCGCGCAGCCGCACCGTGCCCACGCGGGTCTTGCCGCGGGCCGCGCGCTCGGCGGCGGGCTCGATGCCGTGCGCGACCGCGTTGTGGGCGAGCTGCAGCACCGGGTCGAGCAGCGCCTCGGCGACGCGCCGCTCGATCGGCGTCTCGCCGCCGAGGCACGCGATGCGCACCTCGCGCCCCTCGCGGCGCGCCTGCGCGGCCAGCGCGCCCGCGATCCGATCGAAGAGCCACGCCGCCGTCGTCGTGCGGACCTGCGCGAGCTCGCCGTCGGCGGCCGCGGCCTCGGACCGCACGCGCTCGGCCGCGTCCTTGAGCGCGGTCCCGTGGCCCTCGAGCCGGTCGCCGAGCCGCCCGAGCTCGCGCGCGCTCCGCTCGATCGCGGCGAGCGCGACCACCGGCGCCCCCCACGGCCGCGGCGGCCCGATGAGCCGCAGCGCCTCGAGGAGCGTTCGGCGCAGCGTCCGCGCCTGCGCGGCCTCGTGCTGCACCTCGGAGGCCCCCTCCGTGACGTGCGTGCGCGACTCGCTCATCTGCCGCACGCGCTCGAACAGGCGGTCGAGCGTCGCCGTCGGGACGCGCAGCGAGGCGTCGTCGTGAGCGCGCGGCCCCGTCGCGTCGGCGGGGTCCAGGGGCGCCCGGCGGGGGGGCGGCGCGGCGGCCGGCGCCCCCGGCGAGGCGGGCGAGGAGGGCGGCGGCGCGGCCTTGCGTCGCAGCGCGTCGAGCGCTTCGCCGGGCGCTACGAGTAGCTCCGCGAGGACGCCGCGCGATCGGGCGAGCTCCTCGATCGCGTCGCGGGCCTGCTCGGGGCCCCGGTCGGCGTGGCGGAGGCGCTCCTCGAGGCCGTGGCAGAACCACGCCGTCGCCTCGTCGCCGAGCGCGAGCGCCGCGCCCTTCATCGTGTGCACGTGCCGCAGGGCCTCGGCGGCGCCCTCGCGATCCCCGCCCGTCGACGCGAGGACGGCGTCGAGGTGCGCCAGGCGATCGTGCATCTCGGCCGCGTAGAGCTGCGAGGTCGACGCCTCGAGGCGCGGCGCGACGAGGCCCGGCGGCGGCGTCGGCCACGCGGGCAGCTCGAACTCCTCGCCGGCGGCGAGCGCGGCGCGCGCGGCGATCACGAGCTCGCGCGCCTCGGCCGCCGCCGTGTCGTCGCCGGCGCCGAGGCGCCGCTCGAACCGGCCGAGCGCCTCCGAGAGCGCGGTGAGGCCGGCCATGCCCGTCGATCCGCGGATCGCGTGCGCGGCCCTGCGCTGGTCTTCGGGATCGCGGCCGGGCTCGAGCGCGCGGAGGTGCCGATCGAGCTCGATGAGGAGCAGCGCCGCGACCTCCCCGTCCATGACGCCCCGCGATCAGCCCGACTCGCCGCGATCGCGCCGCGTCGGCGTGCCGTCGGTCGAGCCGAGCTCCTCGAGCAGCTTCGACAGCGGCCCGGTCAGCGGCCGCAGCGCGTCGACGACCGTGCGGGCGTGCGGCGCGGTCGCGAGCGTCGAGAGCGCGCCCATCAGCCCGCGCGCGTGCTCGGCCGCCTGCGCGACCGCGCGCGCGAGCTCCGGATCGACGCCCGTCGCCTTGCGCAGCCGCTGGCCGAGGTCTTCGAGCGCGCGCGCCGCCTGCTGCGCCGACGCGCGCAGCTTTGCCGCCTCCTCGCCGACCTCGCCGACGTCGCCGCGCGATCGCTCGATCTGGCGCCGCAGCTCGACGGACTCGTCGGCCACCTCGCGCGCGACCGCGGACAGCTCGCGCGCGGCCTCCGCCCCGCGCGCCACGTTTGCGCGGATCTCGTCGGAAACGAGCATGAGCGCGCGGCCCGCGGGCTCCGCGACGCGCGCGCCCTCGAGGCCTGCGTTCAGCGCCACGACGCCGAGCCGCTCGAACGTCTCGCTGACGCGCGCGCTCGAGGCCTGGATGCCCTCGGCCCGCGCCGCGACGAGGTTCGCGCGCTCGCCGGCCGCGTCCACCGTCCCGCGCTGCCGCGCCACCGCCGCCGCGACGCGCTCGGCGAGCGCCCCCGACTCGTCGAGCGACCGCGTCGCCAGCTCGTGCGCGCTCCACAGGCCCGCGTCGTCGAGCGTCGCGCGCGCCGGCCTGTCCGGATCGTCGCCGCCGCCGCTCGCGCGCCGCAGCAGGTCGAGCAGGCGCCCGCGCCGCGGTGCGCTCACGCGAGCTCCCCGCCGCGGCGCGAGGCCGTGGCGCGCGCGGCCCAGATCGCCGCCTCCGCGCGCGAGTACAGCCCGCGCACGTCGAGCGTCGCCGCCCGCCGCCCGCGGAACGTCACGCCGTCGTCGCCCGCTTCCGCCGCCTCGAACCAGCCTGTCGCCACCACCGTCCCTCCCGTGAGCGCCACGCGCTCGCCTCCCAGATCGCAGAGCACCGCCTGATCGGCCCCCGGCGTCGGCCAGCCGTCCTCGTCGCACGGCGGCTCCGCGTGCCCCTCGCCGAGCCGCAGCACCGTCACGACCTCCCCGTCCGCGAGCGCGATCCCCGCCGCGGGCCCGCGCATCCCGGCGACCGGCGTCAGCGCGACGAGCATGGTCACGCGAACCACCACGTCGTCGGGCACGAAGCGCAGCGCGTCGTCGCCTTCGCCGACGCGGCCCGTCGTCCGATAGAGCAGGCCGCCGCGCAGCGCCACGATCAGCCCGCCCGCGTGCGCAGGACCCGTGACTGGAGAAACTGGTAGATGACCTTGAGCGCGTCGAACGAGCTGACCAGGCTGCCCTCGACGACCTCGCTCACCGTGCGCGTGCCGTCGACCGCGTCGAGCACGAGCCGCTCGGTGCGCGTGAGCCGGTCCGCGCCCACGGACCCGAGCGCCATCGAGTCGACGACCACGACCTGGTCGAAGTCGATGACCCCCTCCATCAGCCGCCACTCGTCGACGCGCCGGAAGCCCTCGAGCACCAGCGCCGAGATGCCGAGGCCGAGCTGCGCGCTCTCCACCTCGGGACGGAAGGGCTCGAGCGTGAAGGTGAACCGGCCCGTGGGCCAGCGGAGCATCTCGTAGACGAGCTCGCTCGACTGACGCTTCAGCGCCAGGTCGACATCGGCCCGCATCACGAGGCCGGCGCGCAGCAGCGCCTCGCCGAGCAGCCTGCCGCTGGCCGGCTGCGCCCGCTGGGTCGCGTCGATCTGCTCGCGGGTCGCGAGGCCGCGCTCCACGAAGTACCGACCGAGGCGCGACTCGTCGCGCACGTTGTGCGACTGCACGAGATCGACGAGCCCCAGGCGGATCCAGATCGTCATGCCCGCGCGCGGCGTCGTCACGCGCAGCACCCCCGTCTGCCGCTGCATCTGCAAGACCTGCAGGATCTCGGCGAGAGGGATGGCCGCGATGTCGCCGGACATGACGATCTTGGCGCCGTCCGCGTCGCTGGCCTCGTCGATCTCGCGCAGCGTCTCGCCGAGCGCGAGCAGCACCTCGGGCGTCACCGCGCGCGCCACCGCGGCGAGCAGGGCGGCCTCGCTGCCGCGCTCCGCGCTCGGCAGCATCGTGATCGCCGGCACCACCGCGGAGGCGACCTGCTGGGCCACCTGGATCGCGACCCTCGCCCGGTTGCTCGGCGCGGACGCGAGCTCCGACGAGCGCATCGAGAGCATCAGTCCGACGGCCTCCTCGTCGGGCATCGCGCCGCCCTCGGGGATCGGCCGCGCGCGCCCCTCGGTGGCCTTCGCGAGCGCGCCCTGGACGACGGCCACGAGCGCGCGCGCGTCGAACGGCTTCGTGATGGCGTCGACCGCGCCCGTCTGCTGCACGAACTGGCCCCGGATCTTGTCGCCCTTCGCGCTCATCAGCACGACGGGCAGGTGCCGGTGCTCGGGGCTCGAGCGCAGCTCGCGACAGAACTGGTAGCCGTTCATGCGCGGCATCACGAAGTCGAGCAGCACGAGGTCGAACCTCGGCTCGCTCCTCACGAGCTCGATGCCCACGACGCCGTCGCGCGCGGTGGTCGGATCGAAGCCGTGGCGCGACAGGATCGCGCTGACCACCTTGAGGATGGTGGCGCTGTCGTCGACGACCAGGATGCGGGCGGGATCGGGCATCGAGGCGAGAGGCTCCCTCCGCGGCCAGCCCGAGGGGACGGGTCGGCAGGGTGACGGAGTGTAGAGCCAAGCACCGGGCTCCGGAAGGAGGGCTTTTTCGGGGCGGGGTCGTCCTGGCGGCTCACTACGGTCCGGGGGGGGCGCTGCCGCCGGCGTCGCTCGCGCCCGCGTCGGCGTGCGCGCCGGCGTCGCCCGCGCCCGCGTCGAACGCCGGCAGCGCGCTCCCGTCGGTCGGGCAGGTCGCGTCGCGCGCCCGGGCCGCGATCGCCCCCGCGCAGGCGGACCCGGCCGGATCGCCCGTGCCCTCGCGGTAGTCGGGCGGCGCGTCGCAGGCCGTCGTCGTCACCCAGATCTCGCCGTCGCGCGACTCCCAGCATCGCGTCGCCGCGCAGCTGCCCGGGTCCTTGCCCTCGACCACGTCGACGGCCGAGCCCTTCTCCAGGCAGTTGCGCGCCGGGTCCCACCGCTCGGCCCCGAACGTGTGCACGATCCGCGCGGCGCACGCTCCGATGGCCACCATCGCGATCGCAGCGACCGCGGCCCACGCCCCCCGGCCTCGAGCCCTGCCCCCCGAGGACCGAGGGGAGGGGAGGGCGGAGGGAGACCGGTCGCCGGCGCGGTCTTCGCGGGCGATCGGGGGGCTAGGGGGCACTGACGACCCGCACCGCGAGGTCGGCGAGCTGGCTCGCGTCGACCGTCACCGGCGCGCCCGTCATCTGGTCGGTGCCCTGGTTGGTCTTGGGGAAGGGGATGACGTCGCGCAGCGTGGGCGCGCCCGAGAGCAGCATGGCCACGCGATCCATGCCGAGCGCGATGCCGCCGTGGGGCGGCGCGCCCGATCGCAGCGCGTCGAGCAGGAAGCCGAACTTCTCGCGCGCGGACTCGAGCTCGATGCCGAGCACGTTGAAGACGCGCTGCTGCACGTCCGGGTCGTGCAGGCGGATCGAGCCGCCGCCGATCTCGAAGCCGTTGAGCACGAGGTCGTAGCGGTAGCACTCGACGCGCGCCGGGTCGGTCTCGAGCAGCGGGAGGTGCTCGTCGACCGGGCGCGTGAAGGCGTGGTGCGCCGCGACCCAGGTGCCCTCGCCGTCGCCCGGCTCGAAGAGCGGCGGGTTCGTCACCCACAGGAACTTCCACTTCCCGCCGTGGCCGTACTCCGGGATGAGGCCCATCCGCTTCGCGACGTCGACGCGGAGCTTGGCCATCACCGTGTGCACGAGGTCGGCGAGCCCGAACTGGAAGCAGATGACGTCGCCCGTCTTCGCGCCGACGGCCGCGTTGATCCGGGCGCGCGCGTCGGGCGTGACCGACTTCGCGAGCGGCGACTGCGTCCAGCTCCCGTCCTCGGCGACCTTGGCCCGCGCGAGGCCGCGGAAGCCCTTCACGTCGCGCAGGCCCTTCTCGAGCTCCTCGAGCTGCGGGCGCGAGAGGTTCGCCGCCGCGGGGATGACGAGGGCCTTGACGATTTGCGGCTTGTGCGCGCGAGAGAGCGCGCCCGAGGTGTACCTGTCGGCGATCTCGGCGAAGAACGGCACGCCGCCGCCGCCGAGCTCGATCACGAGGTCGGTGAGGTCCACGTGCTCGAGGCCGAAGCGCAGGTCGGGCTTGTCGTTGCCGTACTTCGCCATCGACTCGGAGAACGGGATGCGCGGGAAGCGCCCGTCCGGGAACACGTCGTGGAGGTCCTGCCCGAGCGCCGCCTTGTAGATGGCGAAGACCAGGCCCTCCATCAGCGTGAAGACGTCGTCCTGGTTCACGAACGACAGCTCGACGTCGATCTGGGTGAACTCGGGCTGGCGGTCGACGCGGAGGTCCTCGTCGCGGAAGCACTTCACGATCTGGAAGTAGCGATCGAAGCCCGCCACCATGAAGAGCTGCTTGTAGAGCTGCGGGCTCTCGGCGAGCGCGTAGAACTTGCCCTGCGACAGGCGCGACGGGACGAGGAAGTTGCGCGCGCCGCCGGGCGTGTACTTCACGAGGAACGGCGTCTCGAGCTCGAGGCAGCCCGCGTCGGAGAGGTAGTTCCGCGTCGCGCGGTTGATCTCGTGGCGCATGCGCAGGATGCGCTGGAGCGGCGCGCGGCGCAGATCGAGGTAGCGGTACTGGAGGCGGACCTCCTCGCGCGTGTCGATGTCGTCCTTCAGCTCGAAGGCCGGCGTGTCGGCCTTGTTGAAGACCGTGGCCTCGAGCACGAGCACCTCGATCTCGCCGGTCGCGATCTTCGGGTTCACGTTGGAGCCGCGCGAGAGGACGACGCCGCGGATGCCGACCACCCACTCGCCGCGGATCTGCTCGGCGAGGTCGTGCGCCTTCGCGAGCAGCTCCTTGTCGAGCCCGGCCGGCGCGCCGCCGCGCGAGGCCCACGTGTCGGCCTCGGCGTAGGCCGGATCGAACACGATCTGCGTGATGCCCTCGCGGTCGCGGAGGTCGATGAAGACGCAGCCGCCGTGGTCGCGGCGGCTCTCGACCCAGCCGAACAGCACGACCTCCTTGCCGACGTCGGCGGCGCGAAGGGAACCGCAGCGATGGGTGCGCTTGAGGTCGTCGATGAAGCGGGACACGCGGGCCTCCGGGGTCGGTGGGGAAGGGCGTCCCCTATAGCACCGACGGCCATCCCGCTCGAAACTTGCCATCTTCCGCCCGGATCTGGCACCCCTCCGCCCGATGCCCGCGAAGGCTCCCGCGCCGCCCGTGACCCCGCCCGCGCCGGGCGCGTCCACGTGGACGGAGGGCGCGCTCGGGCTGATCGCGACCGCGCTGCCCTTCGCGCTCGCGCTCTCGCGCGCGGCGTCGAGCGGCCAGTGGCGTGACGACGTGTCCGCGGTGCGCGACGTCGGCCTCGTCGCGGTCGGCTGGGGCGGCGCCGTCTCGACGGTGGTCACGCAGGCCGTCGGGCTCCTGCCGCTCGGCTCGCTCGCCTTCCGCGCCGCGCTCGGGTCGGCGCTCGCGCTCGCGGTCGCCGCCCGCGTCCTCTACGGCCTGACCGTGCGCCTGCTCGCGGCCGCCGCGCCCGCGTCGCCCGCGCTCCGCGCCGCGCTCGCGGCCATCGCCACCCCTGACCGCGGCCCTCTCGCCCACCTGGCAGCGCGAGGCCACCGTCGGCGGCGGCGCGATGATCGCGACCGCCCTCGCGCTCTCCGCCCTCGCGCTCGGCCTCGCGGCCGTCGACCCCGCGCGCGTGAAGGCCTCCCCGAACCCCGCGCGCGGCGTCATCGCGCTCGGCGCGCTCGTCGGCGCGACCCTGGCCGAGAGCCCCCCCGCGGCGCTCGCCCTCGTCGCCGCGCTCGCTGCGCTCTTCACGGCCGATCGCCTGCCGATCGGCGCCCTCGCCATCCTCCTGCGCATCCCGGGCGCGCGCGTCCCGACGACGCCGCGCGCGCCGATGCCGCCGGACCGCGTGATCGGCTGGACGGCGGGCGCAGGCATCGCGACCACCGCCATCCTCGCCACGCCGCTCGCGATCCGCCCGTTCGCGCCGCGCGCGTTCGTCGACCTCGGCCGCGCCCTGTCGAGCGCGAGCCTCTCGGCCCTCGACGTCGCCGGCCCGCGCACGACCGCGCTCGTCGCCTGGATCGCGGAGGTCGGCGTCGTGTCGCTCGCGATCGCCGCCTTCGGCCTGGGCTTCGCGCTGCTCGCGCGCCCGACCCGCGCTCTCGCCGCCGCGCTCGGCGTGCTCGTCGTCCTCGACACGCTCCTGCCCGCGCGCCTCGCCGGCGTCCTCGCGGCCGACCCCCTCACCTCGCTGCGATCGCTCGCGGTCGCGGCGATCGGCATGGTCAGCGCCGCGGGCGTCCATCGCGTCGTGACCACGCTGCTCGCCGCGCGCCTGCCCATGGCGCGCAGCGGGGCCGTGCTCGTCGTCGTCTTCCACCTGACCCTCGTCGCGCTCGCGTCCGAGGACGCGGCCTTCGTCGCCGACCGCAGCGCTCAGTTCGGCGCCGAGGCGTGGGCCGACGCGGCCCTCGGCGCGCTCGAGCCGCAGGCGGCCATCCTCGTGCGGTCGCCCGCGGCCACCTGGCGCCTGTGGGCCGCGCGCCTGACCCGCGGCGAGCGCCCCGACGTGGTCGCGATCCCCGTGGCCCTCCTGTCGCGCGGCCGCGTCGCCGCCGACCTGCTCGCGGCCGACCGCGGCTTCGAGCCCCTGCTGCGCGACTTCGCCCTCACCGGCGCGCCGACCGAGTTCGCCCTGTCGAAGGCCGCGGACTCGCGCCCGCTGCACGTCGAGCTCGACCGCGCCTGGTCCAAGCGCCTCGTCACCCACCTGGCCGTCGGCGGCCTGTGGCTCCAGTACGCCCCGCAGCCGCTCGGGCCCTCGGACCGCAAGCTCGCGCTCGGCGCCGCCACGGTCCCGCTCGCGCGCCTGCTCCGCGCGCTCGCCGACTCGCCGGCGCCCGACGCGTCCACGGCGGCGGTCGTCGCCGACACCCTCCGCGCCCACGCGACCGTGCTCGACGTCCTCGGCGAGGGCGAGGCCGCGCAGGCGTTCCTCGAGCGCATCGGCGGCCTCCTGCCGAAGGACCCGATCGGCGCGACGGTGGCGCAGCACTCCGCGCTCGCCGACGCGGCGCACCTCGTCGCGTTTCGCGAGGCCCTCCGCGCCCGCTGACGATCCGCGCGGCTTCGCCGATCCGCGCGGCTTTCGTGTACCGTTCCGCGGCGGTCGCACTCTCCTCCGCGGCCGCGACGCGAGGACCACCATGAATGCAACTCGGGGCGCTACGGGGCGCGGGCTCGTCCTTGGGGTAGCGACGCTCGTCGCGACCGTCTCCTTCGCCGCCTGCAAGTCGGGGGACGGCGGCGGCAGCGGCGCGGCGGCGACGGGAGCGGCCCCCGCGGCGGTCGGTGACGTCGTGCGCTACCCGGGCGAGACGCCGGAGACGGGCTCGTACGTGGCCTGGCAGGCCGTCCGCGCCCGCAAGGCCGCGGACGCGAACGCCGAGACCGTGATGATCATCCAGCCGGGATCGGGCCTCGTGCGCGTCGCGCGGTACGGCGGCTACACGCTCATCCAGTGGGGCACGCCGCAGGGGCCGAAGCAGGCCTGGGTCGAGACGGCCCAGATGATCCGGCCCATCTACTACGACGCGGGCGTCGGCACCGGGTCGTTCGGGGCCTCGAACTTCGGCGGCCAGCCGGTCACCGGCGTCGGCGCCACGCCGCAGCCGCAGCCGGTCGCGACCACGCCGCCGCCGCCCCCGCCGAGGCCGATTGCCACCGTTCCCCCGGCGACCACGGCGAAGCCCCCGACGAAGGGCGCGACGCCCAAGCCGCCCGGGAAGTGATCCGCGCGCGCCCCGCGGAGGCTCGATGCACCCCTGGCCGGCGCTCGTCGTGAGCCTCCGCGGCGTGCCGCGTGACCGTCGGCGGGGCTTTCGCGCGATCCGGGTCGGCGCGGTGCGTCCGGTCGCTTCTCGCGGCGCGGCCTCCCTGGTAGGCGAGATCGGCCGATCCCCCGCGTGGGTCGGCTCCGCGAGGTAGCAACGTGCCGATTCTCGTCATCCACCAGATGGGGCGGCCCCCGCGCCGCGAGGCGCCCACGACGACCCTCGTACGCATCGGCCGGGGTCCGAGAAACGACGTGGTCCTCGAGGGCGCGACGGTGTCGCGCACCCACCTGACGCTCGCGGCCGACCCGCACGGCACGTGGACGGCCGTGTGCGTGTCGCACCGAAACCCGATCGTCGTCGACGGCCAGCTCGTCACCGGCGGCGCGAGGATCGCCGAGGGGTCGGAGATCCTCGTCGGCAAGGAGCACCTCCTCGTGTTCGCGCAGAGCAGCGTGAAGGCGACCGAGTACATGGGCCAGGCGGGCTACTTCGCCAGGAGCACCTGCGGGGGCTGCGGCTGGACGGGCGTCGTGTCGACGCTGCGGCGCGAGCCCGTCTGCCTTCAGTGCGGCAGCACGGCCGTCAAGGTCGAGTCGGCCCCCACGGCGCGCGCCGACGAGCCCACCACCACGATGAGCGCGTTCGAGGCGGAGGCGGGCTTCTTCCGCCTGCGGAACGCGACGCGCAGCGCGCTCGAGCGCATCGAGAAGGGCGACGAGCCCGGGGAGCGCTTCGAGCTCGCGGAGGACAAGGTGCTCGTGATCGGCGGATCCGGCGCGCCGGTCGAGCTGCGCGGCCTCACGCTCGGCAGCGCGAAGGTCACCTGGAACGGCAACTACTTCTCCGTCGAGAGCGCGCTGACGTTCCCCGCGATGCGCGTCAACGGCGAGAAGACGAAGCTCAGCAACCTCCGCCACGGCGATCTCCTCGAGATCGGTTCGAACCGCTTCCGCCTCGTGACGAAGTAGCCGCCCTGGCGCCCGGGGGCCGAAGTCGGCCATGATCCGCCGATGGATCAGCGGGACTACTGGAACGGCGAGGCCGGCGTCACCTGGGCCGGGCAGAACGAGGCGCTCGACGCGATGCTCGAGCCGCTCGGCACGGCGGCCATCGCGGCGCTCGACCCGGCGCTCGGCGAGCGCGTGATCGACGTGGGCTGCGGGGCCGGCGCGACGAGCCGCGCCCTCTTCGCGCGCGTCGGCGATGGCGGCGCGGTGCTCGGCGTGGACGTCTCCGCCCCGCTGCTCGAGGTCGCGCGCGTGCGCGGCGGCGGCCCGCGCTACCTCCACGCCGACGCCGCGGAGGCCCCGATCCCCGACGCGCCCTACGACGCCGCGTTCTCGCGCTTCGGGGTGATGTTCTTCGCGGACCCCCGCGCGGCCTTCGCCCATCTGCGCGGCGCGCTGCGCGCCGCAGGTCGCCTCGCCTTCGTCTGCTGGCGGGGCGCGGAGGAGAACGGCTGGGCGCGCGACACGCTCGCCGCCGCGCTGCCCTTTCTCGGCGAGCCGCCCGCCCCCACACCCCCCGGCGCGCCCGGCCCGTTCGCGTTCGCCGACGGCGCGCGGCTCGACGCCCTCCTCGGCGGCGCCGGGTTCCGCGCGATCGATCGGTGCCCCTTTTCCGCCGACTACGTCCTCGGTCCCACGCCCGAGCGCGCCGTCGAGCTGGCGATGCGCACCGGGCCCGTCGGCAAGCTCCTGCGCGAGCGCGCGGTCGACCCCGCGCCCGTGCGGGCCGCGCTCGAGGCGCTCTGCGCGCGCCACCTGGGCGATCGCGGTGTGACGTTCCAGGCCGCGTGCTGGGTCGTCCGCGCCAGCGCCTGAGGCCGGATTGCCTCGCTCGATCGACGCACCCGCGCCCGGCCGCGTCGACGCCTACGCCCGCTCGCCGCCTCCCTCGCGTGGGCGTCGCAGGCGCGCCCGCCCAGGCGCTCGCTTCGTCGATCGCCTCGCGGGAGACCGCGGCGAGGCTCGCGCCGCGTGCCCGGCCGGATTCAGCCCGCGTCGCGCGCGGTCGGCGCGGCCGCGTCCGCCGGCGCGCGGCCGTCTCCCGGCGCGGCTCCCGCGTCCACCGGGGCCGGCGCGCCGCCGTCGCCGATCGGGCCCGCATCCGGCGCGACCTTCGGATCGCGCGCGCCCGCGTCGCTCGGGGAGGCGGGGCCCGCGTCGGCGATCGGCGGAGGCGCCATCGGCAGGAGGCGGCCGTCGGCCTCGGGCGGCCACCAGAAGCGCCCGATTTCCCCGGTCGCACGGTCGAGCACGACGCCCCACGCGGCGCGCGGGCTGTCGGCCATCTGCACACGCAGCCGCGTCGACACGACCTCGAACGTCGGCCGCGCGAACGGGCGCTTCGGGTCCCTCTCGGGGGGGCCGTCGCCCGTCAGCGGGATGTCGAACCGCACGCGATCGAGCAGCTCGCGGCCGACGTAGAGCTCGATCGCGTAGCGGCCCATCACGCGCGCGGTCGCGATCGGCGCCTTCGCCGTGGCGCTCGTGACGCGGCCGGGCGTCACCGCGCCGCGCTTGGCCGTGAGCTCGAAGACCCACTGCTTCACGGTCGACGGCGCGGCCGGATCGGGCGCGCGCCCGCCGGGCGGATCGGCGAGCGCGACCCCGCCCGCGGCGATCGCGGCGGCCGCGAGCCCGATCGCGGTGCCGACCAGGATCCGCCCGAAGGCTCGACGGTTCACGACGCCACCTCGTCCCGGGGCGCGTCGATCCGCTCGACGAGGCCGCGGTCGCCGTCGACGCGGACGCGGTCGCCGGTCCGCAGCGCGACCGTGGCGCCGGGCACGTTCACGACCGCCGGCAGGCCGTACTCGCGCGCGACGATGGCCGCGTGCGAGAGCGGGCCGCCGAGCTCCGTCACGACCGCGGCGGCGACGAGGAAGAGCGGCGACAGGCCGACGTCGGTCGTGCGCGTGACGAGGATCTCCCCCGGGCGCAGCGCGTCGAGGTGCGCGGATCCGGGCTCGAGGATGCGGACGACCCCCTCGACCACGCCGCCGCTCGCGGGCAGGCCCGTGAGGCGCGGGCCGGCGACCGGCGGCAGGACGACCGGCGGCGGGCGTCCGATGAAGACCGCGGGCGGATCGGGGCGGGCGGCGTCGCGCGCGTGCTCGGCGCGGCGGAGGCGCACGATGGGGCCGAGCTCGGCGCGGCCGGTGCGCAGCGCGCCCGTGAGCTCGTCGAACGTGCAGAAGAACACGCTGCCCTCGGGGAGCGACGGGTCGATGCGGCGGATGCGCGCGTCCACGTCGAGCGCGATGGTGCGCAGCAGCCCGAGCACGCGCGACACCCAGGCTCGCATCCGCTCGCGCAGGCGCGTGAAGTGCTGCGTGCGCGAGACGAGCAGGCGCACGGCGGCGATCGTGACCACGCCGAGCTGCGTCTCGAGGCGCGCCAGCTCGCGGTCGGCGAGCGATCGCGCGCGGGCGAGGGCCGCGTCCGGGTCGCCGGGCGCGCCGCGCAGCGACGCCGTTAGCATGCCGATCACGGTCGACGGATCCTCGGCCCAGCGCGGCGAGGCGAGCTCGGCCTCGCGCACGCCGCGATCACCGTAGGCCTCGAGGAAGCGGGCCAGCGCGCGCCGCGTCGGCCCCGAAGGCAGGTCCGACACCGCGCGCACGCGCCCGGCGATCAGGGCCTCGCGCGCCGCGTCCTCGTCGCGCGCCACGACCGCGACGCGCGCGAGCGCCACGCCGGGGCCGGCGCTCTCCATGTCGTGGGCGCCGCCCGTGAGCATCTGCGCGAGGTGCGCGGCCGTCTCGGGCGTGCCGTCGCCGCCCGTGCCGGGCGCGTCGTCGTCGCGGGCCGAGGCCTTGCCGGCCGTCACGGCCGCGAGCAGCCGGCAGAGCGCGAGGTGGCTCGCGAGCGAGGCCGACGCGCACGACAGCATGAGCGATCCGGTGCGATCGAGCAGCGCGTTCGCGCCCTTGAGGGTCGTCACGAGGCCGTCGTCCGGCAGCAGCGTGAGGTCCATCTCGAGGAGCGCCTTGCGCTGGCGCCCGGCGTCCGCCTCGAAGCGCCCGACGTCGCGCGCGAGGCGTGCCTGCATGGCGAGGAGCCGCGGAATCGTGATCGGCAGGCGGGCGTAGAACGCGCGGTGCGACACCTCGCCGAGCTGGCGCTCGAGGGCGCCGATGGCCGCCT
The DNA here is from genome assembly GCA_903906315.1 of uncultured delta proteobacterium. Classification (GTDB taxonomy): domain Bacteria; phylum Myxococcota_A; class Polyangia; order Polyangiales; family Polyangiaceae; genus CAIVJW01. The sequence goes on along the minus strand of CAIVJW010000268.1, from coordinate 19,124 downwards.
CGGTCGCGCCGCCGCTCGCCTCGAGGAGCGCGCGGGGCTCGAGGCCGGGCACCTCGGCGGCGATGCGCATGAACCCGCTGAGGTGCAGGTAGAAGCGCCCGTGGACGTTGGCGACGAGCGCGGCGCCGCGCGGCACCTTGCAGCCGAGCGCGCCGAACGCCTGCCGGAAGCCCTTTTCGGCGAACGATCGCGCGACCGACCACGTGAGCGGCGTCGCGGCGCCGGGGAGCGCCTCGCCGACGTTGGCGCGCGACCAGACCGAGTCGGCCGCGCCGCCCTCGGGGTAGCCGCCGCCGGTCACGGGCCGCACCTGGAGCAGCACCACGCGGCGCTCGCCGCCCGCGGCCTTCGTGACGGCGAACTCGACGTCGAGGGGCCCGCGCTTGATCTCGCGCTCGAGCTGCGTCGCGAGCAGGGCGAGCTCGCTGCGCGCCTCGGCGCCGAGGGCCGGGCGCTCGGCCTCCGCGGCGGGGACGTCGCGCGCCTCGACCCCGATCGCGCCGACGACGAGCACGCGCGCCTTGTACGCGACGACCGACGCCACGGTCGCGCCGCCGTCGCGCGCGAGGCGGTAGGAGTCGGTCGCGCTGGCGCCATCGACGACCGGCGCGCCGAGGCCGAGCGTCGCGCACACCAGCCGCTCGTCCGGGTGCCAGTGGTCGCCGTCGAGCCCCGGCGGCGGCGCGGTGAACATCACGCCCGCGGCCTCGGCCTCGACCATCGGCTGGATCAGCACCGCCATCGCGAAATCGCGCAGACCCGCGTGCGCGAGGTACGCGATCGATCGAGGCAGGACGGCGCTCGCCCACACCCGGCGCACGGCCGCGGACAGCGCCGCGGGCCCGCGCACGCCGAGCACGGACTCGGCGAGCCCCGCGAGCGACGTGACCTCGCCGTCCTCGGCCGTGCCGCTCGACCGCACCGCGAGGCCCCACGGGGCGGTCGCCTCGACGCGCGCCCACAGCGCCTCCAGCGCGCGCTCGACGTCGTCCGGCAGCGGCGTGGCGAGGAGGCGATCGTACGCGCGCGCCGCGCGATCGACGCCGGCCTGCGTGCCCGCGAGCTTGATCAGCGTCGCGACGTCGTGGCCCTTCGGCAGCGTGTCCTCGACCGCGCGCGAGAACCGGCGCGCGTCGATCACCCAGCCGCGCGGGACGGGGAAGCCCTCGCGCGCGAGCCGCGCCAGCATCGTGGCCTTGCCGCCCATGCGCCGCGCTCCGGTGGACCGCTTCGTCCCGACCGACTCGAGCGATCGCAGCACCTCCGCGGCCTCCGGGGGCAGGGCGATCGCGGGCGCGGCGGTGGCGGGTGAGGTCACGATCCGGGGCTTATCACGGACGACCGCGCGCGTACCCACGGGCCGGGCGCCCGGGGCGGTCCGCGACCGTGCTTCGGGCGCGTGCGAATCGACTACGGCGCGGGGAGCCCGCGCTCGACGCGCTCGTGCCAGATCAGCATCTCCGCGCCGCCCGGGCCGCGGTTCCACACGTAGTCGTGCGGTCCGGGCGTGACCAGGAGCTCGTGGTCGACGCCCACGACGCGCAGCCGATCCGACAGCGCGCGGACGGCGGGCAGGAAGGGGTCGCCCGCGCTCGAGACGAGGCGCAGCGCGATCGGCGCTCGGCTCGCGGCCTCGCGCGCGAGCTCGGCGAAGGCCGGCGCCTCGTCGACGCGCAGCGCGGGCTGCAGCGCCCCGACCGCGCCGAAGACCTCGGGGTGACCGAGCCCCACGAGCAGCGCGAGCCGTCCGCCCATGCTCACGCCGTCGATCCCGGTCGCACGACGTTCGCCGCTGCCGCCGTGGTCGGCGCGCACCCGCGGCAGCAGCCGATCGATCACGAAGCGCCCGAAGCCGGCCGCGCCCGCGAGCGATCGATCGGGTAGGTCGGGCGTGTACGGGCACGCGACGCAGACCCCGCGGTACGGCGCGGCCGCGAGCGAGGCGTTGATCCGGGCGAGCCGCGCCGCCTCGACGAGCCCCTGCAGATCGCTCGCCACGAGCGGCGGCGCCGACAGGCGTCGGTCGAGGCGATCGAGGTCGTAGTCGTCGCGCCATGCGTGCGCGCCGACCGCGAGCCCGCGCCCCGACTCGCCGCGGCCGTGGAGCGCGACGAGCACCGGCCGCGCCTCCTCGGTCGCGCCCGGCGGCGAGAGCACGAGCGCGAGCTGATCGGTCGGATCGCCCGGGGTCGGCGGAAACGCGAGCTCCCGCCACGGAGGCGCGACGGGCGGCGGCGGTCGCGGCGTCGTCCGATCGCAGCCGCCGATCGCGATCGCGCCGAGGCCGATCATCAGCCGTCGGCGGCTCGGCGCGCTGGGCTTCGACACGCCGGCGAGTCTAGTCGATCCGCCGCGCATTTCCGGCGCGACGGCGCCCGATCGGGCGACCGCGGCGACCGCGGCGGAGGGTCGCGCGTCAGCCGGCGCCCCAGTCCTCGGCCGTCACCGCCCAGCGCTCGTGGTCCGTCCAGGCGCCCCGAATGCGCAGGTACCTGGGCGAAAAGCCTTCCTTGCGCATCCCGACGCGCCGCGCGAGCGCGATCGACGCGGCGTTGTGCGGCTGGATGTTCGCTTCGACGCGGTGGAGCCGCAGCGGCCCGAAGGCGCGCGCGAGGACGAGCCGGATCGCGGCCGTCATGAACCCCTGCCGCGCGAAGGGTGCGCCCACCCAGTAGCCGAGGAACGCTTGCTCGAGCGACCCGCGGATGATCTCGCCGAGGCTCGCCTGCCCGACGATCCGGCGGTCGGCGGCGCGGCAAACGAGCACGCGCTGCGATCGCTCGGTGTCGCTCGCGGCGAGCATGCGCGCGAAGGCGACCTCGTCGAAGCCGTCGGTGCCGGCGGGCGGGATGGGCTCCCACGGCTCGAGGAACTCGCGGCTCGCGCGCCGCAGCGCGACGAGCTCGGCCTCGTCGCCGGGGCGCGGGTGACGGATGAAGACGGGGCCGGCCACGCAGGCCCAGGATAGCGCGCCCCGCGGGCGGGGTCGCGGCGCTGCGCGTGGCGCTCCGCGTCGAGGTCGCGCCGCTCGTGCGCTACAGTCCGAGCCAGGGCGAAGGCTCGATCGCGTCCGCGCCGTGCCGCAGCTCGAAGTGCAGCGTCACGCGAGCCGTGTCGGTGCCGAGCGCGCCGATGCGCGCGCCCGAGGCCACGACGTCGCCCAGGTGCGCGTCGACCGCGCCGAGGTTCGCGTAGATCGAGAAGTAGCGGTCGCCGTGGTCGACGATGACCGTGAAGCCGTAGTCCTCGTGCTTGTCCGCGAACGCGACCCGGCCGGGGCCGACCGCGCGCACGATGGCGCCCGGAGGCGTCGTCAGCTCGAGCGCAGGCGTGCCCGCGCCCGGCACGGTGACGCGGCGGACCTCGGCGCGCCCGGCGAGCGGGAACGGCAGCCGCCCCTTCAGCGACCGGAAGCCCTTGCGCGGATCGACGTCGCTCGGCCCGGACTCGGCGCCGTAGACGGCGAGGTAGTCCGGCGGCCGCTGCGAGCTGTCGAACGCGCGCGTGAACGCGGCGCGCCGCTCGTCGGCCTGCTGCAGGGCGTTTCGTGCGCGGTCCATCGCCTCGCGCTGCACCTCGAGCGGCGCGCGCTCGGCCCGCAGCCGCGTGAGCCGCTCGCCGATCTCGCCCCCGCGCTTCGTGAGGTACTCCATGCGCGCGAGGTCGCGCGCGATCGCTCTGCGGTTGCGCTCGACGCGCGCCGCGTGGTCGACGAGCGCGTCGAAGCCGCCGCCCGCCGGCAGGAGGCCCGCGTGCACCTGCTTGTAGTAGGCGCGACCGCGCGCGTGCATGCGCCGCTTCGTGACCTCCAGATCGGGGCCGACGCGCGACTGCTCGTCGCGCAGCGATCGCTCCTCGGCGTCGTAGCGCGTGAGGAGGCGGTCGAGCTCGTTCGGGGCGCTCGCGCCGCGCGGCGCCGCCTGCGGGATCGGCAGCGGCGTCGGGGCCGCGAGGGCCGCCGGGCTGGGCGCGGATCCCGGCGGGTCGGTCCCCGCCGCCGCGCCGCCGGCGACCGTGAGGGCGACGATCACACCGAGGAGGCCGCGGCGACGCATCACACCGCCACCATCTTGCGCAGGCTCACGAGCGCGGTCGTCGCCCCGAGGATCGCGCCGAGCGCGACCATGCCGAAGGCCACCGGCCAGGGCAGGAACGTCGGCGACACGCCGAGCAGGTTCGCGAGCTCGTGGTCGAAGCGGCCGCGCACGATCAGAAACAGCCCGCCGAGCAGCACGAGCGCGCCGGTCGCGCCCGCGGCGCCCTGGGTCGCGCCCTCGAGGACGAAGGGCTGGCGCACGAAGCCGTTGGTCGCGCCGACGAGCTTGAGCACCTCGACCTCGATCCGGCGGCGGTTGAGCAGCAGCCGCATCGTCGATCCGATCACGCTCACGACCGCCGCGAGCACGATGACCGCGAGGCACAGGCTCGCCGTGACGCCTCCCGTGAGCAGCGACGAGAGCCGCTCGGTCCAGCGCTGGTAGGTCTCGACCGACTCGACGGCGGGCAGCGCGCGCAGCTTCACCGCGATCGCGCCGAGGGCGACGTCTTCGATGTCGTCGGAGAAGCCGACCTCGAGCGAGGCGGGGAACGCGCTCGGGGGCAGCGAGGCGAGGGCGGCGTCGCTCTCGTCGCTCACGACCTCGCGGCGCGCCTCCTGGCTCGACACGTGCCGCACGCGCTTGACCCCGTCGGTGCCCTCGAGCGCCTTCGCGAGCGCCGCGACCTCGGAGTCGGTCGCCCCCTCGCGCAGGTAGACCGTCGCGCGCCCCGCTCGCGACCAGCGGTCGCGCACGGCCGCGAGGTTCGTCACGACGAGCAGCGACGCGGCGAGGCACACGAACGCGACCGCCAGCGAGAACACGCTGAGCACGTGCACCCGCCAGTCGCTCCGCCCCGCGCGCCAGGCCCCGATGCGCGGCTTCCAACCGTAGTCGCTCGATCCCATCCGTCGCTCCTGTGCAATCTGCGGCGCGCGCGAGCTCGGTCGCGGCGCTACGCGCTCGCGCGCAGCTCGTCCTCGAGCTCGTCGTCCATCGCCTGCCGCTCGAGCCCGTTCGGCACGTCGGTGGCCTTGCCTTCGTCGAGCACCACCACGCGCCGCGGGCGCACGTCGAGGAGCGTGCGGTCGTGGGTGGCGAACAGCACGGTCGCGCCCGTCTCGTGGATGTCCTCGAACATGCCGAGGATGTCGATCGCGAGCTGCGGGTCGAGGTTGCCGGTCGGCTCGTCGGCCAGGATGAGCGCGGGCTCGCCGACGATCGCGCGGGCGACCGCGACGCGCTGCTGCTCGCCGCCCGAGAGCACGCGGGCCTTGTCGTCGCCGCGCCCGGCGAGCCCGACGCGCTCGAGCGCCTCGCCGACGCGCGTGCGCACGAGGCGCCCGGGCAGGCCCGTCACCTCGAGCGCGATGGCGACGTTGTCGAACACCGTCCAGTTCGGCACCAGCTTGAAGTCCTGGAACACGTAGCCGATGTTCCGCCGCAGCGCGGGCACCGAGTCGTCGGTGAGGCGCGCGATGTCGCGCCCGAGAAACAGGATGCGGCCGGAGTCCGATCGCTCCGTGCGGTGCACGAGGCGCAGGAGCGTGCTCTTGCCCGAGCCCGAGGGCCCCGTGATGAAGACGAACTCGCCGCGCTCGATCGTGAGCGAGCAGCCCCGGAGCACCGGCTGGTCGGCGCGGTACGACTTGTAGAGGTCCTCGAAGACGAGGATCGGGCGGCGCGCAGCGGACGCATCGTAGCGCGGCCCCTGCCGCATCGGCTGGCGGAAGGGACCCGGTGCGGCGTCCGCAGGCGCTGCCGCGCGGTGCGGATCGGGACGGCGGTTCGCCATGCGGCCCTCGTATCAAGCCCCCCCGGGACGGGAAACTTTTCGGCGACCGTGCGCCCGCACGCAGCGCGTGTCGGCGCGCGCGTGACGCGGCATACTCGCGCCGTGCCGCTCCGCATCGTGTTCTTCGGCCTGCCGCTCGCGGCGCTCCTCCTCGCCGAGGACGGCCACGAGATCGCGCTCGCCTCGATCTGCCGCCCCGGATCCCTCGGCACGCGCCGCCTCACGCGGCGGATCGGCGCCGACCGCGTCCTCGTCAAGCCCCGCGCCACCGATCGCGCCCTGCTGCGGCGCGTCCAGGCGATCGCGCCGGACCTGGTCGTGAGCTGGTTCTGGACGACGAAGCTGCCGGTCGCTCTCGTCGCCGCCGCGCGTCACGGCGGCCTCGGCGTCCACCCCTCGCTCCTGCCGCGCCACCGCGGCCCCGACCCGACGTACTGGGCCATCGCGAGCGGCGACGCGGAGACCGGCGTCACCGTCCACCGTCTCGCCGCCGACTACGACACGGGCGACGTGCTCGCCCAGGAGCGGCTCGCGATCGACCCTGCGTGGACGGGCTGGAAGCTCTCGAAGGCGCTCGATCGCCCGTCGCTCCGGCAGCTCCGCGCGACCGTCGCCCGCTTCGCGCGTGGCGAGGCGGTCGGGGCGCTCCCGCAGGACGAGGCGCTGGCCACGTACGCTCCGCAGCCGTCCGACGAGGACCGCGCCATCCGCTGGTCGGCCTCGACCGCCGAGATCCTCCGCCACGTGCGCGCCCTCGCCCCGTCGCCGGGAGCCTGGACCGAGATCGGCGGCGCGCTCGTGACCGTGCTCGCGGCCACGTCGGCGCCGACGTTTCCGCGTGCGCTCGAGCCCGGAGAGGGCGCCGCGGTGGACGGCCGCGCCGTGGTGCGCACGGGCGACGGCGCGATCGTCCTGCTCGAGGGCGAGGTCCTCGAAGCGACCGAGGCCGACGACGACGAGGGATCGTGGAGCCCCGCGTCGGCGGCCGCGCTCGCCGTCCTCTTCCGGCGAACGCCTCCGCCATTTCTGATAGGCTGACCGCCGCTCGCGCGTCCGCGAGCATGCCCTGGAGGATCGATGTCGGAGCCCGTTCAGCTCGCGAAGGCAGCCCGCGAACACTTGGCCTCGGCCCTGCGTGCCCTGCAGGCGGACGACGTCCCTGCAGCGCTCGAGGAGCTCGCCGAGCCCATCGCCCAGGCCATGGGCGTGCTGCACCGAGTCGAGCGCTCGGCCGGCGCCGATCTCGACGGTCGCGACACGGTGCTCACGAACGTGCGCACCGTGCTCGACCGGCTCCAGGCCATCGGCAGCACGCACCCTGCGGTCGAGACGGTGATGGAGGAGGTCGCTCAGGCGCTCGGCAAGGCGCACTCGCTGGTTCGCTACACGCCGCCAGCGGCGGAGCCCCCGCCGGCTCCGGCGCCCCTGCTCGCTCAGCCCGTCCCGACCGGCACGGTCCGCATGGATGTGCAGCCCGCGCCGCAGTACGCCGCGCCCGCGCCGCCGGCGGTCGTGCAGCCCGCGCCGCAGCCGCAGTACGCCGCGCCGGCGCAAGCTCAGGTGCCCGCCTGGCAGCCGCCCCAGCAGGCCGCGCCTGCACCGCCGCGCGCCCCGACGCCGCAGCCCTTCGCCGCGGCCGTTCAGCCCCCGGCGCAGGCCTGGCAGCAGCCCGCGCAGCCTGCACCGCCGCGCGCCCCGACGCCGCAGCCCTTCGCCGCGGCCGTTCAGCCCCCGGCGCAGGCCTGGCAGCAGCCCGCGCCGCAGCCGCAGCACACCGCCCCCGCGCCCCTCGTCGCGCCGCGCGCCGTGCCCGATCCGCCGAAGGGCGCTCCGGGCGTCATCGACGTCGAGCTCGGCACGCACAGCCCGTCGAATTTCTACAAGGGCCTCGGCGGCAACGACGTCATCGAGCACGGCGGCCTCTTCGTCGCGACCTACAAGGCCCAGAAGATCGGCACCAACGTCGCGCTCCGCGTGCTCCTTCCGGGCGACTACGAGTTCCAGGCGAACGCCGTGGTCCAGTGGACGCGCGCCCAGAGCGGCAGCGAAGAGCCCGGCTTCGGCGCGCGGTTCACGCACATCACGCCCGAAGGCCGGCAGCTCGTCTACCGGTACACGCGCAACCGAGAGCCGATGTTCTACGACGATCTGTGAGCCTCGGGCGCGCCGCTCGGGCGGCCGTCGGGCTCGCCGGCGCGCTCGTCGCCCTCGCTCCCGGTCGCACCGCCCGGGCCGACGGCGATCCCGATCTCGCCTGGTGGACGATCGAGACCGCGCACTTCCGCGTCACGTACCCGCGTGACGTGGAGCCGGTCGCCGAGCGCGTCGCCGCCCTGGCCGAGACCGTGCACTCCCGCCTCGCCGGCGCGCTCGGGCACTCCCCGCGCAGCCGCACCGAGATCGTCCTCAGCGACGACAGCGACTCGGCCAACGGGTCCGCGACCGCGCTGCCGTACAACACGATCCGCCTCTACGTCACCGCCCCCGACGACCTGTCCCCGCTCGGCGACTACGACGACTGGTACCTCGACCTCGTCACGCACGAGTACACGCACATCCTCCACACCGACAACGTGAGCGGCCTGCCCGCGCTCGCGAACGCGATCATCGGCAAGACCCTCGCGCCGAACCAGGTGCAGCCCCGGTGGATCCTCGAGGGCCTCGCGGTGGTGAACGAGTCGCGCTTCTCGAGCGCGGGCCGCCTCCGATCCGCGCTCTTCGACATGTACCTGCGGGCCGACGTGCTCGCCTCTCGCGTCGCGGGCCTCGACCAGATCTCGTCGAACGCGCTGCGCTGGCCCCAGGGCAACCTCTGGTACCTCTACGGGTCGCGCTTCCTCGGCTGGGTCACCGACGTCTACGGGCCGAACACGCTGCGCGCCGTCGCGGCCGACTACGGGTCGAACCCCATCCCCTGGTCGATCAACCGCGCCATCCGCCGCGCGACCGGCCGCACCTACGAGGACCTCTACGAGGGCTGGCAGGACCACATCCGCCGCCGCTACGCCGATCAGGTCCGCGAGGTCGAGCGGCGTGGCGTCCGCGAGGGCCGGCGCCTCACCTGGCACGGCCGCAACGTCTTCTCGCCGCGCTTCGTCCCCCGCCGCGCGCGGTCCCGCGAAGGCGCCGAGGAGGTCGTCTACTACCGCGACGACTACGACCACCGAGCCGGCCTCTACCGCTTCGCGATCCCCCCCGGCGCGCCCGCGTTCGGCGGTGACGCCGGCCCTCGATCCGCCCCGGGCGAGGAGCTCGTCGCGCGCACCTCCGGCGGATCGTCCCCGGCCTTCACGCCGGCCGGAGGCCTCGTCTTCACGAGCACCGCCTACCACCGCAACGTCTACCCGCGGAGCGACCTCTTCACCTTGCCGCCGAAGGAGACCGCCCCCGGCGGCGAGGAGCCGTGGCGCAGACAGCTCACGAGCGGCCTGCGCGTCGAGGCCCCGGACGTGAGCCCCGACGGCCGCCGCGTCGTCTTCACGATCAACTCCAAGGGCACGACCTTCCTCGAGATCGCCGACCTCACGCCCGAGGGGGCCCTCGTCCGTCGCCACGATCTCGTCCCGAGCGCGCGCTACGAGCAGGCCTACACGCCTCGCTTCTCGCCCGACGGCCGCCTCGTCGCCTACAGCGCGTGGACGGCCGGCGGCTACCGCGACGTCCGCCTCGTCGACGTCGCGACGGGCGCCTTTCACGAGGTCACGCACGATCGCGCCCTCGATCTCGAGCCCACGTTCTCCCCCGACGGCAAGACGCTCTACTTCGTCTCCGACCGCAGCGGCATCTACAACGTCTACGCCTACGACCTCGCGACGCGCTCGCTCGCGCAGGTGACCAACGTCAAGGTCGGCGCCTTCTGCCCGGACGTCAGCGCCGACGGCAAGACGCTCGTCTACGTCGGCTACACGACCCTCGGCTTCGACCTCTACGCGATGCCGATCGACCCCGCCCGCTTCCTCCCCGCGCCCCCCCCGCCGCCCGACCGCCCCGACCCGCCGACCGAGCCCGGCGACGTCGCCTCGCGGCGTCACCCGTACCGCCCGCTGCTCACCGTCGCGCCCCGCGCGTTCAGCTTCGCCTACAAACCAGGCAGCTTCGGCGGCAACGCCCTCACGCTGATCGCGCGCGGCTCCGACGTCGTCGGGCATCACGGCGTCGGCGCCTCGCTCACCGTCGACCCCGCGGCGGCCGGGCCGGCCTTCTCCTTCGACTACAGCTACGGCCGGCTGCCGGTCGACCTCACGGTCCGCTTCGCGCACTCGCTCGGCCCCCGCAGCGGCTTCAAGCCGAACGGCACGCCGCTCGACTACGTCGAGTACCAGAACGGCCTCACGACGGGCGTCTCCTACACGCGCAACGGCGCCTTCTCCCAGCACGCCTTCGGCGTGTCGTACACGGCCTCCTCGTTCCAGGCCGACCTGCCCACCGCGCGCACGCTCGACCCGTACGCCACCGTCTACGGCAAGCCGCCGGCGGGCATGATGGGCATCGTCCACGCCGGCTACTCCTTCTCCAACGTGGAGGGCGGCTTCGAGGCCTCCGGCGCCCAGCGCGGCGTCTCCCTCGGCCTCGGGGTCGACTTCGCCGACACGGCCACCGGCTCCACCCACACGCTCCGCTCGTTCTCCGCGTCCCTGACCGGCTACCTCGAGCTGCCGTGGCCTGGCCACCACACCCTCGCGGCCCGCACCTCGGGCGCGATCGCGGCCGGCTCCTACCCCGAGCGCGCGCCGTACTACGTCGGCGGCTACGACCTCGAGCGCACGAGCCTCCTCGATACCGTGACGAGCGGCATCTACAACGGCGCCTTCGTGCTCCGCGGCTACCCCGCGAGCTCCTACTCCGGCAGCGAGTACCTGCTGCAGACCTTCGAGTACCGCGCCCCCCTCTGGAAGCCCGACCGCGGCCTGTCCACGCTGCCGGTCTACCTCCGCCGCTTCGACGCGAACCTCTTTCTCGACTGGGGGGGCGCGTTCTCGAAGCTCGTCCCCAGCCAGTTCGCCCTCTTCAGCCAGGGCGCGCTGCTCGACTCCCGCCAGTTCCACACCGCCGTCGGCGGCGAGCTCTGGGTCGGCACCACCCTCGGCTACGGCCTCCCCACGCAGTTTCGCCTCGGCTACGCCCGCGGCTTCAGCGTCGAGGCCATCCCCGGCGGCCAGCTCTACTTCATCGCCGCCGGCGCCTTCTGACCTCCGCCCGCCGGAAATTTGGCCGCGCGCTCCCGCCTGTCGTACGGCCGACGCATGTCGCGAGCCCTCCTCGTTGCCGCCGTCCTCTGCCTCGGTACCTCCGGCTGCGCCCCCAGCTCCTCGCAGCGCCTCGCCGAGTCGGCCAACAACCTGAACGTCGCCGCCCGGTTCGGTCGCATGGACATGGCCGCGGAGCTCGTCACCCCGAAGGCCTACGACGTCTTCACCAAGCACCACGCCGCCTGGGGCGCGAACATCCGCCTGGTCGACGTCGACATCCACGCGATGCACAGCATCGACAGCAACAACGCCGACGTGACCGTCGCCGTCTCGTGGCAGATGCCGAACGACACCACGCTCCGCCTCACCGAGCTCAAGCAGCGCTGGCACGACACGCGCGGCACGTGGAAGCTCGTGAGCGAGGAGCGCCTCGCCGGCGACTACGGCCTGTTCGGCGACCTGCCGCCGCGCTCGCTGCCGAACCCCGGCGGCCCGCCCGACCCGATGTCGGCGAGCCGCGAGGCGCAGTTCCGCACGCGCGTCATCGCCGGCGACTAGCCGCGCCGATCACCGCGGCTCTCGGACCGCCGGCGTCCGCGCCCCAGCGGGCGCTTGCGCGCGCCCACGGCGGGGTCGTTCGGCCGGCGAGTCGCCGCCGCCCAGCGGGGGCTTGCGCGCGCATTCCGTGCGTCGTTCGACCCGCGCGTCGCCGCCGCCCGAAGGCCGCCTCGGTGCCGATCACCGCCGCCTTCGCAACGCGCACGGCCGCCGCCGGCCGGGCGCCTCTGCGCACCCGACCGCGGTCGTTCGAAACGCGAACAGCCGCACCCCGAAGGGCGCGGCCGTGGTCCCTTGCGGCTGATCCGCTCAGCTCGCCGGCGCGGCCGGAGCGGCGGCCTTCGCGGCGCGCCCCTTCTTCGCCGGGGCCGCGGCCTCGGTCTTCGGCGTCTTCTTCCGGGCGATGCGCGCCTTCTTGGCGGCCTGCGCCTGGCGACGCTTCATCTTCATCGAGTGGCGGCTGTCGTTCTTGCCCATGTCCTGCGGTTCTCCTCGGGAAAAGCGGCGGCACTCTGTCATGGAACCGGCCCGTCGCGCCAGAAACTTGCGCCGATGAGGCCCCGGACCCCGCCGGACCCTCGCGCGCACGCCTCGATCCCGTCGCGTCCGCGCGTCGTCGCCGCTTGCTTCCGCGTCGAGCGGCCCGCTAGGCTCCGCCGCGCCTCGAGGGACCACGTCATGTTCGGCTTCGGTAGCTCCAACACAGAGTCCGCCTTCCACGACGCCTTCACGTCGCACGCCGCGCAGAGCGTGGCCGCGGCGCGCCTGCTCGTGGAGATGTTCGCCGCACCCGATCGGCGCGAGGAGCTCGCCAAGGCCGTGAGCGACGCCGAGCACCTCGGCGACAAGATCACGCACGAGACGATCGCGCGCCTGCACAAGACCTGGATCACGCCCTTCGACCGGGCCGACATCCACACGCTCATCACGTCGCTCGACGACGTCCTCGACCTCATGGAGGCGGTGGCGGAGCGCGTGGTCATCTTCGAGATCGGCCCCGCCGAGGCCGGCCGCGAGAAGGAGCTGCTCGTCACCGCGCGCGAGCTCGCCGCCGTGCTCCTCGAGACCGCCGAGGCCGTGAAGCGCGCCACCGAGCTCCTGCCCAACTTCAAGAAGAGCGACGATCTCCTCAAGCTCTGCGTCGAGATCAACCGCCTCGAGAACAAGGCCGATCAGCTCTACCGGCGGGGCATCGCCGCCGCGTTCTCCAAGGGCACCGATCCGCTCCTGGCCCTCAAGTGGCGCGACATCTACGACAACCTCGAGGCCGCGACGGACCGCTGCGAGGACGTGGCCAACGTGCTGGAAGGCGTCGTCCTGGAGTACGCCTGATGGCCACGCTGGTCGCCATCGTCGCCCTCGCCCTCGTCTTCGACTACATCAACGGCTTCCACGACGCGGCGAACTCGATCGCGACCGTCGTCTCGACGCGGGTGCTGTCGCCGCGCATCGCGGTCCTCTGGGCGGCCTTCTTCAACTTCGTCGCCTTCCTGGTGTTCGGCGTCGCCGTCGCCAAGAGCATCGCCAAGGGCATCGACCCCGCGATCCTCTCGTTGCCGCTCGTCGGCGCCGGCCTGGTCGGCGCGATCGTGTGGAACCTCATCACCTGGTGGCTCGGCCTGCCGACCTCGTCGTCGCACGCGCTGCTGGGCGGCCTCGCGGGCGCCGCGATCGCCAAGGCCGGCGTCGGGGCGCTCGACCCGGGCGTGTTCATCAAGACCGGCATCTTCATCGTCGTGGCGCCCTTCCTCGGCTTCGCGCTCGGCGGCGGGCTGATGTGGCTGATGATGAGGCTCTTCGGCGACCGATCGCCGCGCCTCATCGACGTCTGGTTCCGGCGCATGCAGCTCGTCTCGGCCGGCTTCTACTCGCTCGGCCACGGCGGCAATGACGCCCAGAAGACGGCCGGCATCATCGTGATGGCGCTCGCCGCGACGGCGGGGCAGCCCGGCCTCGGGTGGCTCGACGACTCGTCGGGTGGGCACGTCTACGAGCAGCAGGTCTCGATGTTCGCCTCGCGCCACGTCATCGAGGCCGCACAGGCGACCGCCGACCGGGTGCTCGCCGCGACCTCGGACGGGTCCGCAGCGCCCGCCGCCGTCGAGGCCGTCGCGAAGCAGAAGGCCCGCCTGCACAAGCTCCGCGAGAAGGCGCACGGCAGGCCGCAGCTCTGGATCATCCTGCTCTGTCACCTCGCCATCGGGCTCGGCACGCTCTCGGGCGGGTGGCGCATCGTCAAGACGATGGGCACGAAGATCACGAAGCTCGCCCCCGTCGGCGGCTTCTGCGCCGAGACCGGCGGCGCGATCTCGCTGTTCCTCGCGACGTACCTCGGCATCCCGGTGTCGACGACGCACACCATCACGGGGGCCATCGTGGGCACCGGCAGCGTGGTCAAGCTCTCCGCCGTGCGCTGGGGCGTCGCTGGCCGAATCGTCTGGGCCTGGGTGCTCACCGGCCCCGCGGCCGCCGCCATGGCCGCGATCAGCTACGAGATCGTGAAGCTCGCCGGCGCGAAGTAGCGGCTTCTCGCGATCGAGAGCGGTCGCCCCGGCCGGCGCTCGCAACGCGCGCCGCGCTCGGCGCGACGGTGGTCCTGGCGAAGCCGCCATTGCGCAGGCGGCGGGGTTCGGTGCGAGCATGGCGTCATGGACTCGACCAACCTCCCCCGGCTCCTCCTCGCCGCTCTCGCGCTTCACGCCGCTGCGTGCGGCAGCGACGTGGCGGGCGGCCAGACCCAGACCTCGACCACCAGCTCGACGACCAGCACCACGACGGCCACCGACTGCCCGGCGCCGACACCGGGGACGTGCGCGCCGAGCCAAGACTGCGTCGGCGGTGTGAAGCGCACGGGCCAGGCGTCGTGCGTCGGTGGCGCGTGGGTGTGCGACGAGGTCGCGTGCGGCGGGGCGGGTGGTGCCGGTGGCACGGGCGGCGCCGGCGGCGGGAGCGAGTGCTCGAACGCGAGCGTGGACGCGAAAGCGTTCGACCCGTCGTGCGTCGTGGCCGCCGACTGCATCACCGTCTACGCGGGCGACCTGTGCTCGGACTGCCGCTGCGCGAACGCGGCGATCGCCTCGAGCGCGCAGGCGGCCTACTCGGCCGTCGTGACGGCCGCGCATGCGCCGCCTGGCCAGTGCCCCTGCTCCGCGCCGGTGCCGCCGACGTGCGTCGACGGCGTCTGCACGCCAGGCTGAGACAGCGCCTGCGACCCGCGCGCGGGGCGCGACCGACGCGCTGCGATCCCGAGGCTGATCGAGGTCATCGCGCCCACGCCCACTGCGCCTCGCGCCGCCACCCACCCGCAGCCCCCCGCGGGGCGCGGCGGAGGCGCTGACGGTGCGGAGGGTGCGGCCGAAGCTCCCGCCGCGGCCGAGGACGCGCCCGCGGCCTTGCTCGGCGGCTAGGAATGGCAAACGCCTTCCGGCCGGATAGCCGCCGTCTCAAATCCGCGAAACACCGCCGGAAGCGCCCTCAAGGGTCGTAGAGAAGACGCCCCAGCGGTCGAGTGCCCTGGACGAGGCCGGGGCGGGTCGGCCGCCGAGGCGCGAGCTGATGCCCACCCCCGGTCGGTGCTCGCCGCTACGCGGCTGCGCGCCGCCCGCCCCTCCCAAATCGCTCGCTGCGCTCGCTCAGGGAGGGGTCGTGGTCCGCGAGCGCGTTCCAGACGGCGCGCGCGTGGTTCAGGCGAGCAGATTCGCGGCGTACTGCACGAGGTTGACGGCGAGCGCGGCGAGCAGCGCGACGCACGTCACCTTGGCCGCACCGCGGACGAGCACCTGGGTGATGCCGCCTTGGCGCTTGAGGTGCGCGTTCGCGAGCTCGCAGAGCGAGGCGCGCGCGCGGTACGTCGTCTTCGCCTCGTCGGTTGCCATGCGCTCACGCCATGCCACGACGGCGGGGTCGCGGTCGGCGTTCGGGCCTGGAGTCTGGGAGCGCTTGGGAACGGCGATCAACGCCTCGACGCCGAGCTCGGCGCACACCCGGATGCAGGCGTGGATCGCGTGATTCGCATCGGCGAGCAGCTTCGACGGCAGTACGCACGTGCGCCGCTCGATTTGCTCGAGCATCGGCGTCACCGAGCCCATGTCGCTACCGACGTTGGTCACCATGACGCCGACGACCGTGCGCGCGCCGCCGGGCGGCGAGCCCGCCGTCGCCATTTGGATGTTGTACCGGGGGCGATAGCCGCCATTGGCCATCTTCATCACGCGCGCCTCGGCGTCGGTCGTCGACGCCCGCGGCTCGTCCTTGCCCTCGCCGAGCAGGCTCTGCACCGTCGCGATCGCCTCGTCCACGCGGCGCTGGTAGTCGCGCGCGGCGCGCAGGCGCGGCTGCTTCTCCGCGTCCGTCGCCTCGGAATCGTCTTGCTCGGCGAGCACCGCCTTGAGATGGAACGCCGCCTGCTCGCGGCACTCCTCGGGCGAGGCCTCACGTCGAAACGACGGGGCCGTCGCGCTCGCGCGCACGCGCGTGCCGTCCTGCACGACGAGCTCGAGCGAGAGCAGCCCCTTGCGCAGCAGCCCCGCGAGCACGTCGGTGAAGAGCTTGTCGAGCGCGGCACCGTGACCGACGCGAAAGTCCGACAGTCGGCTGTGGCTGATCTTCTGATCGCCGACGATCCATTGAAACGCGACGTCGTCGCGCGTCAGATCGCTCGATCTTTCGCGCGCTGCCGACGCGAAGCGCGCCAGGGGAAGATCCGCGGTGGGGTGCCGTTCACCATCGAGGACGCGAGCCAGAACAGCCTGCCGCTCCTGACCCAGTGCGACTGCGCCGCGTGCCACGTCGGCCCGTCGTGCATGTCGAACGACTGGCTCTCGCGCGCCGTCGAGATCCCCGCAGGCCAGAGCGCCGTCATCGACGCCGACCTCACCTGGTTCGTCGAAGAGCCCCTCGTCGAGGCGACGTGCGAGTACGTCACGGGCTTCGACTCGTGCGGCCTCGCGCAGGCCTTCGCGAACGGTGGCTACACGCTCACCATCGCGTATGCCGATCAGGCGACGCTCCAGCAGGACAGCTTCGCGCCGACGGGCGACACGCAATGGGGCCAGAAGGTCTGGCAGGCGGGCAGCCCCTTCGTCGGCGCCTATCCGTCGACCGCCGGCAAAGCGTTCACGGTCTCCGGCGGCCCCGTCGCGATCAGCGCGAACCTCGGCGGCAAGTAGCGGTCGCTCGTACGTGACGACTTCGTCGTCGACCACTTCCGCTCCCATCCCTCGGCCCGGTGTCGATCGCGCCCGTCCCGGTGAGGCCTTCGAGGACGACCCGCATGGTGTGCCGAGTCGAGCGTGCCGAGGGGGAGCGGCGGGCATTCCGCGCCGCCACGGTGCGCAGATAACGATCCTCGACCTTCGCGCGCGCCCACGGCGTCCGGCGCAGGAACGTGAGGCTCGGGTCGAGCTGAACGCAGCGGATCGGCACGAGGCCCGCGAAGGCCTCCCCGTCGTGGCGGTCGACGAGGGCGGTCACGATCGCCTCGGGCGTGACGCCGAGGAGCGGGTCGCGCGATCGCGCGCGAGGCGGCGCGTCCGGAGCGGGGGGCCGCTCGGGGGGTCGTCGGTGGCGGGATCTCGGCGAGCTCGCATCGCGGCGGAGCGTGGCCGTGCGCGCTCGCGGCCGGCGGGGCCCGTCGCGTCTTCTTCGCGGCGAGGGGAAGGTTCTCCGCGTCCGGCCCTCCAAGGGATTCGGAGGCCACGATGAAGACCTGCGACGACCACGAGACGGACCTCGACAGGCGTGCGGCCGAGGGGCGCCTCGAGGCCGCGCGGCTCGCGCGCGCGATGGCTCGGCTCGGGGCCGATCACCGCGCGGTGCTCTCGCTCTTCGCGGTCGAGGGGCTCGGTCACGCGGAGATCGCGGCGGTGCTCGGCGTGCCCGAGGGGACGGTGTGGTCGCGGCTGCACGCGGCGCGGAAGGCGCTCGGGAGGGCGATCGAAGGGGCGGGGTAGCTCGCGGTCGCGATTGCCTCACTTCTCGGTCGGTCGTTCGAAGTCGCTTGCGCCCGATACGGCCGGAGGGCGAACCTCCCGCGGCGCGCCGAGCGGCGCAGGAGGTGATCCTGGCGACGAAGAAGAAGGGCGTGGCGAGGCGGGTTCCGAACGGCGGCGCGAGCGGTAAGGGCGTCGACGCGCTCGCCAAGGCGGCGGCGGAGGTAGGTGCTAGCGCTTCTTGCCGCCGTCGGTGTTGTTGACCCAGCCGGCGCCGGCCGCGAAGACGTAGACGGCCTTCTTCCCGCAGCCGGATACGCCGATGCCTCCGCTGCCGCCTAGCTCCGCCGCTTGGAGCTGAGCTTCGGGGCAGTCGAGGTCGAACGCGGCGCGTGGCAGGGCCGTGCTGCGAAAGTGCTCGACGCTGCCGGTCATGAAGCACGCCGAGGTGCTCAGAGCGAGGGTGAGCATTGCAAGGGGTCTGAGCATGGCGTGGTGCCTAGCGGAGAGTGCCCGTGGCGACAAGGCAGCGGGATCGGGCGGCAACAAGGGCGAATGCTCCGCTCGCGAGCTTCTCGACCTCCCGACAGCCGTGTCGGCCGCGACCGGCCTATGATCGGGCCGCCATGATGACCCCCGAGCGCTGGACCGCCACGCAAGACTACCTCCGTGACGTCTTCGGCCGTGAGGACCCGCTGCTCACGGAGCTCCGCGCCGAGGCGGCGCGCGCGGGCCTGCCGCCGATTGAGGTGAGTGCCGACGTCGGGCAGCTGCTGTAGCTGCTCGTGCGCACGACGGCGGCGCGCGCGGTGATCGAGATCGGCACGCTCGGGGGCTACTCGGCGATCTGGCTCGGGCGCGCGCTCGCGCCGGGCGGGCGGCTCGTCACCGTCGAGATCGACCCCGGGCGCGCGGCGTTCGCGCGCGGGTTCCTCGCGCGGGCCGGCCTCGCGGACCGCGTGACGGTCCTGGAGGGCGCCGCGATCGAGGTGATCCCGGCTGCGGTCGAGGCGCTCGGCGGCACGATCGACGTCGCGTTCCTCGACGCGGTGAAATCCGAGTACCGGGCCTACGTCGAGGCGCTGCGCGGGCATCTCGCGCAGGGCGTGGTATCTTCGCGCCTAGCCATGGCCGATCCCGCGTACCGCCTCGTCGACCCGAACGCGCCCAACGACCCGGCCGTCGAGGCCGCCTTCCAGGCCGTGCCGGACACGAGCGTCGCGGAGATCCTCGACGGCGAGCTCCACGTGCAGTCGCGTCCCGTGCGGCGGCACACGCGCGCGTCGTCGACTCTCGGCGGCGAGCTCCACGCTCCGTTCGGGCGCGGCACCGGCGGGCCCGGTGGCTGGGTGATCCTCGACGAGCCGGAGCTCCACCTCGGCCCGAAGCCCGACAAGGTCGTGCCCGATCTCGCCGGCTGGCGTCGCGATCGGATGCCCGACGCGATCGGCCCGGACGACGCGCCCGCGTACTACGAGCTTCCGCCCGACTGAGTGTTCGAGGTGATCTCGTCCAGCACGGAGGCCACCGACCGCGGCAAGAAGATGCGCATCTACCGGCGCGAGGGCGTCCGGCACCTGTGGCTGCTCTGCCCGTCGCCGCGCACGCTCGAGGT
>CAIVJW010000267.1 GCA_903906315.1 uncultured delta proteobacterium | reverse complement strand
GGCCTGGGCGCAGGGCGTTCGCGTTCCTCGGAGCGCGGACGTGGCCAGCGCGCCGCATTTCCGGAGGCGCGTCCTTGCCGGCGTGTCTACGTTGCTTCCCACGCATGCCCCGAGCCTTCGCTCGGAGGGGAGGACCTAGCCATGCACGAGACGGTGCGCCGGATCGCCGGTACGTTCGCGGGGGCGCTGTTTGCCGCCGCGCTGGGCTGCGGCTCGTCGGCCGCTTTGGTCGAGACGACGAAGACGTCGACGAGCGCCGACGCCGGCAGCGCAGGGGGCGCGGCGCCCACGACGAGCGCCGCGGACCACGATGGGGGGGCGGCCGGCGGCGCGGCCACGGGCTCCGGCGGAGGAGGCTCCGGCGCGACCGACGGCGGCGCCACCTTGGACGCGGGGGCGGGAGGGAGCGGCGGTCAGGGGGGCAGTCCGCCCAGCGACGCGGGCGCCGGGGACGCCGGCGAGGACGCCGCGGTCGGCGGCTGCACGACGGACTCGGACTGCAGCGATCACGTCGTCTGCAACGGCGACGAGGTCTGTCTCGAGGGGTCCTGCGCGCCGGGGGTGCCGCCCGGTTGCGACGACGGCCTCTCGTGCACGACCGACGTCTGCAATCCGGAGACGGACGCGTGCGCCCACACGCCCTCCGATGGCGCGTGCGACGACGGCGTGGCCTGCAATGGAGTCGAGCTGTGCAATCCCGGGAAGGGCGCGGCGGCGACCGGCTGCGTCCCGGGCTCGCCCCCGGCGTGCGACGACGGCGTCGCGTGCACGCAGGACTTCTGCCAGGAGGCCGCCAAGGGGTGCGTGCACGTGCCGGACGACGGCGCCTGCAGCGACTCGTTCTACTGCACGGGCGTCGAGACCTGCGACGTCGTGCTCGGGTGCAAGGTCGGCGTGGTGCCGGCCTGCGATGACGGCGTCGGGTGCACGGCCGACTTCTGCGACCTCGGCAAGGACGCGTGCTCCCACGTCGCCCAGGACGAGAAGTGCTCGAATGGCGTCGTGTGCGACGGCGTCGAGCGGTGCGACCCTCCGGTCGGCGACGTGGCCGCCGGCTGCGCGAAGGGCGCTCCTCTCGCGTGCGACGACGGGATCGTCTGCACCGCCGACGCCTGCGACGAGGTCGTGAAGGGCTGCCTCCACACGCCGATGCACTTCCTCTGCGACGACGGCGTCTTCTGCGACGGCGTCGAAGCCTGCGACGCTGGCGTCGGCTGCCTCGAGGGCAAGCCGGTGGTGTGCGACGACGGCCTCTCGTGCACCGCCGATGCGTGCGACGAGGCCCAGAAGAAGTGCGCGTTCGCGCCGAGCGACGCGGCGTGCGACGACGGCCTCTACTGCAACGGCCCCGAGCTCTGCGACCCGTCCGGCAAGGCGCCGAGCGGCTGCAAGGCGGCCGTGCCCGTCGGCTGCGCCTCCGACGGCGTCGGGTGCACGGTCGACGCCTGCGACGAGGCGACGAAGACCTGCACGCACACGGCCGACCACGGCCTCTGCGGGCCGAACGAGTTCTGCGTGCCCGTCAAGGGCGGCTGCGTCTCGGCCAAGCCCTGCTCGCTCGCCGTCGAGTGCGACGACGGCAACGCGTGCAACGGCAAGGAGACGTGCAACGTCGTCTGTCAGCCGGGCGTGCCGGTCAACTGCTCGGATGGCATCCAGTGCACGACCGACGCCTGCGACCCGCCGACGGGCGCCTGCACGCATGCCCCGAACGACGCCTTCTGCGACGACGGCTTCAACTGCAACGGCAAGGAGAGCTGCTCGGCCCAGAAGGGCTGCGTCACCACCGGATCGATCGCGTGCGACGACGGCGTCGCCTGCACGCTCGACCTCTGCCAGGAGCCCGGCACCTGCGTCCACGCGCCGAACGACGGTATCTGCGACGACGGTAAGCTCTGCAACGGCGCCGAGGTGTGCACGGCGAAGGGCTGCGTCGCGGGCGCGCCTCATGTGTGCCCGGGCGACGGCATCGCCTGCACGAGCGAGGTCTGCGACCCCCTGACGAACGCCTGCAAGCAGGTCGCCGACGACGCCAAGTGCCCGTGCGGCCAGACGTGCAGCCCGCAAAAGGGCGGCTGTGGGCAGTTCTGCATGGTCTCGACCTGCCAGGGCAAGGTCTACGATTGCGGCGACTGCGCCGACAACGACGGCGATTGCCGCATCGACGCGGCCGACAGCTCGTGCCTAGGCCCCTGCGACAACACCGAGAGCAGCTACTACGGCGGCATCCCGGGGCAGAACAACTCCCCCTGCAAGTCCGACTGCTACTTCGACCAGGACACCGGGTCGGGCAACGACGACTGCTACTGGAGCCACGAGTGCGACCCGCTCGAGGTGGCGCCGGCGTACCCGCCCGAGGGCTCGCAGTGCACGTACGACGCGAACGCGAACACGCCGGGGACCAGCCGCACGTGCTCGCAGCTCTTCACCACGCAGTCGAACGTCTGCGCGGCCTACTGCGGTCCGCTCACGCCGAACGGCTGCGACTGCTTCGGGTGCTGCGTGATCCCGGGCGCGAAGACGCCCGTGTGGCTCGGGTCGGAGAGCCCGAAGGGCACCGGCAGCTGTAGCGAGAAGACGGTCGGCGACCCGACGCTCTGCAAGCCGTGCACGCAGGTGCCGTCGTGCCTGAACGCGTGCGACCATTGCGAGGTCTGCGTCGGCAAGCCGCTGCCGGCCGATTGCGTGACGCAGACCTGCCCGCCGGGGCGGCAGCTCTGCGGCGGTGCGGGCCAGTCGCCGTGCCCGGTCGGACAGACCTGCATCACCGGCTGCTGCGCGAACAACCCGCAGTAGGGGCGCGCGCAGAGCCGTCCCGCGACGGTGAGGGAGCGTGACCGCTCGCCGACGCTCGCGGGACGCGGCGAGCGGTGAGCGGCGGCGTGAGCGAGGATCGGGGCCCTGGCGCGCGTTCGCCGGGGCCCGCGACCTCGCCGGCGCCCCCGGTCAGCGGCAGCTCGCCGCGCAGGCGTTCTTCGCGGCGGCGCACTCGGCGGCCGCGCCCTCGTCGCCAGCGGCCGCGCAGAGGTTCGCCGCGGTCTCGCAGTCCGACAGGCAGCTCTGCTGCTCGACGTACCTCTGCGCTGCGGCCGGGCTGCGGTCGACGTCCTCCGGCGGAGGCTCGCCGAGCCGCGGGATGCGGCCCGCGCTCGCCGCCGCCGAGGCGCCCTTCGGCTTCGGTCCCGATCCGCGCAAGGTGAGCATCGCCACGATGATCAGCGCGACGATGAGCCCCACGAAGCCGAGCGGACGCAGCCAGTTCATGCCCCGATCCTAGCACTGCGGCGCCGGATTCTGCGCGAACGGAGTCGGCCGGCGGGAGCGAGGTGGCCGCGGGAAGCGGGTCCGGTCGGCGATCGCCTCGCTCCCGGTCTGGCCGTGAGAGGGCCGACCCCTCGCGGGCAGCCGCCGGACCTCCGAACTCCGCCCGCTTCGCCTCAGGGTCGGCGCGGCGGGCCCGGGCATTCCGGTCGGTCCGATGTGGCCCACGATTCACAGCGAGGCGAATCCGATCCTCAGCGGCTCCACGTCGGGGGTCGCGTCGGGCTATTCTCCTGGCGGCACATGCGTTGCTAGCCCGGTCCAGGTCGGGCGGCCGCGGTCGGGGCCGCGGTCCTCGCTTCGAATCTTCGACTCCTTGGGAGGCCTTCGTGAACAGGTACATGGGACGGGTCGGCGCGACGGCGGTGCTCGCGGTCTGGGGCACCCTCGGGTGCACCAGCGCGAACACGACGTCGGGTGAGCTGAATCAGGGCGGCTTCTCGTACGCGACGGTCGGCGATGGCCGCAGCGACGTCGCCTCGCGCACGCTCACGAACGACTACGGCGGCAACAACCCCGTCCCGGTCCTCGCGGTGGGCGGGCAGTTCAACGTCCGCTTCGTCCCGAAGAGCGGCGGCGGCAGCGAGTGGGGCTCCGACCAGATCATCCCCGCCGCGCCCGGCCTCCTCGCGCGCGAGGGCGCGAACCTCGTCGCGAAGCGCCCGGGTCAGTCCGCGATCCTCGCCAACGACGGCTCGGTCGTGCGGGATTTCGTCCACGTGCAGGTCAAGCTCGTCGACCGCGTGCAGCTGTCGCGCGTCGACGCCGGCGTCGAGACCGTGCTCGGCGACAGCGAGACCATCACGCTCCTCGCCGGGCAGTCGTCGGTCGACCTCGCCGCGCTGCCGATGAGCTCGGTCGGCGAGATCCTCGCCGGGTCGATGCCGTACGCGTGGTCGATCGAGGGCGACCCGGACATCGTGACGCTCACCTCGAAGGGCGGCTACCAGAACGGCCTCTCCGCCGGCACGAAGGCGGGCAAGGTCACCGTCGTCGTCCGCGTCGCCGGCCAGAGCTCCTCCTTCCACGTCGAGGTGTCCCAGTGATCCCGGTCCTCCGCCTCGCCCCGATCGCGATCCTGGCCCTCGGCGCCGTGGCCTGCGGTCCGAGCTACGACCAGACGGACTTCAACTTCCGCACGTCCCCTCCCGTGCCCGTGTCGATCACGAACGATCGCTTCACGGTCACCGAGGGCATCGCGGTCGGCTTCATCGCCCTGCCCATGTCGGGATCGAAGGAGATGGAGGGCGAATTCCGCCTCGAAACGAGCGACTCGACGATCCTCGGCGTCTCGCGCGGCACCGCCGACCGGAGCTTCGTCGTGTGGGGCGTCGCGCCGGGCACGACGACGGTGCGCGTGCGGCTCGACGGCGAGGTCGAGGCCCAGATCCCGGCGACCGTCACCGCGCAGTAGGCGGGGCGGCGCCGGGCTCGGCTCAGTGGAACGTCAGCACGGGCGCCGTCGCCGTGCGGATCACGTGCAGCGCGACGTCGCCGTAGAACGCCCGGCCGACCGCGCCGCGCGCGTGCGTGCCGAGGATGATCAGGTCCGGGCCGCGGTCCGCCGCGACGGCGAGGATCTCCTCGGCGGGCGAGCCCTGCCGCAGGAGGCCCTCGATCGCCACGCCGTCATCGCGGTGCCGCGCGATCATCGCGTCCAGGTGCTTCTGTGCCGCGTCGGCGATGCGCGCGGCGTGATCGGCGCTCGGCACGATCGTCCCGTCGGGGAAGTCGTAGATCGGGATCTGGTAGGCGTGCATGACCGTCACCGAAGCGCCGAGCTTCGTGGCGAGATCGAGCGCTTGCTCGAGCGCCCGCACGCTCACCTCGGAGAAGTCGACCGCGACCAGGATGCGCTCGAAGGGCATGTCTCGTTGCCTCCGCACTCGGTCTACCACGCGCGGCCGCCCGCGTCGTGGAGGCGAGCCCGCGGCGGGCCCGGGTGGCGTCAGGGCAGCGTGAGGCCCGCGCCGCCGTTGTAGAGGACGACGAGCTCCGCCGGGTTCAGCGCGCGGCCCCAGAAGCCCGCCTCGTCGATGCCGCCGCCCCAGTCGTAGCCGTAGATCTGGCTCGCCACGTACGCCTGGACGTTGCCCGCGGCGAAGGCCTTTCCCGTGAGGTCGACCGACGCGCTGCCCTTTCCGTTCACGCGGAGCGTGAGCGCGTTGCCCTTGCGCTCGACCACGACGAAGAACCAGGTGTTGCTCTGGTTCGGGGGCACGAAGCCCGAGTCGTCGACGAGCTGCAGGTCGCCGCCGACGAAGCCGCCGCCGTTCGAGCCTTGCGCGTCGTACTGCACGAACACGCCCATCGCGCCGCCCCAGGCGTCGTGCGACGAGACGTGGATGCCGCCGACCTCGAACGCGGTCGAGTCCGCGGCGAGGTGAACGAGGTAGTTTGCCCAGAACGCCAGGGTGAAGTCGGTGTTCAGCTCGAGCTGCGGGCTCGGCGGCGTCGCGAGCGAGCCGCCCGTGACGCCGATCGCCTGGCCGATGCGCCCGCCGGCGTAGAAGGGCGATCCCGACCCTTGCACGAAGGGCAGGCCGCCCACCGAGGGCGACACGTTGCCGTCGAACCTCCAGTACGCGACGAGGCCGCTGAGGAGCGCGATCGGCGCGGGCTTGCACGCGGACGCCTCGCACTGCTCGTTCAACGCGCAGGCCGCGCCGCAGCTGCCGCAGTTCATCGCGTCGCTCGTCGGGTCGGCCTCGCAGCCGTTCGCGGGGAGCGCGTCGCAGTCGAGGCGTCCGTCGAGGCATGCGTCCACGCCGCACGCGCCCCCGGCGCAGCCCGGCGTCGCGTTCGGCAGGGCGCCGCAGACGTCGCCGCACGCGCCGCAGTTCGCCGGGTCGCTCGCGAGGTCGACCTCGCAGCCGTCGATCGGATCGCCGTTGCAGTTGCCCTTGCCGGCGGCGCACCCGCCGAGGTGGCAGACGCCCTTCCAGCAGGTGTTGTCGGGCCCGCAGGCCTTGCCGCAACCGCCGCAGTTGCCGACGTCCTTGCCGAGGTCGGCCTCGCAGCCGTTCGCCGGTACGGAGTCGCAGTCGGCGTAGCCGCTCACGCAGGCGCCCATACCGCAGGTGCCGCCGGCGCAGGTGGCCGCCGCGTGCGTCGGCGTGGGGCAGCTCTTGCTGCAGCCCCCGCAGTGGGCCGGGTCGGACGTCAGGACGGCCTCGCAGCCGTCGCCCGCGTCGTGGTTGCAGTCCGCGAGCCCCGCGTCGCACGCGGTCGCGACGCAGCCGTTCGAGCAGCCCGCGACGCCGCCGGTGACGGAGCAGACCAGTCCGCAGGCCGTGCAGTTGTCCGGGTCGGCCGTGAGGTCGGACTCGCAGCCGTCGGCGACCTTGCCATTGCAGTCGGCGTAGCCGGGCGTGCAGTGGTCGACGACGCACGCGCCCGCGGCGCAGGTCGGGTTCGCGTTCGCCAGGTCGCAGGCGTGGCCGCAGGTGCCGCAGCTCGCCGCGGAGGACTGCGTGTCGACGCACGCGCCCTCACAGCACGTGGCGGCGTCCCCGCCCGCGGCCTTGCAGTCGACGTCGGTGGCGCAGCCCGTCGCGCAGGCCGCGTCGGCCCCCTTGCCGCTGCAGACCTTGCCCTTGCCGCAGTCCGGGCTCGTGCGGCACGCGACGCACGTCCCCGCGGCGTCGCAGAAGGGCGCCGCGCCGGTGCACGCGGGCTTGCAGCCCGTCCCGCCCGGGTCCGTCGTGGTGGTGGACGTGGTCGACGTCGTCACCGAGGCGGCGGTCTTCTCGTCGGCCGAGCCGCAGCCGACGAGGAGCAGGGCGAGGACGGGGGCGACGAGGCCGAAGGGGTGGTGCAGCAAATTCTCTCCGAAATGCGGGCGGACTACGCACTACAACGCGCAGCGGGGCGGCGGGTCAAGGGGGGTCTCGGCCGGGCGCGCGCTCGCCTTGACCGCCGCGGGGCTCGGGGCTACCCCGCGGCGAGGCTGGCGAGCCGCAAAGCGCGAGAGCGCCCGTCGGCCGCGCGCCCGTGGAGGGTTTGAGGAGTGTCCGTCGATTCTCGCCGCGTCGCCGCCGTCTCGCGCCCCGGGCTCGCCTACGTCGCGGGGGCACCGTTCGACCCGCCGAACCCGGTCTACGAGGCCGTCGAGGCCATGTTTCGCCGCCTCGGCCTCGACGC
The DNA here is from genome assembly GCA_903906315.1 of uncultured delta proteobacterium. Taxonomy (GTDB): domain Bacteria; phylum Myxococcota_A; class Polyangia; order Polyangiales; family Polyangiaceae; genus CAIVJW01. The sequence continues at coordinate 81,023 of CAIVJW010000267.1, read as the reverse complement.
CGGGCGCGCCGGCACCCCGGAGTGGAACCCGCTCGGCGACCTGATCGCGCCCGGTGACCGGGTCGTGGTGAAGCCGAACCTGGTGTCGTCGAAGAACCTGCACCAGAAGATCACGGGCGAGAAGCTCGAGGCGTCGAGCACGCACGGATCGCTGCTCCGCCCGCTGCTCGACTACGCGCTGAAGGCCGCCGGTCCGCGCGGCCAGGTGCGCGTCATCGACTCGCCGGTCGAGGGCTGCGAGATCGAGAAGGTCGCCGGGCCGCTCGGCATCTACGCGGTCATCGATCACCTGCGATCCAAGGGCCACGACGTCGCGTTCGTCGACCTGCGCTACTTCCGCATGGCGCCGATGTTCGCCCTCGACGACGTGCGCCGGCTCGGCCGATCGTGGAACCTGGGGCTGCTCGTCCGGCGCCGCCTGCCGGGCGATCCGCGCGGCTATCGCACGGTCGACCTCGGCACGGGCAGCTTCTTCGCCGGGGACGCGACGCCGTTCGGCAAGCTGCGCTTCCACCGCAGCCACTACGAGACGCCCGTCGCGCACCACAGCCTCTACCGCAACGAGTACTCGATCCCGCAGACCTTGCTCGACGCGGACGTCGTCATCAACACGCCCAAGCTCAAGACTCACAAGAAGACCGGCGTCACGCTCGCGCTGAAGGGCGTCATCGGCCTGACCAACGAGAAGTACTGGCTGCCTCACTTCACGGAGGGCGATCCGTCGGTCGGCGGCGACGAGTACGACCGGCCGCAGGCGCCCGGCGACGTGATCGAGAACAAGCTCAGCCGCTACCCCCTGCCCGGCGACCACTCGCTCGTCGCGCGCGCGCCGCGCCTCGACGCCCCACCGAAGGTCCTCGACGGCAGCTGGGAGGGCAACCAGACGCTCTGGCGCACCGTGCTCGACCTCAACCGCGTGCTCTTCTTCGCCGACCGCGAGGGCAAGGTCCGCGGCACGCCGCAGCGCCGGTACCTGACGCTGGTCGACGGCATCGTCGCGGGCGAGGGCGAGGGGCCGCTCGGGGCGACGCCGGTGCGCGCCGGCCTGCTCGTCGGCGGCTTCGACCCTGCGCTCGTCGACGTCGTCGCGGCGCGTGCGATGGGCTACGACCCCATGCTCATCCCGATGATCCGCGAGGCCCTCGGCGGCGCGCTCCTGCCGAGCGGCGAGATCGCGGGGCTCGAGCGCGTGCTCGACGGGCCCGAGCCTGCCCGCGCCTTCAAGCCGCCGCGTTCGTGGCCGTCGCTGCTGCCGCGCACGTGAGCCTTGGCGGCGGCGCTTTCGTGGTGCAAGGATGCGCGCCGTGGAAACGCCCCAGCGTGACATCGACGTCGCCGCGCTCAACGACCAGCTGGCGCGCGAGCACTCGATCGACGACTACTACCTGAAGTCGTCGCTCCCCATCCGCCTCATCGAGCGCCGCCGGCTCGACCTCATCCACCAGATGGCCGGCGAGTGCGTCGGACTCGACCTCGCCGAGGTCGGCTCCGGCGGCGGCTACGTCCTGCGCATGTTTCCGCGCGCGAAGATCACGGCCATCGACGTCTCCGACGTCTACCTCGAGACGGCCCGCCGCAACCTCGCCGGCTACGACGCGCGCTACGTGAAGGGCGAGATCGACAAGCTCGACCTCCCCGCGCAGTCGTTCGATCGCATCCTCTGCACCGAGGTGCTCGAGCACACGCTCGACCCGAGCGCGATCCTGAAGGCCATCGCGCGCCTGCTGCGCCCGAGCGGCGTGGCCGTCATCACGGTGCCGAACGACCCCTTGATCGCGAAGCTGAAGGGGATCGTGCGCAAGACGCCGTTCGGCCGCCTGCTCGGCGGGCGCGTCGAGTGGGGCGCCGACAAGTACCACCTTCACCAGTGGACTCCGGCCGAGTTCGAGGCGCTGCTCTCGAAGCACTTCCGGGTCGTCGAGCGCGCCTCCGCGCCCGTCGACGCGCTGCCGATCCGCGCCTGCTTCCGCTGCGTGCTGCCGTAGCCCGGTCTACGGATCTCCGCACGTCGTGCCGCGCCGGGCCGCCTTCGGCCGTCCCCGAGCAAGCGGTGCGGCGCACGTGTCGGCTCAGCTCGGGGCCGGTCAGAGCCCGCCCCGGGGCGTCGCCACGGGGACGGACGTCGACGCGGCGTTCGCCCGAATCTGCAAGAGAGGCAGTCGCCCCCGGCCCCGCAGCGCTCGAGTCCGACTCGAGTCTCCCCGGTCTCCGGAGCGCTCGCCTCGCGCGGCATTTCCCCTCGAAAGCAAGCGTCGTGGTGACGTGTCACGGCGCGGCCGTCGGGCCGCTAGAACCGGGCCGCGTCGCACGCTATAGGATCCGCCCATGAACGACGCCCCGAGCCCGGCCGCTCCCGCGGAAGCCCGCGAAAACCCGCCGATCGAGCTGTCCGTCATCGTCCCGTGCCTCAACGAGGAGATGAACGTCGAGGAGCTCACCCGCCGGCTGCTCCTCGTGTTCGAGCACGGCGAGCTCGCGGGCGAGGTCATCCTGGTCGACGACGGATCGACGGACGGGACGGCGGCGGCGATCCACCGCCTCGAGGCCGCGCACGCCGGCCTCGTCGTCGGCGTCTTCCACCCGCAGAACCGCGGCATCGCGGCCGCGTGGAAGAGCGGCTGCGGCGCCGCGCGCGGCAAGCTCGTCGCGACCATCGACGCCGACCTCCAGTATCAGCCGGAGGACCTGCTCCGCCTCCGCCGCGCGCTCTACGACCACTCGGTCGACATCGTGCAAGGCTGGCGCAGCGCCGTCGGCCGGCTCCAGGACCGTCGCTTCCACCTGAGCCGCGGGCTCAACACGCTGCTAAATAGCGTGTTTTCGATGGACCTCGCCGACAACAAGAGCGGCTTCGTCGTCTGCGCCCGCGAGGTGCTCGAGGACCTCCTCACCTACGAGGGCGGCTACTTCTACTGGCAGTCGTTCATCATGGTCGCGGCGCACGCCAAGGGTTACGCGTACCGCGAGGTCGAGACGCTCTTCGAGAAGCGCCGACAGGGCGAGTCCTTCCTCGACAAGACGGCCATTCGCGCCGCGGTCAAGTCGATCTACGACATCGGCCGCGCGGTCTGGGAGTACCGCGTAACCGCGCCGCCGAACGAGGCCGCCGCGCAGTTCCTCCGCAGGAACCCGGTCGTCGACCGATCGCCCGAGCGCGACCCGGTCGCCGAGGTCCGCTGGCGGACGTACATGGGGACGTTCAAGCAGTCGCACTGGATGATCACCGGCGACGTCGAGCACTACTACGAGACGCTCCGCAAGACGCAGTGGCTGAGCCTCGCGCAGATGCGCGACCTGCAGGACGAGAAGCTCCGTCGCCTCGTCCGCCACTGCTATCGGAACGTGCCCTTCTACCGCGCTCGCATGCAGGCAGCGAAGCTGCGCCCCGAGGACATCCGCGGGCAAGACGATCTTCACAAGCTGCCCTTCGTCACGAAGGACGACATCCGTGGGCACCTCTACTTCGACATCATGTCGGAGAACCACGACAAGAGCGAGGTGCTCAAGGTCACGACCAGCGGCTCGACCGGAGAGCCCTTCGTCTGCTACGCGGACCGCGCGCAGCTCGAGGTGCGCTGGGCGGCGACGCTGCGAGCGCAGGAGTGGACGGGCTACAAGTTTGGCGACCCGACGGTGCGGCTCTGGCATCAGACGATCGGCATGAGCCGAGACCAGGTCTGGAAGGAGCACCTCGACGCCTTCCTCTCCAATCGCACGTTCATCCCCGTCTTCGAGCTCTCGGACGCGAACCTCGCGCGCATGGTCCGCACGATCGCCGGCGTCCGCCCGGTGCTCATGGACGGCTACGCCGAGGCGCTCGACTTCCTTGCTCACTACGTCAAGAGCGTGGGGTCGATCGACGTGCGCCCGCGCGCCATCATGTCGAGCGCGCAGACGCTCCCCCTGCCGAGCCGCCGCGCGATCGAGGAGGCCTTCGGCTGCAAGGTGTTCGACAAGTACGGCAGCCGCGAGTTCTCCGGCATCGCCTACGAGTGCGAGGCGCACGACGGCCACCACGTCGTCTCCGAGGCGTACATCGTCGAGGTGCTCAAGGACGGTCGGCCCGCCGCGCCCGGCGAGGTCGGCGAGGTCGTCATCACGGACCTCAACAACTACTGCATGCCCTTCATGCGCTACCGCATCGGCGACCTCGCCGAGGCCGGCGACCCGCACGCCGCGTGCCGCTGCGGGCGAGGCGCGCCGCGGATCGGCGCGATCCAGGGGCGCGTGCAGTCGATCATCCTCGGCACCGACGGCCGCTACCTGCCGGGCACCTTCTTCGCGCACTACCTCAAGGAGTTCGACTACGCGATTCAGCGCTTCCAGGTGGTGCAGGAGGAGCCGGGCGCGATAACGTTCAAGATCGTCAAGGGCGGTCGCTTCTCGCCCGACGTGCTCGACGAGGTGCTCACCACGTTCCGATCGCACCTCGGCGAGAAGATCCGCATCGACGTCGAGTTCGTCGACAGCCTCGCGATGATCCGCACCGGCAAGCACGTCGCGAGCGTGTCCAAGCTCGCCGTCGACTTCCAGCGCGCGGCGCCCGTCGCGGCGCGCCGTAGCGGGGAGTGAAACGCCCAACGGAAGCGCGAAGCCCCCGCGGGGGCAGGGGCAGGCCGGCCGTCGGGTCGACCCAGAGGGCGCCTCGCCCAGAGGTTTCGGTCCGCCCACGGCCGCCCGTGGCGCGCCGAGCCCCCGGGCGGGTCGGCGCCTCGGGCGCCGTGCCTCACGGGTGGACGCGGACTGCCGTGGTGCCCACCTTCCACGCCGAGCCATCGCAGCGGAACGGGCCGCCCGCCGCGCGCGTCGGCTCGGTCCACGTTGGCAAGAGGTCGCCGCCCTGCAGGCCGTTCTCGATCGTCCCGACGTAGTCGCCGAACGACAGGTTGGGAAACGGAGCGGCCGACAGGGTCACCCACGTCTGGCCCGACAGCATCAGGTTGCCGTCGACGAGCCCCATGTACCGGGTGTTGCAGTGGCTCCCGTCGTCGTCATAGAAGAAGAACCCGACGTCGCGCGTGAAATCCGAGACCGCGACCGTCGGCATCATGGTCTGACCGTCGCCTCGCCGGTCCATCACGATATCGCGCACGACGGTGGGGCTATCCTCCCGTGTGATGTCGACGATGCTGAGCTTCGCCTGCATTCGCCGCGGGGAACGGGCAAGGTCCACGGTCTCGTACGCCAGGTAGGCGAAGCAGCGGCCGTACCCTGCGTCGTACTTGGTGGCCACCTGTACGCGCGGCACGACCCGGAGGTGGCTCGCGCATCCAGGGCATCCGCAGACTTGCTCGGTTGGCGGTTTGCCGTCCGCACAGACGTCGTTCCGCGCCCAGGCGTCGCCGCGGTGAATGACGGCGGTGTTCACCACGCCGTTGGCCGCCACGAACGCGAGCCGGATCTCGGGAGGAGTCCGCCGCGTGTCGCTCTCCTGGACGCGGTACGGTGCGACCGCGTGGTGGGTGCAAGGGTTCACCGCCACGTTCGTGTGGCCGAAGACGTGCGGCGCGTGACCGGCGAACGGAGCCGCCTCGGTGAGATCGCGGTGCACCGCGGGGACGGGGCCGGGCGTGAGCTCGGCGAGCTGGCAGGACGAGCCGCCGGGCGCTCCGCCCGTGCAGTTCGGCGCGGCGTAGAGGTAGAAGAAGCCCTTGGAGCTGTTCGCGGTGGCCCACAGGGTCGGCGCCCCGGGGTCGAAGTGGATGGTCTGGCCATCGGCGGCCTCATTGATCGGATTCAAGCACGCGATCGGGTATTGCCAGGCCCCGCTCGCGAGCCCCTCGCCGGTGGCCGCACCGACTCCGATGCACGACTTGTGCACGCACTGGCCCGCTTCCTTGGGCCAGGTCAGGAACGAAAGGTACTCGAGCCCCGTGAGCCCCGAGCTCGTCGCCCACGGGTCGGCCCAGGCGCAGACGCGCTCGCTCTGTGCCGGGCGCAGTGGCGGTCCGGCGATGCGCCAGGAGCTCCAGCTCGTGCCGACGGTGTAGCGCGTGTCCCGGCTGGCGCTGAAGTAGCCGAGCCACAGCGCGGCCCCGGCGTTGGCTGGGCCGCCGTTCAGAGACCGCTCGGGATAGGCCTCCATCCAGCCCGCCAGGAGGTCGGGCGTCAGCGCGATCGGGGCGCTCCTCGCCGTCGTAGCTCCGGGCAATGCGACGGGCGCGCACGACCCGCTGAAGCAACCCCCGCCGGGGCAGGACGCGCCGCAAGCGCCGCAGTGGGACGGATCCTTGCCGAGATCGCGGCAGCTGCGGCCGCAGGCGGTGAGCCCGGGGCGACACAGGCACTCGCGCCGTCCGGCGTACTCGAAGCAGCTGGTCCCGTCGCTGCACTCGTCGTCGCCGCTGCACGTCGCGCCGACAAGCCCGTCGCGCGGCAGCTCCAGGAGATGCGGGGCATACTGCCCGGGCATGCTTGCGCCTCCGGGGGCGCAGCCGACCACGGCGAGCGAAGCGAGGAGGAATGCCCCAGCGCGCGAGCGCGCGGGCCGAGACGAGCTGCGATCACGGCCGAATAGCACGTCCGAACGGTACCAGAAGCCTTGCCGAGGCGGTGGGGTTTCGCCGCGTCCTTCGCTCGCCGAGGCCCCGTTTCAACCGTTCTGCGCTAGACTCGCCCGTCATGGATTCGGGCACGCCGGGTGGCAAGCTTCCGCCGATCGCCGCGTCGCTGGGGCGGGCGCGCAGCCGGCCGTCAGCGGGTGCCTGGCGGAGCCCCGAACGGTGAACGATCGCCTGCCGACCGTGGGCGCCGAGGCGGTCGGGGAGGGCGCCCCCGCGTTGCTGGATCGCGCGGAGTTGGCCGTTGCGCCACGACCATCCGCGGAGGATGCGCCGCCGGTCGAAGGGGCCGCGGGGCCGGCCGCGGCGGCCTCGCGCTTGCTCGCTGCGCCCGCGGGCGTCGCGGTCGCCCGGCCGCGGCGCGCCCGCCGCCGAGCACGGTGGCGCCGGCGCTTGAGCGGCGTCCTCGCGCTGCTCGCTCCCGCCCTGTGGATCGTCGGCGCCGACCTCGTGCGACGCAGCGCCCACCTCTTCGCGCTGGATCGCACGCACCGCGTTGGCTACGTCGGCTCGGCCGCGGTGACGGCGGTCTTCTGGGCCCTCCTGCTCTACGCCGCCTCGCGGCGTCGAGGCGTGCTCACCCACGTCGCAGGCGCGCTCTTCGTCGGCCTGTTCGGGCTGCTGCTCGGCGTGCAGAACGCCTTCCGATCGCTCTGGGGCGCCTACCTTTCGCTCGACGTCGTGTTGCCGGCCGAGTCCGTGCCGCGCGCCCTGCTCGGCGACCTGCCGCTCGGCCGGGCGAAGGTGCTCGCGCAGCTCGTGCTCGCCGTGGTCGTCGCGACCGGCTTGCTCCACGCCGCTCGGCGGCTGGTGCGTCGCCGGCGGCGCATCACGCGCCCGCTCGCCGCCGTCGCGTGGGTGGCGGTCGCCTGCGGGACGCTGAAGATCCCCGCCAGCTACCAGACGCTCCAGTCGACGACCCCCGACCTCATCTACGTCCACGCGCTGGCGGGTCTCGCGCGGGTGAAGCTCGGCATCACGCGGTCGGACCGGACGGTGATGCTGCAGCGCCGCTCGCCGGCGGCGCTCGCCAGGGTATCCGCCGCGCCGGCGCGGCCGCGAAACGTGCTCCTCCTCGTGCAGGAGTCGCTCCGAGCCGACGTCGTTTGCGCGGACTACGATCCTGCGTGCGAGTTGGCCAATCGCGACTCCAATGCGGCCGCGCCCGGGCGTTTCGGCTTCACTCAGCTGCGGGCGGTCGCGTCGTCGACGGCCGTGTCTGCGACGACGCTGTGGTCCGGCCTCCGACCGACGGCGAGCCGCGAGGCCACGCACACCGCCCCCTTCGTGTGGGACTACGCGCGAGCGGCCGGCTACGACACGGCCTACATCTCGGGCCAGAGCCCGCTCTACAACGACTTTCGCTTCTTGATTCAGGACAGCGCGATCGAGCACTTCGTCGGCCCGCTCCAGATCGACAGCGCCGCCGACTTCTGGACGGGGCCGCGAGACTCCGCGGTGACCGACGCCGCAATCGCGGAGTGGGGCAGGCTCAAGGAGCCGTTCCTGGCCGTCGTCCACTACAGCAACATTCATGCTCCTCGCGTCTACGACCGACGCTACGCGCCCTTTCAGCCGGTGGACCGCGGCAACCCGAGCCCGAGTAACGAGAAGTACAAGAACTACTACAAGGATGTCGTCTATCTGTCGGATCTCGCCGTAGGCAAGCTGCTCCGCGCCGTGCGTGCCACCAAGAGCGGCCAGCGCACGGTCGTCGTCTACACGTCGGACCACGGAGAGAGCTACCATGAGCACAACCCAGGCGACCACGCCGGCACGGTGTTCGACGAGGAGATTCGGGTCCCGGGCTGGATCGACGCGCCCGCGGGCGTGGTGAGCGAAGCGGAGGCGGTCGCGATGCGCGGCAAGCGGGACGCGCTCTTGTGGCACGTCGACGTGCTCCCGACGCTGCTCGACCTGCTCGGCGTGTGGGACGAGCCCGCGTTCGCCGGCTTCCGCTCCGCGATGATGGGTCACCCGCTCACGCGGCCGGAGCTGACCACCGCCCCGGTCCCGCTCAGCAACGTCTCCTGGGCGTGGGAGTATCGGTATCCGAACTGGGGGGTGATGCAAGGGTCGCAGAAGATCGTCGCGCGTCACACCGACAGCGCATTTCACTGCTTCGACGTCGTCGCCGACCCGGGGGAGATCAAGGACCTCGGTCCGGCGAGGTGCCGGACGCTGTTCGACGCCGGCCGCGCCCTGTTCCCGGTGGCGCCCGCGCGCTTCGGCAGGCTGCGCGACCAGCCCTCATGGGGCGATCCTCGGTGAAGGAAGCTCGCTTCGATCGCGCGCCGGTGCGGGGTCGCTGTACGCTGCTGCCCCACGTGATTCCCACCCCTTCTCCGGTCGACTCATGACGGACCCCGATTCCCCCCGCACGCCCGCGGTTCCCGACGCCGCCCCCGCGGCCGACGTCTCTGCGCTCGACGTCTCTGCGCTCGACGCCTCCGCGCCGCGCCAAGGCGGGCCCGCCAGCGTGGAGCCGGTCCCCGCGGCGCCGGGGTTCTCCGCGGGAGGCCCGCCGGCGGACGTCGAGATCCCCACGATGCGGGCCTCTCGGCCGCCGCCCGGCGAGGTCCCCGCACCCGTCGAGGCGCCGGCCACGAGGTCGCTCGCGGCGGGCGCCGGCCCTGCCGCGCGGCCGGGCCTGCTCGGGCGCCCAGTGGTCCGCACGGCGTTCGGGGGCGCCGTCGCGCTCGTCGCGCTCGTCGCCATGTTCGGGCCCGCGCTCCTCGCGCACGCGCGGCGCTCGGCCGATCCGTTCACGTTCAACGACGACGTGCGCGTCCAGATCTACCCCTTTCAGCACTACAAGGATCCCTCGCTCTTTCCGGCTGACTACCTTGGTGAGTACACGCTTGCCGCGATGGCGTCCGGCTATCGTCTGCTGTACGTCGCCGCAACCTGGCTATGGGATGCCAAGGCGTTCAGCAAGCTCCTGCCGTACGTGCTGCTCGCCGTCGTCGCTGGCGCGATCGCGAAGGGCGCGTCGCGCTGGGGGAGGGTGGCGGCGCCGTTCTTCGCGGTCGCCCTGGTCCTCTCGAGCGACGCCTTCTTCGAGCGAATGGCTGGCGGCCTTCCCCGCGCGTTCGGCTTCCCCATCGCCGCGTGCGCGGCCGCTGCGCTCGTGCACGGACGGATGAAGATGCTCGCCGCGGTGACGTGCCTCGGCGCCGCGTTCTACCCGGCGGCGGCCATGCCGGGCGGCATGGCGCTCGCGCTCGTCACGCTCGTCTATCGCAGGGAGGATCGCGGGGACGTTGCGACGTGGAGCCTGCGCCGTCGGCTAGCGCTCGTCGTCGGGACCGCCGTCGTCGCCGCGATCCTGCTCATTCCAACGTCCCTCGCGCTGCGTCGATACGGTCCCTACATCCTCGAACGGGACGTGGCGACGTACCCTGAGGCTGGCCCCGGCGGGCGCTTCTATGCAGGTGACCGGCCCCCGTATCCCGGGCTCGTGGACGACTCCAGGAGCGAGGCGCGGCGCGCGCTCCTCGGCGCAGGCCAGCGGTTCGCGTCGCTGCTCCCCGGACCCGGCCAGGCGCCGGGATTCTCCAAGATCCGCGACTCCGCGGTCTACTACCTCGTCGGCTTCGCGGCGCTAGGCTTCTTGCGCCTCGCGTTCCGCGACGAGGGCGCGAGGAGGCTCCTCGCCTTCGCCGTGGCCGCCGGGATCGGCCACGTGCTCGCAGCGCGCGTCGCGCCCTGGCTCTACCTGCCGCAGCGATACTCGGTGTTTCCCATCCCCGTCGCTCTCTGCCTCATGCTGCCGGGCGCGGGCAGCGCCGTTCCGCTCTTCTTCGGGCGGCGCGGCGACAAGCCCTGGCTCCGCGCGGGCGCGGTCCTGTGCATGGCGGCGGTCTGTCTCTTTCTCGTCGGTGGCCGTGGCAGCGAGACGGCAGGCCTCACCGTGCGCATCGACCCTAAGGCGAAGCTCTATCCATTCCTCGCGACGCTCCCTGCGGACGCGCTGATCGCGGGCTGGCCCCAGACGATGGACAGTGTTCCTTATCTGAGCGCGCGACAGGCGCTCGTGACGATGGAGTGCCACGTCGCCTTCAACGCCGGGTACGTCGAGGAGATGCGCCGGAGGATGCGCGCGATCCTCGACGCCTACCTCGCGACCGACAGGGCTCCCCTGGCGCGGCTGCGGGACGACCTGCACGTGACCCACCTGCTCGTGGACACACGGCACTTCGTCTCCGCGCCGACCTACTTTCGGCCCTTCGACCGCTGGGTTCGTGAAGCCTGGGGGAAGGGCAAGGCGGCGGGTTTCGAGGTGCCGCGGCTGGCGAAGGAGGCCGCCGTGTTCTCCGAAGGACCGCTCGTGCTGATCGATCTTTCGCGCGTCGCCTTCCCCTCCGTGCCGGCAGCACTCGCCGCGCCGGCAACTCCCTGAGAGACCATGACCGTGACTTTCGTCGCACGGCTGCGGAGCGTCGCGCTGGCCGCGGTGCTCCTCGCCGGAACGGGCTTCTTCCTCGCCAAGGTCGGCGTCCGAACCGCCATCTCGGACTGGCTGGTCTGGAGCTACGTCAAGTGCTGGGCTGCCGTGCTGTTCGAGAGCGCGGCCTGTGTCGCGGCAGGGCACGCCCTGATGGTGCGCCTTCTCCGGCGCACTCTGCCTCTCCACGAGCACCTGACCCTGAGCTTCGCCGCCGGGCTCTACCTCTTCTTCCTCGCGACGTTCGTGGCGGGCCTGGTCGGCCTGATCGTGCCGGCCCTGTTCTTCGCTGTGCCGCTCGGCCTCCTCGCCGTCGGGGCCGCCGCGACGCTGCGCACCGGGCGCAGGCTCGCCCGCCACGTCGCCTGGCGCCGGGCCCGCGGCGTCGCTCCGTCGCCTCGCTGGGCGCCGCTCGTCCTCGGCTTCGGCGCGATCGCGCTGCTGCTGATCTACGCCGTCACGATGTCGCCCGCGAACATGGCGTTCGACGCCCGCTGGTACCACCTCACGATCGCGGAGCACTACGTCGCGGAGGGCGCCATTCGTCGCTTTCCGGAGGGCTGGTATCCGGGGGCCGTGCCACACCTCGCCAGCGTCGTCTACACCTGGGCGTTCCTGCTGCCTCGATCGACGATGTTCGAGCGGGCGGAGCTTGCCTATCACCTCGACTTCGCGGCGCTCGCGTGGACGCTCGTCGGCGTCGTGGCGATGGTGCGCCGGATGGTCCCGCGGTACCGAGCGAGCTACGCCTGGGCGGTCCGCTTCCTGTTTCCCGGTGTCTTCCTCTACGAGTCGGCCCTCGGTGGCGCGGCGGACCAGTTCGCCGCGATCTGGGCCGCGCCGATCTACCTGCTCGTCCTCCGGGCCTATCCGGTGCTCGATCCGCGCTTTCTGGCGCTCGCTTCGATGATGCTCGCGGGCGCTTTCCTGACCAAGTTCAGCGGCGCGCTCCTGCTCCTGGGCTTTCCCGTCGCCGTCCTCGCTGGCCGGGCGGTGCTCTTCGCGGTGCGCGCGCTGCGCGGGCGGGCGACGCACCGCACCTGGCTCGTTGGCTCGGCCGTCGCCGTCGCGTCCGGCCTCGCCCTCACCGCGCCGCACTGGCTGAAGAACGTCATCTTTTATCGCGACCCGTTCTACCCCGTGCTCCATCGGCTGATCACCCCGAGGCCGTGGACCCCCGACGCTGCCGACGTCTTCGAATTCGGGTTCAAGCGCGGACTCTGGGTGCCCACCCGCGACGCGGCCGGGCTGCTCGAGAGCCTGCGAGCCGTCCTGTTCTTCTCTTTCGAGCCCCAGGACTGGGAGGCGAGCGCCTGGAAGGTCGTCAATTTCGGCAGTCTCTTCACGCTACTCCTCTTCGCGCTGCCGTTTCTGCGATCGGTCAAGCGGCTCGCGGGGCTGTACCTCGCGTGCCATGTCGGCGTCTTCGTCTGGTACTGGACCCACCACCAGGACCGCTACCTCCAGGCGATGCTCCCGTGGATCACGGCAGCGACGGCGAGCGCGATGGTGCTCGTCTGGCGCGAGGGCGCGCCGCGCGCCCCGGTCGCCGCGGCCGCGGTGGCGGAGGGGCGCCTCGTCCGGCTGCTCGGCTGGGTTCGCAGGGCCGATCCCGTCGCGCGGGCACCGCGTGCGGCGCTCATCGTGCTCGTCGCAGCGCAGCTGGCCTGGTCCGGCGATATCCCCTTTGTGCCGGGCAAGCTGCGGCACCGTGAGCCGCTCCGCAATACCTTGGACCTGCTCGGGTCCGGTTACCTGAAGTCGCGCGACCAGCGCGACCGCCCGTTTTCGCAGATGCAAGCCATCGGCGCCGCCCTCCCGAAGGGCGCGAAGGTGCTGCTCCACGAGGAGCGGGTACACCTGGGCATCGGCGCGAGGACGGTCAGCGATCTGCAGACGCTCCAGGGCGGCATCGACTACGGCCACCTCGGGACACCCGGCGCGGCCCACGACCTTCTCGTCAGTTTCGGTGTCACGCATCTGCTCTGGGCCCCGCACTCGTCCTCCGCGAACGACAGCTACGCCGGTGATCTCGTGTTCCTCGCGTACACGCGACCGCTGACCGCGACGGCGAAGACCTTCGGGGGGCTGGTGCTCGCGCCGGTGCCGCGCGAGCGGCCCGGCGAGGTCGACGACGTCGTGGCCGTCTTCGGCTGCAGCGGATCGTATCGGTCGGGCCTCTACCATTTGCGCGATCTGGCGGTGCCCATGTTCGGTCCTCGCAAGACCCAGCTTCCCGCGCCGTACCGCCCCCTCGGGTCCGGTCCGGACGGCGTGAGCGGCCTGCTTCAAGCGGCTGCGTTTGCCGTCGTCGAGCGGACCTGCAAGCCGCGGGGCCTCGACGCGCTCTCCGGGTTCGTCCTGGGGGTCCGCCGTCGAGGCGACGTCGAGTTGTGGGCCCGTTCGTCCGGCGGGGAGGTGCCGCCGGCTCCGTCGGCGCCTGCACCTCCCGATCACGCGCGCGGGGACGGCCCGGAGGAGTAGAGAGCTCGGGGGCGCCTGCGCGGTTGGCGCGGAGGCCACTCATCTCGCGTCGGGTCGGTCGTCGAACCGTGTCGGCTTGCGTTCGGTCGAGGTCCCGGCGACCATCCTTCGCTGGAGGATCGATCATGAAGCGACGGGTGCTGGTCGCCTGGGTGGGAGCTCTCTCCGGGTGGCTCGGGTGCTCCCCGGCGACCTCGGACGCGGTGTTCGACACCTCGGGTACGGGCGTCGGCACGGGCAATGGGACCGGCAATGGCACCGGCGCCACCGGCGAGGGCGGATCGGGCCAGGGCGGCGGCGGCGTCACGACGATCACCGGATCGGGCGGCGGCGCGACGGGCGCCGGGGGCGGCCTCGGATCGGGCGGCGGCGGCGGCGGCACGACGACCACCACGTCGACGGTCTCCGACGCCGGCGGGCCGGGCGGCGGCAAGCCGGACGCGGGCTTCTGCAAGAGCGGCCCGAACGACGACGCCGACGGCGACGGCTTCACGCCCGCCCAGGGCGACTGCAACGACTGCGACAAGAACGTGAACCCCGGGGCGATCGAGGTGATCGTCAATCAGCCGGTCGGCGACGGAGGCATTCCGGCGCCCGCGGACGAGGACTGCAACGGCAAGGTCGACGACGTCGCGACGACCTGCGACGACGGGATCGCGCTCGCCGACTTCGACGCGATGAACGGGGCGCGGGCGATCGACCTCTGCAAGGTCGCCAGCCCCGGCACGTGGGGCGTGATCAGCGCCGCGTACGTGCGCGCCGACGGCAGCCCGGCGGGGCAATCGCCGCAGGTCGGCATCCTCGACGGCTTCGGGCCGAACGTCCACGTGCAGCTCGGCAAGCGCATGCTCGGCCTGTCCTCGGGCAACGCCCGCATCCCCGGCCAGCCCGACGCTTGCGGCACCTTGTCCTGCTACGGCTCCGGCCCCGGCTCGGCGCCGCCCGGGTTCCCCCAGGACGTGCCGAACTGCGCGGGGTCGAGCGAGATCAACGACGACATCGCCCTCGAGGTGAAGCTGCGCGCGCCGACGAACGCGACCGGCTACTCGTTCCTCTTCGACTTCTACTCGTTCGAGTACCCGGAGTGGGTCTGCACGTCGTTTAACGATCAGTTCATCGCGCTTGTCAACCCGCCGCCGCTGGGTGCGATCAACGGCAACATCTCGTTTGACAGCAAGACCAACCCGGTCAGCGTCAACATCGCCTTCTTCGACGTCTGCCAGGGCTGCGCGCTCGGCGCGGGGGAGCTTGCCGGCACGGGCTTCGACACGTGGAACGACGCCGGCGCGACGAGCTGGCTGAAGACGCAGGCGCCCGTCACCGGCGGCCAGGAGGTCTCGATCCGCTTCGCGATCTGGGACACCGGCGATCAGGCCTGGGATTCGACGGTCCTCGTCGACTCGTTCCAGTGGATCGCGAACGGCGGCACCGTGGTCGTCGACACCGGTCACCACTGATCCTGCGCCCCGTCGGGCCTCGGCGGGGGCCGCGCGCAAGCCGTGCAGGCTCGCCGCGGCCCTTTGCGCGTGCGAACGCTCGCTTCGCGAGGTCGTGATCGATTCCTCGGATCCCGGGCCTTGACCGCGGCCGACGAGGGGGCCCATCGTGCGCGCCGAGGAGGCGTGTTCATGCCGCGGGTCACGTTCGTGAACGAGCATCGGGTCGTCGAGGTCGAGAAGGGCAAGCTCATCAGCGACGTCGCGAAGGAGCTCGGCATCTCGGTCTGCCGCGCGACCTTTGCCGGCACGTCGATCGGCGACTTCACCGTGTGGGTGAAGGGCGTCGAGGGCAGCGTCTCTCCTCCCGGCTTCTGGGAGCGCCTCGGGGGCGCCAAGGGCTGGAAGCGGCAGGCCAACAAGGCGCAGATCCTCGGCGATATCGAGGTCTTCACCATGGGGGGCCTCGCCGAGCGCATCGGGACGCCGCGCGTGCTGGCCGCGAACCCGCGCCCCACGGAGGACGCGTCGCTGCGCCTCGAGGGCCCGACGTCCGCCGGCACCGCCGCGTACCCGTTCGGGCACCCGCAGGCGGTGGGGGTCGGCACGCGCACGACGCTGGCTCGCGGGGCGAGCGCCGAGAAGAAGGCTGCGCCGGCGCCTGCTCCCGCGAAGGTCGCCCCGGAGGCGGTCGCCGCTGCGCCCGTCGCTGCGCCCGCGATCGAAGCGGCCGCACCGGTGGCCGAGGGTGGCGATGCGGCCGCCGAGAAGGCCGCGCTGATCGCCGAGAAGAAGGCCCGTCAGGCCGCGCTCAAGGCGAAGGCGGCTGGCGGCGACGCAGCTGCCGCGCCGGCCGCCGAGGCTGCGCCGGCCGTCGAGGCCGCGCCTGTCGAGGCCGCGCCCGTCGAAGCGCCCGCGGGGATGGACCCCGAGAAGGCCGCGCGGATCGCGGAGAAGAAGGCCCGTCAGGCCGCGCTCAAGGCGAAGCTCGCGGGGGGCGACGCGCCGGCCGAGGCCGCGCCCGCCGTCGTGGTCGCGGAGCCCGCGGTGGCCGAGCCGGCGGCCGAGGCGAAGGCGCCGATGGATCCCGAGAAGGCGGCGCGGATCGCCGAGAAGAAGGCTCGACAGGCCGAGCTCAAGGCGAAGCTCGCCGCTGGCGGCGCCGCGCCCGACGCCTCGAAGGCCGAGGCCACGCCGGAGCCGGATCCCGCGCCGGCCGAGGTCGCGCCCGCGGCTGCGGAGCCCGCGGCTGCGGAGCCCGCGGCCGAGGCGAAGGCGCCGATGGACCCCGAGAAGGCCGCGCGGATCGCGGAGAAGAAGGCTCGACAGGCCGAGCTCAAGGCACGCCTCGCCGGAGGCGGTGACGGCAAGGCCTGATCGCGGCGGTCGGGCCCCGCGGGGCGCCGACCGCCCGCAAGCACGACGTTTTCGACCCCGCATCGGCGGAGCGTGCTCCGGTGGGCTCCGCCCTTCTTCGCCCGGCCGCGGAGGAGCGGCGGGCCGGGGAACGTGAGTCCGCGCCTTCAGCGCTTCTTCTTGTAGAACGCCAGCCGTCCGCGGCGGTCGAGCTCCTCGAAGGCTGCCTTGAGCTTGTTGTGCTTCTCCTGGTCGCCCTGGCCGAGCTCGGCCTCGTCGATCAGGAGGTAGTCGACGTCGCTGCGCTCCGGGTAGAAGAACGCCTGCTTGCGGTTCGAGACGTGCGGGCCGATGCGGTTCGTCGTGCCGACGCTGGCCGACCGCGGGATCTTCGCCGTGGTCGCGTCGAGCCAGGCGTAATTGACCTGCTGCTCGGCCGAGAGCTCGCGCACGACGCGGCTGAAGCCGCCGCGGAAGCTGCCGTTCTCGGCGATCGCGCCGAACTTCCAGGACACGAGCACCGAGGCGACGAGCGCCGCGGCGAGCCACGCCGACGCGAACCTGCGCCCGTCGAGCCCGAACGCCACCGGGATGGGGCCGTCGGCGACCTGCCGCAGCGCGACGGCGGTGAGCATGAACGCGACCGGGTAGATCACGCTCGTGTACTGGAAGTGGACGGTGAACACGGGCCCGCGGGAGGCGAGCAGCGTGAAGAGCAGCCCGTAGACGAGCATCACGCGGCCGCGCCGCGCGAAGAATGGCAGGAAGCCGAGCGGCAGGAACAGGAGCAGGAGGAAGACGGGCTTCGTCGTCTCGAACGCCGTCTTGATCGTGAAGACCGGGTTCATCACGATCGTGCCGAGGATGCCGCCGACGCCCAGGCGGCCCGGGTTCATGGCCTCGTAGTAGTACTCGTACGAATAGGCGTCCTTGCCGGCGTTCAGGATGCCGCTGCCCTTCATGAACCCGACCTTCGCGACCACGAAGTAGACGAGGCCGAGGAGGATCGTGTTGCGGCCGAGGCGGACGCTCTCGGGCTTGTGCGTGAGCAGCGCGTAGAGGCCCACGAAGCAGAGCAGGAGCGGCACGTCCTCGCGGCAGAGCAGGAGCGCGGCGAAGGTGACGTAGTACGCGGCGCGCTGGCCCTCTTCGAGCCAGTAGAGCAGCCACAGGACGAGCGGCCCGATGAGCGCCAGCGAGTGGAACTCGTACATGTTCACGCCGTGGACCGCGGGGTACGCGACGAACATGGCCGCGAGCGTCAGCCCGGAGAGGCGGCTCCCGGTCGATCGGCGCGCGAGCAGGTACACGGGCACGACGCCCGATCCGAGCCAGAAGGACTGCAGCGCGAGGATCATCTCCGTGCGCTGGTAGAGGAGGTAGAGCGGCGACAGGAGGACGAGGATCGGGTCGAAGTGCGCCGTCTCGTGCGTGCCCGTCTTGATGAAGGAGCAGCCGAGGGGTTTGCCGTGGATCGACTGGAAGAAGATGTTGTCGTAGTAGCCGAGGTCGATCGTGTGCGTGTTCAGCGCGTGGTGGTTCGTGATGCTGAGCCGCGAGAAGAAGAGGCCGTAGAACGCCCACAGGCCGAGGACGGCGAGGGGCACCGCCGCGCGCATCGCGAGGCGCGCGATCCGGCGGCCCAGGCCCGGCGGCGGCTCGTCGGGGTCGGGCGGCGCGAGGAGGTGCGAGAGGCCCGCGACCTCGTAGAACGACGATCCGACCGCGACGGCGGCGGTCGCGGCGTAGAGCAGCGTCACCTCTGCGCTCGAGCTCTCGATGCCCGGCGCGCGCAGCATGCCGACGAACGGCAGCGCGACGACCGCGCGCAGCCAGCGATCGATCGCGCCCACGGTCGCCGTCGCGCGGGCCGCGCCGGTCGCGAGCCGTCGCACGGCGATCGCGGCGACGTAGACGGCGGCCACCGCGATCACGCCGCCGGCCACCGACCAGTGCAGCAGCGCGCGGTCGGCCGCGATGAGCTTGTTCGTCCACGCGACCGCAGCGAGCTCCGGGTTGCGCAGGAGCCACAGGCCCGAGCCCGCGCACGCGCCGTAGAGCAGCGGCCACGCGAGCCAGTCCCGGGCCGCGCGCGCCGCGCGCGGCAGCAGGCCGTCGGCCGGGGAGGTGCGCGGCGGGGCGGGCGCCGCCGGGAGCTCGTTGGCTGCTTCGATCAAGGCGTTCTTCGCTACTCGACGGTCCCGGCACCGTCAATGTCGGGGGGGGCGGGGCCAGGGCCGGCGAAGGCTCGCGTCCGGGTCAGCGCGAGGGACGCGCGGCCGCGAACGGAGGCGGCCAGATCTGCCAGCTCACGAAGCCGACGATCACGATCACGAGGTACAGCACCGCGAAGACCAGCAGGCCGAAGCTCACGCCCTGTTCGGCCGAGTAGCCGAGCACCGGGAACGCGAGCGCGAAGAAGACCTCGCGCACGCCCACCCCCGACATCGAGATGGGCAGCAGGCCGAGCAGGCTCGCGATCGAGAGCAGGCACATCAGATCGAAGAACGTGAGATCGAGGTGCACCGCCCGCGCGAGCAGCCACGCCTGCGCGTAGTTGATCAGGAACGCCCCGATCGTCAGCGGGATCGTGAGACCGAGCGACGGTCCGACGTGCGACCGCAGCGCCGCGAGGAACCGACCGAGCCCGTCGCCGCCGGCCTCCGGCGCGGGGGCGGCGCCCTTGCCGAAGCGCGCGCTCGCGAGCTTCGCGTACGCCTTGCCGAGCAGGCGCTCGGCCACGCCGGGGACGAGGAGCAGGAGGGGGCCGAGGATCGTCGCCGCGACGGTGCCCCACGCGGCCCACGCGAGCTGACCGACCAGGATGGAGCTGAACCGCACGACGCCGAGCGCCGCGATCACGACGAGCACGTAGAGGTCGCACAGCCGGTCCATCACGACCGACGCGAGGCCGTCCGCGTAGGCGACGCCCTGGTCGTGTCGCAGGTACTGCGCGCGGAGCGCGTCGCCCACGCGGCCCGGCGTGATCAGGGCGACGTACGCCGACCCGAGGTACGCGCCCCACGCGCGCCGCTGCGGGTAGCGGATCCCCTGCGTCCTGAGCAGCACGCCCCAGCGCAGGATCTTGAGCCAGAGGTTGGCGAACGTGAGCACGACCGCGATCGCGAGCGGCCACGGATCGGCCTCCGTCCACGCGCGCACGACCGCGCCCGCGTCCTTCATCCGCAGCAGCACCGCGACGAGCAGCGCCGGGCCGACGAGCCGCAGCGCGAGCCGCAGCCACGCGCCGAGGCCGCCCTTGCCCGTCGGCTCACGGGCGGGGTCGGCTTCGTCGCGACGTCGTTCGAGGGAGGGCTCGATCACCGGGGGCTCGGCGCGCCGGGCGGGCGGGCACGGCGCTCCTTACCACAGGTCCCCGCCCGCGAATTCGCGTCGACCGCGGCTCGGGCCCTCGGGACTTCTGCTAGGCTTCCGCCGCTTTCGGGCGCCGGCCTCGCTTCGGGGCCGGGCTCGCGCGAGCCGCGCGCGGGGCCGCGGGTGGCCCCAAACCTGGCCCATTTCCGCAGGGGTCGAGCCCCACGAGGATTCCGATGCGTTGTCTCGTCACCGGCGTCGCAGGCTTCATCGGGTCGACGCTCGCCGAGCGCTTGATCGACCTCGGCCACGAGGTCACGGGCGTCGATCGCTTCGCCGACTACTACCCGCGGCCCATCAAGGATCGGAACCTGACGAGGCTCCGCGACGAGCCGCGCTTCCGCCTCGTCGAGGCCGACCTCGCGCGCGTCGACCTCGCGCCGATCGTCGAAGGGCAGGAGGTCGTCTGGCACCAGGCGGCGCAAGCCGGGGTGCGGGCGAGCTGGGGCGAGACGTTCGCCACCTACGTCGACGACAACGTGCTCGCGACCCAGCGGCTGCTCGAGGCCGCCAAGCTCGCGAAGGTGCGCAAGGTCGTCGCCGCGTCGTCGTCGTCGGTCTACGGCGAGGACGTCGAGCTGCCGATGCGCGAGACGAACCGCCCGCGCCCCTTCTCGCCGTACGGCGTCACCAAGCTGGCCGCCGAGCACCTGTGCGAGCTCTACCGGGCGAACTTCGGCCTCTCGACGGCCTCGCTCCGGTACTTCACCGTGTACGGCCCCCGCCAGCGCCCCGACATGGGCTTCAACAAGTTCATCGCCGCGGCCATGGCGGGCAAGCCCATCCAGGTCTTCGGCGACGGCGAGCAGACGCGCGACTTCACCTTCATCGCGGACGCGGTCGACGCGAACCTGGCGTGCGCGGCGGACGGGGTCACGGGCGTGTTCAACGTCGGCGGCGGATCGCGCGTGACGCTGAACGAGGTCCTCGCCACGCTGACCGAGCTCGTCGGCCCGCTCAAGCTCGACCGGATCGAGGCGCAGGCCGGCGACGTGCGACACACCTGGGCCGACACGACGCGCGCGAGCGAGGCCTTCGGGTTCGCCCCCAAGGTGGCCCTCGGTGCGGGGCTCGCGGCCCAGGTCGAGTGGCAGCGATCGCTGCTCGCGCGCTGAGGCGACCATGACCGTCATCGAGCAAGCCGTCCGCGAGGTGAGGTCGACGAAGGAGGCGCGGGCCGATCTCGCGATCGTCTTGGACCCGTACGTCTCCGTCGTGGTCCCGGTCTTCAACGAGATCGACAACGTCGAGCGCCTGGTCGCCGAGCTCGTCGCCGGCTGCGAGGCGACGGGCCGGCCGTTCGAGATCCTCGCCATCGACGACGGTTCGACCGACGGCAGCTTCGAGGCGCTGAAGAAGATCCGCGCCTCCGAGCCGCGCCTGCGCGTCGTGCGCTTCCGCCGCAACTTCGGGCAGACCCCCGCGTTCGCCGCCGGCTTCGACCGCGCGCGCGGCGAGTGGGTCATCACCATCGACGCCGACCTGCAGAACGACCCGGCCGACATCCCGAAGATGCTCGTGAAGGCCGAGGAGGGCTTCGACGTCGTCAGCGGCTGGCGCGTGAACCGGCAGGACGCGCTCGTCATGCGCAAGCTCCCCTCGCGCGTCGCCAACTGGCTGATCCGCAAGGTCACCGGCGTCGAGGTCCACGACAACGGCTGCTCGCTCAAGGTCTATCACCGCGACGTCGCCAAGAACGTGCGGCTCTACGGCGAGCTGCACCGCTTCGTGCCGGCCGTCGCGTCGAGCTTCGGCATCCGCCTCGCCGAGATGCCCGTCAACCACCGCGCGCGCACGGCCGGAGAGTCCAAGTACACGGGCCTGTTTCGCACCCTGTCGCGCACGATGAAGGTCTTCCTCGACCTCCTGACCGTGCGCTTCCTGCTCAGCTACTCCACGCGCCCCATCCACGTCTTCGGCGGGCTCGGGCTGCTCGCCGGCTTCCTCGGCGTCGTGCTCGGCGGCTGGCTGTCGTTCGAGAAGATCGTCCTCGGCCACCCGCTGCGCGACCGCCCCGCGCTGATGCTCGCCGTCCTGCTCGTCATGGTCGGCGTGCAGTTCGTGAGCCTCGGCCTGGTCGGGGAGCTCGTGGTGCGCACCTACCACGAGTCGCAGAAGAAGCCGATCTACGCGGTCCGCGAGGCCCTCGGCGACCCGGAGAGCTGACTCCCGCGCGCGGAGTCAGTCCTTGGGCTGCTTGCGCCGCAGCAGGGCCATCCGGCCGCGCTTGGCGACCTCGGTGAACTCGCCCTGGGCGAGGGCCTTCTGGTGCTTGTCGAGCTCCGGCCCGCGGAGCTCCGCGTCGTCGACGAAGACGTACTCGGTGCCGTCGCGATCCGGGTAGACGTACGCGCGCGGGCGGTCGGCGGCGTGCGGCCCGAGCTTGGGCGTGGCCGCGAGCGAGGCGCCCACGGGCACGCGGTCCGCCTGCTCGCGGACCCAGGCGTACGTTTCCTTCTCGACCACCGAGAGAGCGCGCGCAGGCTTGCCCGCCTGGAGCTTGAAGCTCGCGTTGTCGACCAAGGCGCCGAACTTCCACGACACGAGCAGCGACGCGACGAGCAGGCCGGCGAGGACGGCGCGGCGGAGCCGGCGCGGGTCGACTGCGGCGACGCCCGGGAGCGGCCCGTCGGCGAGGCGCGCGAGGCCGGCGGGCGCGAGCGCGAACGCGAACGGCACGAACGCGACCGCGTAGCGGTACGGCGCCCCGAACGCGGCCGCCCTGGACGCGAGGACGCAGGCCGCGAGGCCGACCGCGAGCACGGCCTTGCCGCGCGCGAGGAGCGGCAGGAGCGCGAGCGGGAGGAGCGAGACCAGGAGGAACTCGAGCTTCGCCTCCTGGAAGGCCGTCCGGAGGGCGAAGGCCGGGTTCGCGACGACCGACGCGAGCAGGCCGAAGAGGCCGTTCTTGTCGGGGATCAGGGCCTCGAAGGTCGACTCGTACGCGGCCGCGTCCGGTCCGGCGACGAGGAGGCCGCCGGCGCGCGCGATCACGATCCGGGCGACGACGAACCACGCGACCGACGCGACCGCCGTGATCGCCCCGAGCTTGCGGGCGCGCGCGTCGCGGGCCGCGAGCGCGACGAGGCCGAAGGGCACGAGCAGCAGCGCGACGTCCTCGCGGCAGGCGAGCGTGAGCGCGAGCGCGACGAGGTAGGGCCGGGTCGCCGCGCGATCGAGGAGCAGGGCGAGCCACACGAACAGCGGGGCGGCGATCGCGATCGAGTGGAACTCGTCGAGCGCGAGGCCCTGGATCGCCGGGTGCAGCGCCCACGCCGCGGCGAGCACGACCCCGGCGCCGCGGCCGATCCGGTCGCGCGCGAGGAGGTACACGGGCACGACGCCGCCGCCGAGCCACACGGCCTGCGCGACGATCAGCAGCTCCGGGTGCGGGTAGAGCCGGTGGAAGGGCGCGATCACGAGGAGGATCGGGTCGACGTGCGCGGAGAGGTGCGTCCCGCTCTTGAGGAGCGAGCACGCGAGCGGGTGGCCGTGCGACGTCTGCCAGAGGACGTTCTCGTACACGCCGAGGTCGGCCGTGCGCGTGCCGAGGGCGCGGTGCGTGTAGACCGCGAGGCGGCCGACGAACGTCGCGAACCCGCCCCACAGCGACGCGACCGCGACGGCGGCCAGGCGGTCGAAGAGCGCGGCGCGCCCCGGGCCCGGCGGGGTCTCGGCCTCGGGATCCTCGACCTCGGCGACCTCGTAGGCGACGCGACCGAGGAAGATGGCGGTCCCGGCGCACAGCGCGAGCGTCAGCCGGGTGCTGTCGGCCTCGACGCCGAAGCGGCGCAGGGCCGCGAGGAGCGGCAGGGCGCAGAGGCCGACGAGCCAGCGGTTCGCGGCCGAGGCGGAGTGGACGACGTGCCACGATCCGGTCCGGACGCGGCGCACGACGTTCACCGCGAGGTGGACGGCCGCGATCGCCAGGGCCGCGCCGACGACCCACAGGATGGCGTGCTTGCGGTCGTCCGCCGTGAGCTTGTTCGTGTCGAGGACGCCGAGCTTGTCCTGGTGGGCGATCGCCCACGCGCCCGCCCCGAGGCCGATGGCCGACAGCGCGGGCCAGAACAGCCA
The DNA here is from genome assembly GCA_903906315.1 of uncultured delta proteobacterium. Taxonomy (GTDB): domain Bacteria; phylum Myxococcota_A; class Polyangia; order Polyangiales; family Polyangiaceae; genus CAIVJW01. The sequence continues at coordinate 57,288 of CAIVJW010000267.1, read as the reverse complement.
GCCGGTGGCGACGGAGGCGAGGCGCTCGGCCGCGCCGTCGAGGGTCGCGGAGAGCTCGCCGAGCTTCGCGCGAGCGCGCGCAGCGATGGTCGGTCTCGGCGCGGATTCCACGGCGCCCACGGGCTACTTGCTCGGCTCTCCCATGTCAACCGGACGGGGCGGCGTGAGCGCAGCCTCGGCGCTGGCGCGTCGCGGGCGATCGAGGCCGCGTCGAGTGGAGCCGTGCTACGCGATCACTCGTACTGCGCAAGGTTGTAGGCGCTCTTGTAGCCGAGCGCGACCGATCGCTTGACCGCCTCGTAGACGCGATCGGTGCGGTGGGCGCGGAACCACATCTGCACCCCCTGGCTCGCGACCCATGACAGGCCGGGCGGCCCGCCCGTCGGTCGCGGCACGAGGTTCATCATGCGCGACCCCTCGATCACCTTCTGGACCATCTCGGCGAGCACGTCGCCGAGCGCGTCGGTCACGGTGGCGGGATCGGTTCCGTAGAACCAGCGGCCGACTGCGCGGATGTGGGTTTCCTCGTCGGGGGTCATGGCGAGCTCCTCGGGCGGTGCGCGGGACGCGCAATCGAGGCTAGTCGCGTGGGCGGGCCGACGTAAAGCGGGGCCGCGAAGGTCCCGGTGCCCGGTCGGGCAGCGCCGCGACGCGTGCCTCGGCCGCCGGCGTCGACGCCAGCGTCGACAGCCCGGGCCAGCCCGCCTCCGCGCGCCGAACCGGCGCCGCTTGCAACGCTGGGCGCGCCGCTCGCGACGCCCCCACCCCCGCTTACAACGCGGGGCGCGCTGGTTACGACCCGCCTACGCCCTCACTGCGGGCTCGCCGACGCCGCCGGCGCGGTCGGATTGGGCGCTTCCTCGGCCGCCTCGTCGCCCTCCGTCAGCCCGAAGACCGCCTGCCGCGAGGCCGGCGGGGTGAGCGTGGGCACCACCCGGTTCCTGCGCTTCGCGGCCGCGAACAGGCGCCGCGCCTCGCGCACCTCGAAGAGCCTCTCCCCCTCGACGCGGTTCCGCTCCGGCGAGTCGTCCGGCGCGCGCGTCCGCCCGCCGAGAGTGCCGCGTCGACAACGACGTCGCGGCGCCGGCCGACCCGACGTGCCGGTAGCCGGGCGCGATCAGGGCTCGACGTGCGTCTTGCGGCGCGTGAAGACGTGGACGAGCTGCCCGTCGCGGACCGACCAGAGCCGATCGGCGTGCGCGTCGAGGTCCGGGTGCGAGTCCCAGTCGCCGGGCGAGTAGTTGAGCGCGCCGGCGGCGTGGATCACGACGGAGGCCGCCGCGAGCGCGCCGAAAGCGGCCCAGCCCCGGCGTGACAGCGACGCGAGCCCGGGGACGAGCGCGAGCGCGAGCACGGGCGTCGCGTCCGCGATCATCCGGTAGCCGAAGCAGTACCCGCCGTACCAGCCGTAGTAGCGCGCCATGACGAGGACGAGCGCGATCGCGCCGACCAGCAGGGCGCGCACGGCGAGGGGGAGCTGCTCGAAGGTGCGCCGCGGTCGCCAGAGGAGCAGGAGGAACGCCGGCGTGTAGACGAAGAGGCCGCGCGACGGGCTGACGAGCAGCCCCGCGAGGCCCGTGAAGAACGGCGTGTCCCAGTAGCTCGCGTGCGGCAGGGCGTCGCGCCCCGTGACGACGTGGGTCTGGCCGATGCTGAACGGCGAGCCGAAATGTCGGTCGTTGAACGAGAGCAGCGCGAGCGCGAGGGGCAGCGCGCCCACCACGAACGCCGCGACGTTCGACGTGCGCCGGCGGAAGCGGACCAGCACGGCCACGCCCGCGGCCAGCGCGAAGATCGCGTCGGGGGGGCGGCAGAGCACGACGAGCGAGAACGAGGCTCCGGCGCCGGCGAGGAGCCAGGGGGTCGACCGCGGCGAGGGCGCGCCGGCCGTGCCGGGCGCCGCCGTCGCGCGGATGAGCAGGTACGCGCCGAGCGTCAGGGCGAGCTGGGCGGGGCCGTGCTGCCAGAGCGCCTGCGAGGAGAGGCTCAGCGCGGAGGTGCCGAGCGCGTAGAGGCCGGCCACCGCCAGGGCCACGCGCGCGGTCGCGCCGATCCGCCGCGCCGAGGCGTGCAGGAGGACCGTCGCCGCCGAGACGCAAAGGGCGGCCACGAGCCTGCCGAGCAGCAGCGCCGCGCGCTCGTCGATCGCGCCCTTCACGAGCAAGGCCGGTCCGAACACGGGCAGCGCGACGAGCGGCGCGCCGATCCCGAACCGCGAGACGAGGTGGCCATCGACGGTCGGCACGACCCAGTAGGGTAGATCCCGCCGATTGCCGCGGATCACGGGCTCGAGCTCGTCGAGGTCCGCGTCTCCCGACCGGGCGAGGCTCGTCGCGGTCAGGACCGACGGCACCGTGTCGTTGCCGAGGAACTCGGCGGGCGGCGCGAGGTACACCCCCATGCAGCCGAGAAACAGCGCCAGCCGGACGGCCCACAACCGCTCTGGTTTCGCCAACGTCGAGCCTCTTCCGAGCGGTGGCGCCACCCTCGGCGCGCCCGCCATCGTACCACCACCGCCCGGGATCCTCGGCGGATGCCGCCGGCGGGCGTGAACGAGCCGGCGACGCGCGCGGTGACGCCTGTGGTTGGCGCGCGCCGCGCGCCTCGACGGACCCCGTCGCCACGTTCCTCGCCGTCGCGCGCGCGCGTCGGCCGGGTGCGGCAACCGGGCTCGGTCGCAGCAGGTGCGCCGGCCCGGTCGGCATGGTATTCCGGCCGCCCCCATGCCCTCTTCGCTCGCGAGCAAGCGCATCCTGGTCACCGGTGGGAACGGCTTCGTCGGCAGCCACGTCGTGGGCGAGCTCCTCGCGCGCGGCGCCACGGACGTCGTCGCTCCACGCTCGATCGAGGTCGACCTCTGCGACGCGGTCGCGACGCGGGCGCTGTTCGAGCGGGTGCGGCCCGACCTCGTCCTGCACCTCGCCGCGCGCGTCGGCGGCATCGGCGCGAACCGCCGCCAGCCCGGCACGTTCTTCCGCGACAACCTGGCCATGGGCCTGCACGTGCTCGAGGAGGCGCGCCGCGCCGGCACGGCGAAGGTCGTCGTCGCCGGCACGATCTGCGCGTACCCGAAGTTCGCCCCGGTCCCGTTCAAGGAGGACGACCTCTGGAACGGCTACCCGGAGGAGACCAACGCCCCGTACGGCATCGCCAAGAAGGCGCTGCTCGTCATGGCGCAGTCCTATCGGCAGGAGTTCGGGTCGAACTTCGTCGTCCTCTTCCCCGTCAACCTCTACGGCCCGCGCGACAACTTCGACCTCGAGGACTCGCACGTCATCCCCGCGATGATCCGCAAGTTCATCGACGCCGACGCGCGCGGCGACGAGGAGGTCGTGCTCTGGGGCGACGGCACCCCCACGCGCGAGTTCCTCTACGTCGACGACGCCGCGCGCGGCCTCGTGGACGCGGCCGAGCGCTACGACGACCCGGACCCGGTCAACCTCGGCGCGGGCTTCGAGATCGCGATGAGGGACCTCGCCGACCGCATCCGCGAGAAGACCGGCTTCCGAGGCCGCACGCGCTGGGACGCGGCGCGGCCGAACGGCCAGCCTCGGCGCATGCTCGACGTCTCCCGGGCCCGCGAGCGCTTCGGGTTCACGGCCCAGGTGTCGTTCGACGTCGGGCTCGAGCGCACGGTCGCGTGGTACCGGGCGCACAAGGACGAGATCGCGGCTCGCGAGGCGGCGCGGGCCGCGGCAAGGTGAAGGGACTCGGCATGAACGGCATCGACGCGAGCAAGGCGGAGGGCGCGGCTCCGCGCTCGCAGGGCGAGGCAGCGGACTACGCCTCGGAGTTCGAGCGGCGCGAGGCCGATCGCCGGCGTCGCAAGATCGGGGTGCTCGACGCGCTCGCCGACGCGCGCCCCGAGTGGGTCGACCGGAACCGCTACTACGCCAAGGAGGTCGCGCGCCTCGTCGGCAGCCTGATCCTCCCGGGCAGCCGCGTGCTCGAGGTCGGGTGCGGCCTCGGTGACCTGCTCGCCGACCTGCGCCCCGCGCGCGGCGTCGGCCTCGACATCTCGCCGCGGATGGTCGACCTCGCCCGGGCGCGCCACCCCGGCCTCGAGTTCACGCTCGCGGACGTCGAGCGCGACCCGCTCCCCGAGGGGCCCTTCGACGCGATCGTCTTCAGCGGCGCGGTCGGCCACCTCGACGACATCCAGCGCGCCTTCGAGCGCGTGCGGCCGCTGCTCGCGCCGGCCGGGCGCGTGGTGGTCACCTACTACAACTTCGTCTGGGAGCCGGCGCTCAAGGCCGCGGAGAAGGCCGGCCTCAAGATGCCCTGGCCCGACCAGAACTGGCTCTCGATGACCGACATCGAGAACCTGCTCTACCTCTCGGGCTTCGAGGTCGTCCGCCGCGGCACCGACCTGCTCCTGCCGATCGACGTGCCGCTCCTCTCCGACGCGGTAAACCACGTGGCGGCCAAGCTGCCGCTCTTCCGCGAGTCGTCGCTCATCGACTACTTCGTCGCGCGCCCCGCGGCCGAGGCCTTCGCCGACCCGCCGCCGAGCGTCTCGGTCGTCTGCCCCTGTCGCAACGAGAAGGGCAACATCCGCGAGGCCGTCGCGCGCACCCCGCTGATGGGCGGCAAGACCGAGCTCATCTTCGTCGACGGCAACTCGAGCGACGGCACGCGCGAGGAGATCCTCGCCGTGATGGCCGAGTACAAGGGCCCGCTCGCGCTGCGCCTCGTCGACCAGGGGGCCGGCAAGGGCAAGGGCGACGCGGTCCGCAAGGGCTTCACCGCGGCCGAGAACGACGTGCTCATGATCCTCGACTCGGACCTGACCGTCCCGCCCGAGGACCTGCCCAAGTTCTACCGCGCCCTCGTCACCGGCAAGGGCGAGTTCGTCAACGGCGTGCGCCTCGTCTACCCCATGGAGGGCGAGGCGATGCGCTTCCTGAACCTCCTCGGCAACAAGTTCTTCTCGTCGGCGCTCTCGTGGCTGCTCGAGCAGCCGATCAAGGACTCGCTCTGCGGGACGAAGGTCCTGCACCGGAACGACTACCAGCGCATCGCCGACAACCGCGCGTTCTTCGGCGACTTCGACCCGTTCGGCGACTTCGACCTCCTGTTCGGCGCGGCGCGCCTCAACATGCGCATCGTCGACCTGCCGGTCCGCTATCGCGCGCGCACCTACGGAGATACCAAGATCAGCCGCTTCAGCCACGGCTGGCTGCTCCTCAAGATGACGGCCTTCGGCTTCAAGAAGCTCCGGATGGGCCTGTAGTCGTGGCGATGCGCGAGCACCTCGAGGCGGCCTTCGGCGCGGCGGCTCCGGAGCACTTCGACTGGCAGACGTCGGGCGCGTTCGTCGCGGAGCGCGAGCGCGCCCTCGTGCGTTCGGCGTTCCTGCCGCTCGGCCGGCGCATCCTCGACGTGGGCTGCGGCGAGGGCGCGACGCTCCACCACCTCGGGGCGCCGCCGGGCGCCGTCGGGATCGACCTGTTCGAGGACAAGCTCGCCTTCGCGCGGACCCGCCTGCCCGGCTGCTCCTTCGTCGCCGGCTCGGCCTACGAGCTGCCGTTCCCCGACGCGAGCTTCGACCAGGCGATCGTCCGCGACGTCGTGCACCACCTCGAGCAGCCCGAGCGCATGATCGACGAGGTCTGCCGCGTGCTGGCGCCGGGCGGCCGCATCGACGTGCTCGAGCCGTGTCGCTACAACCCGCTCATCTTCCTGCACGCGGTCACGCGGCCCGCCGAGCGGGGCGAGCTCCGATCCACCGGGCCGTTCCTCGAGGGCCTCGTCGGGCGCCGGTTCCGCGTCGTGGCGACCCGGCAGCTCCAGCCGATGCCCGTGCACCGCCTGGTGTTCCACCCGGACCTCGGCGCGCCGCGCCTCGCCGAGAAGCCGCTCGCGCGCGCCCTCGTGGACGGCTTCGAGCGCCTCGCCGGGCTCGTCGTGCCGAGGTCGCTCTGGGCCTATCTCCACGTCCGCGGCGAGCTGCGAGCGGCCTGAACGTGCCTCGAGGGAGGATCGCATGCCCGAGCTGACGACTGCCATGCTGGAGGGGCTGCCCAAGAACGGCCCCACCGATCCCATCGAGTACTACCGCAAGCCGCTCGTCGGCTGGCTCTTTCGCGAGCGCATCAACCGCGGCTTCGCGCTCCTGCCCCGTCGCCGCTTCGCGCGAGCGATGGAGGTCGGCTACGGCGCGGGCGCGGTCCTGCTGGCCCTCGCCCCGACCGCCGCCGAGCTCCACGGCGTGGACCTCGACGCCGATCCGGACCCGGTCACCCGGCACCTCGCGAGCAAGGGAGTCGGCGCGAGCCTGGTGAAGGGCAGCGTCTACGAGCTACCCTATCCCGACGGCCACTTCGACCTCGTCGTCTGCTTCTCGGTGTTCGAGCACCTGCACGAGTACGAGCGCGGCCTTCGCGAGGTCGCGCGCGTCCTGTCGCCGGGCGGCTCCTTCCTGCTCGGCATGCCCTCGGTGAACAAGGCCATGGAGGCCGCGTTCCTCGCGATTGGCTACAAGGACATCGACGACCACCACGTCACGACGCCCGCGGCGGTGGCGAGCCGCTTCTCGGCTTCGGGCCTCCGGCTTGTGCGCAAGGCGGGCCTGGATCTACCGCTGCGCGCGCCCTTCGGCCTGCGCCTCTACCACGACTGGCTGCTGGAAAAGCCCGCCGACCGCTGAGCGACCGCTCACCGTCCGCAGCCCTGCGATCCCTCGATCCGCGCTCAGGGATCGGTCGGCCTCCTTTGCCTCCAGGTGTCGTCGAGTCCCGCGCGCGACCTACGGATCGACGACCCGCAGGTCGAGGAACCAGGGCCCCGACGCCCCGTTGAAGCCGTCGATTTGCACGTAGTAGACGCCCGCGTCGAGCGTGAGGTCGACGAAGCTGCGATAGGGCGCGTAGCCGACCGCGCAGCCGTTCACGATCTCCTTGCCGGGACAGGCTGGGCCCTTCCGCACGTCGAGCAGCGTGTCGAACGCCGACCCCGCCAGGTCGAGGACGACGCGCTGCTTCTTGTCGAGCGTCAGGCGCAGCAGCTGGTCGGGAGCGCCGCCCTGGGGCTGATTGCCCATGTCGCAGCCGGCGTTGAAGTCCGCGATCGCGTTCGCCGTGTTGCCCTGGAACAGCCCGCCTCCCGGCGGGACGTCGAGCGCGTCGGCGCATCCATCCGAGAACGGCACGAGCGTCGTCGGCGCCGCCGGTCGCACGAACGCGGTCGCCTTCATGGGTTGACCCTGGGACGACTCGGCGATGACGCGGTAGCTGCCTGCCGGGACGCCGTGCTTGCCGACGCGCACCGGTGAGTACCCGGCGACCGCGCACACGAGCAGATCGGCCGGTGCGCACGCGGCCCCGGCGAGCTCGATCGCGCCCACATCGCCGACGGCGACGCGCAAGGCGAGCAGGACGTCGCTCTTCACCGCGAGGTCGAGCCGGTAGGCCGCGTCGACCGCGCCCGGGAAGCAGCCGAGGTTTACGTCGTCCTGGTGGCCCGCGAGGCTCACGTCCTTGGTCACGTTGGGCGTGAGGAAGGCCGACCCGCCGCAGTTCTCGTCCGGTCCGGGCGGCGTCGGAGGCGCGAGCTCGAGCGTGACGATCGCGGTCGTCGGCGCGCTCGCCGAGACCGAGACGTAGTAGTCGCCGGGAGCGAGATCCTGCCAGAACACGTGCGCCCCCTGCTGGAACGCCCCGATCGCGCACGCGATCTCGTCGGTCTGGAGCGCGCAGCCCGGGCCGCGCAGCGAGAGCGCGGGGACGCCGTCGCCGTCGGCCGAGGTCGCGTAGATCGTGACGTTTTGCTTCGCTTCGAGGGTGAACTGGTAGACGAGCTCGCCGGTCGCCTGCTGGCAGCCGCTCGCGAGGTCGGTCGCCACGCCGACGAGCTCGGCCTCCACGGGGACGCCGGCGAGGAGCTTCGCGGCCTTGCCGCAGGTCTCGTTCTTCGGTGCGGGCGTCGGCGGCAGGACGAGGACGTCGACCGTGACCGGGGCGCCCTGCGACGTGGTCACGTAGAGCGGCAGCGCGACCGGCTTCGAGGGATCGCCGATGCCGCGCGCGCGGAGCTTGGCGACGTACCCGCCCATCGGCGAGAAGAACGGGCCGCCGCAGGCCATCACGGTCGCGGCGTCGCCGCACTGGCCCGCGATCGCGACGGCGACGTCGGTGCTGCTCGCCCGCGCGGTGATCTCGACGTCGACGGGCGGCCCCGCAGGCAGCACGATCGCCGCGACGACGTCGCGCGCGGACGCGGGCGCCTGCGTCACCGGGCACGGCGTCGGGTAGTCGAGCGCGGCCGCCGTCGTGTCCAGCGCGTAGCTGCCGGATTGCTGGATCTCGAGCGGGTCGAGGCACGTGTCGTGCGACGGGGCCGCGCAGTCGGCCTCGTCCGTCGCGCCGTCGCAGTCGTCGTCGCGCAGGTTGCCGCAGACCTCCGTCCGCTTCGACGAGACCGTCGGGTCGAGGTCGTTGCAGTCGCCCCCGCCGCAGTGGGCGTCCGGGTCGCCGTCCTGGTCGGCGTCCCGCACAACCCGCGCGCAGCCCTTCGTGGCCTCGACGCACGTGTCGATGGTGCAGGCGTTCTCGTCCGAGCAGCCGACGGGCTCGCCGAGCCGGCACCCGAGCTTCGGGTCGCAGCGCTCGACCCCGTTGCAATACGAGGCGTCCTGGCAGGTCGCGTCGTCCGGCGTGAAGCGGCACCGCCCCACCGCGGCGTCGCAGCGGTCGAGCGTGCAGCCGACGCCGTCGTCGCACTGCGCGTCGTCCGAGCACGGCCCGCCCAGCGTCGCGTCGGCGTCCGGCCCGGCGTCGGTGGCCTCTCCGCCGCCCGCGCCCGTGTGGCCGCCGGCTCCCGCGTCGGCGAAGAACATGCCGGCGTCCGGGTCCGAGAAGGGGTCGGGCGCGCTCGCGTTGCCGCACGCACCGAGGCCCGCGGCAGCTCCGGCGGCCAGCGCGGCGAGGACGGGGAGGAACACTCTCGTGCGCATCGGGATCGGTACCGGGAAAGTCGAGCCTAGCAGGGCGCGGGGCGCTCTGGCATCATCGTGGCCGATCGCCGACCCCGGCGCGAGCGAGGCCCACGTGACCGATCGACTCACCCGAACGGAGCTCGCCTGGCTCCTCGCCCAAGAGGCCCGCAGCGCGGCGCAGAAGCTCCGCCGGGGCATCGGCGCGCCGATGACCGACATCCCGCCGCCCGACGAGGGCACGGGCGGCGTCGAGGGCACGCTCGACCGGCTCGACGAGGCCGTGAGCATGCTCGCCACGCTGCACGGCCACGCGATGCCGCGGGGGCGCCGCGGCAAGATCGACGTCGCCGCGCTGCTCTGGGAGATCGCCCCGGAGGCGCGCGTCCAGATCGAGATGGGCGAGGGGACGACGGTCTTCGGCGACGAGTCCGAGCTGCGCCGGATGCTGCTCGTGCTCGTCGGCCAGAGCGCCGACCCCTCGAGCGCGCGCGGCACGTCGGAGGTCATCGTCCGCCGCACCGGCGACGAGGTGCACGTCGGCGTCAACCTCGGGCCCGATCAGCCTTCCACGTTCGAGACGGAGCGCGCGTGGCTCGCCCGGATGGCGACGCGCTACGGCGGCCGCATCGAGCTCGACGGGTCGATGCACACGCTGGTGCTGCCCGCCGACGTCGACCAGACGCAGCGCGAGCTCGCGTTGTTGCGGCGCGAGCTCGCCGCCGCGCAGGCGCAGGGCGAGGCCTTCGCGCGCGAGCTCGCCGCCGCGCGCGCCGATGGCAGCTCGAGCGGTCCGCCGAGCCGCGCCGGCTACGCCTCGGGGCGGCCGGCCGTCGGCGACGGGCTCGCGGCCCTCGCCGCCGCTGCGCGCGGGCTGTCGGCCGAGCTGCGGGGCATCCTGTCCTCGATTGGGCGTGACATCGCGCCGCTCCGCGATCGCGACGGCGAGCCGGGCGAGATCGCGGCCTCGGTCGGCCGCCACGTCACCGCGGCGTCGGAGATCGTCGCCGACCTCGCGCGGCTCGGGAGCTGCCCCGTCGGAGAGCTGCCGCGTCACGTCGACGTGGCCGACCTCGTGCGCGACGTCGTGCGCGACCTCGCCGTGCGCGCGGCGCGTCACGACGTAGAGCTCGCCGTGCACGCTCCGGACGACCTGTACGAGGTCGTGCCGCCCGGCGCCCTCGCGGCGCTCGTTCATGCGCTGCTCGACAACGCGGTGGCGGCCTCCGGCCCCGGCGGGACCGTCACGGTCACGCTCGCCTCCGCCGCCCCGCCGAGCGGCGACGTCATCCTCACCATCGACGACGCCGGCACGCCGCTCCCCGAGCCCGCGCGCGCCGGCCTGCTCAGCCGCGACTACGAGGTCCTCGCCGGTCGGCCCCCGCGCCTCGCGCTCATCGCCGCCCACGCCATCGCCGCGCACGTCCGCGTGCCGCTCGAGCTCGAGGACGCGCCCGGCGGCGGCGCCCGCGCCCGCGTGATCCTCGGCCGCACGTAGAGGCCCCGGCTCGCCCGATCCCGTCGGAGGGCGGCGTGTCGCCGCGCACGCGCGCCCCCTCCATTGCGCGATCCTCGCGCCTTCGCCCGGTGACGCTTGCCGCCCCGGCCGGCATGCGGGATAGTCGATGTTGCCTGCCCGTGCCCAGCGCGCGCGCCGGCACGCGCCGAGCTCGTGGGCGTTCGGGGCGACATCCTTAGGCAGCCGCGCCGTAGGGCCGGTACCGCCGCCACTCCGCGAGGTAGCGCATGATCCGACGCCGGTCCTTCGTTTCGGTCCCCCTCGTCTCTTCTCGCCCGCGCCTCGCGGTCGGGGCCGCCGTCTCGCTGACGTTCGCCGTGATCGGCGCGGCGTGCAGCGCGAACGACGCGGGGTCGAACTTCGACACCTCGGGCACCGACGGCTCGGGCGGGTCGAACGGGAGCTCCTCCGCGGGCGCTAGCGGGCAGGGCGGGGCGACGAGCACCGGCACCGGCGCGGGCGGCGACCTCTTCGCCGACGGCGGCGTCGTCGGCAATCAGATCGAGATCACGCCGAAGAGCCCGATCCTGAAGCTCGAGCTCCCGCTCGCCGGGCAGACGATCCAGTTTCAGTGCGTCGACGCGAAGACGAAGGAGCCCGTCGCGGCGGTGTGGAAGCTGTCCGCGCCCGACCTCGGCCAGATCTCCCCGCTCGGCCTCTTCACCCCGAGCGGCAAGACGACCGGCGAGGTCGAGGTCTCGTGCGAGGCCGGCAAGGCCGTCGCGAAGACGAAGCTCACCGTCCTCATCCACGCGATGGACAACCTCGGCGGCGTCGCGCCGAACGACCAGGCCACGCTGAAGGCGCCTGCTCCCGGCCAGGGCGACGTCGGCTGGAAGTTCCTCTACCCGTACGACAAGACGGTCTTTCCGCGCGGCATCCTCGCGCCCGAGATCCAGCTCTCCCCGGGCAACACCCAGGCTTCCACGTACTACGTGCACATCGTCACGAAGACCTTCGAATACGAGGGCTATTTCTCGGCGAACGCCAACCAGACGCGCCTCCAGATGTCGCAGGCTTCGTGGGAGGCACTGACCAGCTCGGCCGGCGGGCAGAGCGTCGATGTCCAGGTCTCCAAGCTCTATAACGGCCAGAAGTTCGGCCCGATCTTCCGTTCGTGGACGCTCGCGAAGGGCACCCTCCACGGGACCGTTTACTACAACACGTACGACTCCCCGATGGCCGGGCAGAACGGCGCCATGATGCGCATCAAGGGCAACAGCCCGACGCCCGAGGTGCTCGTCGGCAACTGCACCGTCTGCCACAGCGTCGGCTCGGACGGGTCGACGGCGGCGGCGGCGAACCACAGCGGGCAGGGCGGCATCTTCGACCTGTCGGGTGGCGGCCTGAACCCGCCGATCGTCTGGCAGGAGACGGAGAAGGCCGCGTTTGCGGGGATCTACCCGAAGAATGGCGAGGTCATCGTCATCAACGCGGCGCCGGGCGGCTCGTGGCCGCCGAACACCCCCGGGACGAGCGTCGGCCCCTACAAGAGCGAGCTGCGATCGAAGCAGGGGCTCGTCATCGGGGGCTCGGGCATCGAGAGCTACTACGCGATGACGCCGGTCTTCTCGCACGACGGCACCATGCTCGCGTTCAACGACCGCGCGGGGCAGGCGGGCGGCAACGGCAACTGGCCGGGCAAGCTCGCGCTGCTCGACTACGACCACCCGAACAAGAAGTTCGCCAACTACCGCGTGCTGATGACGCCGCAGCAGGGGCATCAGGTCTCGTGGCCGGCGTTCACGCCGGACAACAAGTACGTCGTCTACCAGGACGGCGCGGGCGAGGACCTCGCGACCTGGAACACGAACACCGGGAAGATCTACGCGGTCGACGTGCAGACCAAGCAGGTCATCTTCCTCGGCGGGCTCAACGGCGACGGGTACATGCCTGCCGGGGCGCGCGACGAGAACGTGAACTACGAGCCCACGATCGCGCCCGTCGCGTCCGGCGGCTTCATCTGGGTCATGTTCACCTCGCGCCGCACGTACGGCAATGAGCTCACCGGCGACCGCAACGAGACGAAGCGCCTCTGGGTGAGCGCGTTCGATCTCAACGCGCCCCCCGGCGCCGATCCGTCGCACCCCGCGTTCTACGTGCCCGGTCAGGAGATGCAGTCGGGCAACAGCCGCGGCTTCTGGGCGCTCGATCCGTGCAAGCAGGACGGTCAGGGCTGCGAGGGCGGCGACGAGTGCTGCAACGGCTTCTGCACGCCGCAGGGCAACCCGCCCGCGTTCATCTGCGCCCCGCCGCAGGGCGGCTGCTCGCAGGAGTTCGACAGCTGCAAGACCGCAGCGGATTGCTGCGGGAACCAGAACCTCAAGTGCATCGGCGAGAAATGCACGTTCGTTCCGCCGAACTGACACGCTGACGACCGAGTCCGCCTCCTTCCCCGCGACGCTCTGGCGCCGGGGCGGGGGCGGGGCGCGGGCGTCCGCGAGAGTGGCAATCGCTCGCAGCTCGCGGTTTCGACCCGCGATCGCGTCGCGCCGCCCCGCCGAGGCGCGGGCGGCCGAGCGCGAGGTCTCCGCGCGCCGATCCGTCGCGCGGCGTGGTCGACCTCAGGGCGGGGAGGGCGGCGGGAGCGAGAGAGGGCGATCGAGGTGCAGCGCGAGCGCGACCCCGAGCCACGCTCCCTCGGCCGATCGCGGTGCGCCGCCGGCGTCGGCGTAGCGGACCGCGCGGAGCACGACCGCCGGCTCGAGCGCGAGGCCGAGCCAGAGGGAGCTCGCGACGCGGGCCTCCACCCCGAGGCTCGCCCCGGCGCGCGCGGACCAGGTGTCGCGCGCCGCCGCCAGCCCGTCGACCGCGGTAGCGTCGGCGAGGCGCACGGAAGCGAGCGACGCCAGCGCCCCGCCCGCGAGCCGGAAGGACGGCCCGAGCCAGTGGCGGTACTCGACGTTCGCGCCGACCTCGAGCCACCGAAGGCCACCGGGGTGACCGCTGCCCTGGAGCCACCGCGCGAACAGTCCCTCGCTCGCGCCGAGCGCGCGGAAGCTCAGCCCGAGGCCGGGCCCGCCGAGCCCGCCTCCGAAGCCGGGCAGCGCGGCCGTGGAGCCGGTCGCCTCGATGGAGAGGGCGGGCAGGAGGCGTCGGGCGAGCTCGCGCTCGGCGGGCGGTTGCGGTGGTTGGGACGGCGGCCTCCGCGCGCGAGGTTTGTCGCGCAGGAGGTCGGTGGCCGCGATCGCGACGAGGCGCGCGGCGACGTCCGGTCCGACGCCCGCGATGGGGATCTCGCGGCGACCCACCGGGCGATCCGCGACGCGCACCTCGGCCCCGAGCTGCGTGGTCGTCGGGCTGTCGATCCAGACGTACGCGACGTGATCGCCGAGAGGGCCGGCCGTCCCCGGGGCGAGCACACCGTCCTCCCCGAGCTCGATCTCCAGCAAGCGCCGGACGCGCGGCTCGGAGAGCACCTTGGCCGCGCCCGCGGACAGGCCGAGCCGCACCTCGAGCACGCGGGACGTCGTCGCGGCGCTGCCGGCGGTCGTCTCGGGCGGCTGGGCCCGAGCCGCCGAGGGGTGGGTCGCGGTCACGATCATCGAGATCGCGCCCCCGAGGCGCGCTGCTCGGCGCGATCGGTCAGCGCGGAGGGCCGGCGTCCGCGCGGGCGGAGGGGGCGGGAGCGTCCGCTGGCTCGGCGACGGTGTCGCCGCGCACGAGCCGCTCCGCGTCGTCCTTGCACTGCCCATCGGGGAACTTGCTCAGGTACTCCTGCGCCGCGCGTGACCCCTCGTCCGTGCGGCCCTTCTTGAGCTCGGCCCGGATGTGGTTGCACGCATCGTCGCCCCAGAAGCCTTTCGGCGACAAGGACTGCGCGCGCTCGCGGTAGGCGGCGGCCTTCTCCGGCTCGCCGGCCCGCTCGAAGAGCGCTCCGAGCTCGCGAGCGGCGATCGGAGCCTCCGGTCGGCCGGGGAAGTCGTTGACCACCCGGATCAGGGCCGAGATGGCGACGCCGTTGTCGCCGCCCGGGGAGCGCGCGAGATCGCGGATGGCCATGAGCTCTTCGGCGCTCTTCGCCGAGGCGATGGCGCCCTCGGCCCCGCCGGGCTGCTGCTTGAGCAGCTTGAAGGCCTCCGAGTAGTCGCCGCCTTCCTGCCAGCGCTGCCGCCAATCGGGGGCCGACGCGATCGCCGCGCCCGCGTCCGGGGCCGGCGCGGAGGAGGGCAGCGGCCGTCGACGCGTGGGCAGCGCGTTGCGGGGCGAGGGCGCTGACGCCACCACGCCGTGGAGCGGCACGGCCGCGGCGTGCTCGCCGCCGGCGAGGCGCTGAGAGCCCTCCGGCGAGGTGATGCTGACGACGCCGCTCGACACGGTGACGTCGAGGTGCTCGTCGTCGCGCCGCACGCTGAGCACGCTGCCCGCCTGCGTCGCGAGGCGCGCGTCGCCGGCCACGATCGACACCGCGCGGTCCGCGACGCCGTGGTTCGTGTCCACGTCGGCCGCGCCCTGCACGAGTCGCAGCGTGAGCGCCTCGGCGTCGGTGCGGACGACCTCGACCGTGGCGCCTGGCGAGAGCGTGATGCGGCCCCCGCCCGGGAGCGGGAAGCTGCGCCCGCGCGTGCCCGCTGCGAACACCTCGACGCTCGCCCCCTCGGCCGAGGGGAGCGCGGCGACGGGCGCCGTCTGCGGGGCGCGCAGCGCGCTGCGGCCGACGATCACGCCGCCCGCGAACGCGCCGAGCGTCGCCGCGAGCAGCAGCACGGCCGTGCCCGTGCGCCGTCGCGGCGCGGCGCCGGCGAGCTCCTGGTCGAGCCGCTCCCAGATGCGGTCGACCCGTTCCGGATCCGCGTGATCGCGCAGATCGACGGGGCGGATGGATGGCATCGTCCGGCGGCTCACGATCCCACCTCCGCGTCCTCGTGGGGGCGCGCCGTCGCGTCGATGAAGTGGTCGTCGAGGAAGCGCTGGGTGCGCCCGATCCTGCGCTTCACCGTCGCGAGCGAGCAGCCGCAGAGCTGCGCCGCGGCCTCGAGGTCGTGCCCCTCGATGGCGCGGAGCGTCCACGCGATGCGGTCGTCGGTCGGCAGCGTGCGGAGCAGGGCGTAGATCTGCGCGATCTGCGCCCGCACGTCCGGGGACGCGTCGGGGCTCGCCAGCGCGTCGAGGTCGACTGGCTCGCTGGACTTGCCGAGGCCGAGCAGCGTGAGCAGGCGGCCTCGCCGAAGCCGCGACCGCACGGCGTGCACGACGATCGACCCGAGCCAGGACTTGAAGAGCGCCGGGTCGGCGAGGTCGCCGAGGCGCTCGAACGCGCGGAGAAACGCATCGTGGACGATGTCCTCGACGTCGCGCGACGAGCCCTCGATGCGGGTGGCGAGGTGGATCGCGAAGGTCGCGTGGCGGCGGTAGAGCACCTCGAGCGCGCGCGTCTCGCCCTGGCGGCCGAGGGCCACGAGCGGGCCGTCCGCGAGGGTGGCGAGGGCGCCCGCCGAGGGACGCACCGCGGACGCGGGAGGCGAGGTCGGCGGTCGCGGCGCAGGCGTGGCGACCACGGGCGTCGTCGTCGCCTCGGTGGGGTGGGCGCCGTCCTGCCCGTCGCGATCGACGAGGCGAAGCTGCCCGCGCTGTGCCCTGATGCCCATGTCCGCCGTGGATCCTCGCACGATGGACGCCCCGTGGCCCGCCTTTGGCTCACCAAATACTTGAATTGGGGACCGACCTCGGGTGATGTGCACGCCCCTGAGCCGTTTCGGGTGAGCCGCGCGTCAAGATGCGAGCCGCTCGTGTGGCGCGGTCCTAATCTCAGTATCGTTTCGGAGGCTTCCATGACCAAGGTGTTCGTTGCGCTTCTCGCGATTTCCCTCTCCGTCCTCGCGATCGCCTGCGGCGGTGCCCCCACGGCGCCCGGCGTCCCCGGCGTCGCGAGCGGCATGCCCGAGGCCCCCGCGGTGAGCGGCGTGCCCTCGGCCGTCCCGGCGGTTCCCGCCGTGCCGAGCGGTCTCCCGGCCGCGAAGTGAGGATCGCGCGCGACCCGCACGCGCGGGCCGCGTAGCGCGACGTCCGGCGTCGTCGGGGGATCCCGACCGCCGGCCGCTTCACGAGGGACGAGCCGTGCGGCTCGTCGTGCCCCGCCAGCTCGGGGGGCCGACGCCGCGCGGCTCCTCCTTTTTGTGGTCTTTCCCGCGCGCACACGGCGCCCCGGAGGCGTCGTTCCTTGAACCCTCGGGCGCGGGGTGCGATATGCTCCGCTCGCCTTGGCGCCCCGCGCCGGCGGCTTCCCTTCACCCGAGCTCCATCGAGGCCCCGTCATGCCGTTCGTCTCCTCGACGTCCAGAACCGCCCTCGCTGTCCGGGCGATCCTCGCGCTCGCGGCGCTCTGGGTCGTGGCGGTCGCGGGCTGCGGCCGCACGGGTCCGTTCGACGACCTCGCGGCAGGCACGACGACGACCACGGCGAGCCACGCTGGCGGCAGCGGCGGCGCGGGCGGGGGCACCGGCGGCGGGGGCGGCATCCCGACGAACCAGACCTGCGGCGATGGCACCTGCGCCGCCGACGAGACGTGCGCGACGTGCTCGCCGGACTGCGGCTTCTGCGCGGGCTGCGGCGATGGCACCTGCGACGCGACGGAGACCTGCGCGAGCTGCCCCGGCGACTGCGGGGCTTGCAAGACCTGCGGCGACGGCGTCTGCGGCGCGGGCGAGACCTGCGGCAACTGCATCGTCGACTGTGGTGCTTGTCAGACGTGCGGCGACGGCAAGTGCGCCCTGAACAGCGAGAGCTGCGCGAGCTGCCCGACCGATTGCGGGCTCTGCAAGACGTGCGGCAATGGCGTGTGCGACCCGACGGAGACGTGCTCGAGCTGCCCGGGCGACTGCGGTGGCTGCCTGACGTGCGGCGACGGCTACTGCAAGGCGCCCGAGGACTGCCTCTCCTGCGCGCCCGATTGCGGCAAGTGCGAGACGTGCGGAAATGGCATCTGCAATGCGGGCTCGGAGAACTGCTTCACGTGCCCGGACGACTGCGGCAAGTGCGAGGGCTGCGGCGACGGCATCTGCAACAACAACGAGACCTGCGCCTCCTGCGATCACGACTGCGGCGTCTGCTCGGTCTGCGGCAACCAGAAGTGCGAGGCGCCGTACGAGACGTGCACGAACTGCTCGGAGGACTGCGGGACGTGCGACTCCAAGGGCTGCATCGAGGTCGTCACCTGCGCCTTCGGCTGCATCGATCTCGGGGTGAACCCGCCCAAATTCAGCGTGACCTGCGTGTCGAACTGCGTCGCAGAGGGCTGCCCCAACGTGCAGTTCTTCGTCGACCAGGTGCTGAGCTGCGCCGTCGCCAACCTGCCTCAGTGCTCGGGCGGCGGTGGCGACACGCTCCAGTGCATCCAGCAGCAGTGCGGCTCGGAGCTCGCCGCGTGCCTGGGTGCGACCTGCAAGTGACTTGACGGGGTCGCGCGCCGCCTGTCGTCGCGCGACCGCCTGATTCACGTCGGACTCTCACCCGGCCGAGCCAAGGCCGGAGGCTCACCTCGGAGGATTACCATGGCGGCTTCTCGCTGGCTTCGCGTGCTCTCGTGCAGCGCCTTTCTCGCCGCGATCGGTGGGGTGGCGTTTGGTTGCAGCGCCTCGGTCTCGCCGGGCGAGTACAAGATCTACCGTGTCGCGATCGACACGACGGGCGCGAAGAGCGCCGGCTGCTACGCCGACGGAAAGATCCCCGCGGCCGTGAAGGCGAGCAGCGACGACCTGCGATCGAGCGAGACGTGGGAGATCTACGCCGGCAGCAAGGACGCCGAGCAGTACTTCCTCGAGATCCAGGGCGGCAAGTCGACGCTCGAGGGGTCGTTCACCGACAAGACCTACACGTTCGAGACGACGAAGGTCGACGTCGCGTACGCGAACGCCGACGGCACCGGGTTCAAGTACACGAAGACCGACCGCGTCACGGTCGAGGTCACCGTCGACGGCAAGACCATCAGCGGCACGGTCACCTCGACGCACTCGGAGAAGTGCTCGGGCGAAAAGTGCCCGAAGGTGCCGGAGACCTGCAGCGAGACGGCCGAGTACACGGGTACGGAGGTCGACGACGTGGTGCTCAAGCACGACCTGTAGTCGTCGGGTCCGCGCGCTCGCCGCCGCGGGGGGGCGCAGCCGATTGATTCCCAGCTTCGCAGGCCCCGGCTCCCTCATCGAGCCGGGGCCTTCGTGCATTTCGGCGCAGCTCCCCCGTCGCGCGAGTTATTGGGCCCGGTGGGTGGAGGTGCGATACCCATCGGCGCGATGAAGTCCCTCGAGCGCATCCTCCCTCTGATCCTCGCGGCGATCCCTCTCGGCTGCTCGGGCGCCTCTCCTCGGGTCGCCGGCGCGCGCGCCGAGCTGCACGCCACCTCGCCGGCCCCGGACGCCGTCGCGGCGGCTCCCGTCGAGGCGACGACGACGGCCGAGGTGGCCGCGGCCCCCGATGCGCCCGCGGTCCCTGCCGTGGAGAGCACGCCCACGCCGGGGAAGAAGCGGATCGGGAGCATCGGGGACTTCAGCTACATCTACAAGCACCCGGAGCACAAAGGCCTGGCGCTCGGCTACGTGCGAATGGGCACGTCGGTCGCGCTGCGATCGGACAAGCCCGCGGCGGACGGCAAGGGCTGCGGCCGAGGGTGGTACGCGGTGGAGCCGCGGGGCTACGTGTGCCTCGACCCGTCGATGACGCTCGATCTCGAGGACCCGTACTTCAAGGCGCTGCAGACGGTCGCGCCCAAGAATACCGAGGTGTGGCCCTACAGCTACGCATTCTCGAACGGGGCGCCGATGTACTCGCGCGTCCCGACCGCCGAGGAGGCCGCGAAGGCCGAGAGGTCCTTCGGGCCGGCGGGCTCGTTCGTGCAGCTGGCGGAGTGGTCCGCTGGGCACGAGGAGCTCATCCGGAACGGCGTGACGATCGACGCGACCGATCCGGTGCCCGACTACTTCGCGGGCGGCAAGCGGCTCGTCGGAGCCGGGCCGGTGCGCAACGCGCAGAAGCTCGTCTTCAAGGTCATCCCGAATGGCTCGATGCTCGCGTACGCCAAGGCGTTCGAGCTGAACGGGCGCGTGTGGCTGGTGACGCCGGACCTCACGATCGTGCCCGCGGATCGCGTGAGGCCGTTTCGGCGCTCGACGTTCCACGGGGTCGACCTTGGCGGCGACGTGAGGCTGCCGCTCGCGTGGAACCGCACGAAGGGCCTCCGGCCTCGCTACAAGCGGGACTCCGCAGGCGGGATGGTCGAGGTCGATCAGGCCTTCCCGGCGAAGTCATTCGTGCAGATCACCGGCGAGCGCGTCAATGACGGCAAGAAGCCCTACCTCGCGCTGCGCGGCGGAGAGGGCCTGTTCGTCGCGGAGAGCGACGTCACCGTGACGAAGGTCCGCGACAAGCTGCCTCGCGGCATCAAGGAGGACCAGAAGTGGCTCGAGGTGAAGATCGTGCCCGGCACGCTCACCGCGTATGTCGGGTCGACGCCGGTGCGGGCGACGCTCTTCTCGCCCGGCAAGGGAGGCGCGCCGGTGCCGGGCTATGATCCGTACATCTACTCGATGACGAAGACGGGGCAGTTTCCGGTCGAGTGGAAGGACCGCGTCGCGATCATGTCGCCCGACAAGGGGCCTCCGACCGTGCTTTGGTTCACGGACGTGCCGAACATTCAGTACCTGCGCGCGCCGCTCGCGATGCACGCCTCGTACTGGCACGAGGACTTCGGCAACCCGAAGAGCGCCGAGTGCGTGAACGTCGCGCCCGAGGACGCGAAGTGGCTCTTCGACTGGACCCTGCCCGCGCTGCCGGATGGCTGGGGCGGAATGCGCCCCGGCGACGGGAACGGGCCCGGGACGCCGATCGTGTCGACGGCGCTCTGATTGCCGCGCGAGCCGCGCGCGGAGCGGACTGAAAGGGCGCCGCCCGCGCGCGGTTCCGTGGTTGTATCCAGGCCGCGCCTCGCGCGAGGAGACCCTGGGCATGGCCACGCAGCTCGAGATCGAGGTCGACGCCGAGACGAAGGTGACGGGCGAGCTGTCCCTGCCCGTCGGCGAGCGCTCCGGCATCGGGCTCGTGCTCGGGCACGGCGCGGGGGGCGACATGCACGCGCCGCTCCTGGTGGCGATCGCGGCGGGGCTCGCGGCGCGCGGGCACACGGTGCTGCGCTTCAACTTCCCGTACAAGGAGGCCGGGCGGCGCGCGCCGGACCGGCCGGAGCGGCTCGAGCAGGGGTATGCGGCGGCCGTCGCGGCGCTCCGCGCGGCGCCGGGGCTCGAGCTCCGGCGCGTGGTGCTCGGGGGCAAGTCGCTCGGCGGGCGCGTCGCGTCGATCGTGGCCTCGAAGGGGCTCGCCTGCGACGGGCTCGTGTTCCTCGGCTACCCGCTGCACCCGCCGGGCAACAAGAAGGCGCTGCGCGATACGCACCTCTCGGCGGTGAAGGTGCCGATGCTCTTTCTGCAGGGCACGCGCGATCCGCTGTGCGACCTCGGCCTGCTGCGCCCGGTGGTGGCGCACCTCAGCCGGCGCGCGACGCTGCACGTGGTCGACGGCGGCGACCACTCGCTCGATCTGCCGAAGAGCTACAAGCGCGATCGCGAGGACGTGTGGGCGGAGCTCGTCGACTCCATCGATGACTGGCTCGGCCACGCCTCGGGGGCCGCGGCGTAGTCGCGATGGGGCCGCGATCGGCCCCGAACCCCAGGAACCGTTCGCGCTACGGTCGCAGGGCGATCACCGCGAGGAGCGCGACCGCGCCGAGGACCAGCGCGAGGGCGATCGCGGCGGCGCCGAACAGCACCAGCAGCGAGGCGCGCTCGGGTGCGGCGTCGCCTTCCGCGGGGGGGGCCGGCAGCGGCTCGCCGTCGCCGCGCTCCGGCGGCTCTCGTCCACTTGGCTTCATGTGCGGCCAGCGTACGGTAGCGCCGCAGCGCCCGCAGCACCTCGCGAACTTGGCCATGTCGTTCGCGGCGTGCGAACCGAACGCGGATGACCGGGGCACGTTCTCACGCCGAGCTCGTCACACTGCGGAAGCTCGCGCAAGAGCTCGCCCAGGGTCGCAAGGAGCGCACGAGCACGGTGCACCTGATCGCGGCCGTCGCGGCGCGCGACAGCCAGGCGGCGGAGCTCCTGCGCGAGCGGCGCCTCGATCGGGACGCGCTGCTCAAGGCGACGCGGTCGTTCGACGACGACGGGCCGGCCTCGCTCGGGCGCGTGCTGGACGCCGCGCGCGAGCTCTCGAAGCGGGCCCCCGCGACGCTGCGGATCGGGCCGCCCACGCCCGGCAATGGCGCGGCGAACGAGCCGACCGCGCTGCACCTCCTGCTCGCGCTGCTCGGCGACAGTCGCTGCGCGGCGCACCGAGCGCTCGTGCACCTCGGGGTCGACCTCGGACGGCTGCGCGGTGCGGCGATGCAGCTCTCGCTCGGGATGGTGGCCGCGCGCCGTCAGCCGGCCGCGCGGAGCGCCGAGGGCGAGCCCGCGCCGGCCAAGGCCGTGCGATCGGCGCTGCTCGCGCCGTCGCCGAGCTCGCGCGCGCGCCACGGCGCTGAAGGACCCGGCGTCACGGTCTCGCTCGTGCCCACGCCCCACGCCCCGGCCATGACCGCGAGCTTGGTGTCGACCGCACCGTCGTCGGTGCGGGTCGATCGCGCGCGCACCCCGCCGCAGCTTCCGCCCGCCGTGACCGCGATCGAGCCCGCGCTGCGCGGGAGGGTCGATCCCCGGCGCGCGCCCGCCGGCTTCCGCACGCAGTCGGTCGCCGAACCCGCGGAGGCGCGCGTCGCGGCGCCCGTCGGATCCGACCTCGCGCTGGACCGGGAGCGGTTCCCGACGCTCGCGACGCTCGGCAAGAACCTCACGCTCGCCGCCGCCGAGGGGCGCCTCGAGCGCGTGATCGGCCGCGACGCGGAGGTCGACGAGGCGCTCGACGTGCTGGCCAAACGCCGCGCGAACAGCCCGTGTCTCGTCGGGCCGGCCGGCGTCGGCAAGACTGCGGTCGCGCGCGGGATCGCCCAGCGGCTCGCGGAGGCGCCCGGTGCGGAGGGGCCGCGGTGGCTCATCGAGCTCAACGTGTCGGAGCTCGTCGCGGGGACGGCGGCGCGCGGCGCGCTCGCCGAGCGCATGGCCGCCGTCGTGAAGGAGGTCCGCGAGTCCGCGGGCGAGATCGTGCTGTTCGTCGACGAGCTGCACGAGCTGTTCGGCGGCGGCGCGCTCGACGAGGCGACGGCCGAGGTGAAGCTCGCGCTCGCGCGCGGGGAGCTGCGGCTCGTGGGCGCGACCTCGCCCGAGGAGTACCGCCGCAGCGTCGAGAGCGACCCGGCCCTCGCGCGGCGCTTCACGGTCGTCGAGATCGCCGAGCCGGACGAGAGCGACGCGTTTCTGCTCGTCCGCGGGGTCGCCGAGGACCTCGGGCGGCACCACGGCCTCTCGTACGCCGACGAGGCCGTCGCGTCCGCGGTGTCGTGGTCGGTGCGCTACCTGCCTGGGCGCGCGCTGCCGGACAAGGCGATCAGCGTGCTCGACATGGCGGGCGCTCGCACGCGGCGGCGCGCGACCGGACTCGCGGGCGCGACGGCGAGCGCGGCGGCGTCGGTCGGCCTCGCCGAGGTGGCGGCCGTCGTGGCCGAGCTCGCGGATCTGCCCGTGGAGCGGCTGCTCGAGACGGACCGCGAGCGCATGCTGGCGCTCGAGGCGCTGCTGGCCGAGCGCGTGATCGGGCACACGGCCTCGCTCGGGCGCATCGCGAGGGTGCTCCGGCGCAACGCCGCGGGGCTGCGCGGGCGGCGGCCGATCGGGTCGTTTCTCCTGCTCGGCCCGACGGGCGTCGGCAAGACCGAGACGGCCAAGGCGATCGCGGAGGCGCTGTTCCACTCGCCGGACGCGATGACGAGGCTCGACCTCTCCGAGTACGCGGAGGCTCACGCGGTCGCGCGGCTGGTCGGCGCGCCGCCCGGCTACGTCGGCTTCGAGGCGGGCGGACAGCTCACCGAGTCCGTGCGGCGGAGGCCCTACCAGGTCGTGCTCCTCGACGAGATCGAGAAGGCTCACCGCGACGTGCTCGAGGCGTTCCTCCAGGTGTTCGACGAGGGGCGGTTGACCGATGGGCGGGGGCGGCTCGTCGACTTCACGAACACCGTCCTCGTGCTCACCTCGAACCTCGGATCGGCCGAGGGGACGGCGTCGCGCGGTGAGCGGCCGGTGGGCTTCGCTGCGCGTGCGGTCTCGACGGGATCGACCGACCAGAAGGCGGCCGACGCGACGCTCGCGGCGGCCCGCGCGGCGCTACCGCCCGAGCTCTACAACCGGCTCGACGAGGTGCTGTGTTTCGGCGCGCTCTCGCGCGTGGACGTGGCGTCGATCGCCCGCAAGCTGCTCGACGCGCTCGGGGAGTCGCTCGAGGACCGCGGCGTGCGCCTCGAGGTCGAGGAGGGCGCCATCGAGGTGCTGCTCGACGCGGGCGGCTACGACGCGGAGCTCGGCGCGCGCCCGATGAAGCGCGCCATCGGGAGGCTGATCGAGGCGCCGCTCGCGGAGATGATCCTGCGCGGAGAGCTGGAGTCGGGCGCGACGGCGATGGTGGGAGTCGAGAAGGGGGAGATCCTCGTCGACTCGGTGGCCGGCCTCGGGACGAAGAAGAAGCGCTCGGCGGTGCACTAGCGACCGCGTGGGCCGAGGACCGAGCGGTGCGACGGCGAGTCGGCCGCCCTATGGCGGCCCGACCTCGATTGCCTTGCGGTATCGGTCGCGTCGGTGCGGCTCGCGCAGGATCTCGTAGGCCTCGTCGAGCACCTCGAGGATGAGCCGGAGGTCGTCGCCGAGGTCGGCGGTGGCCGCGGTGAGCACGCGACCGGGCTCGAGGCTCCGGCGCAGCTCCAGGTACGCGCGGCGGACCTCGTAGCTTGTCGCCGATCGCGGCACGCCGAGCAGCGCGAAGTAGTCGCCGTCGTCGACGAGCGCCATGCGGGCGCGCACGCGCTGGCGGAGCGCCTCCGCGTCGAGCGGATCGTCCGGGGCCTTCGCCCGCGTCGGCGCCCTGGGCGCCTCGGCGTGCGCGTCGAGGACGCCGAGCGCCGTGAGCGCGTACAGCACGTTCGCGAGCACCGGGTCGTGCCCTTGCAGCGCCTCGGCGACCGTGCGCCCCGCCGCGGCGCGCACGGCTTCGGCGTCGTCGGGGCGCAGCGCGCACTCGCCGAGCAGGCCGACGCGCGCGCCCTCCTCGAGGCGCGCGTCGGGGCCGCCGAGGCGGTGCAATGCCTCGAGCGGCGTCAGCACGCGTCGCACCGTCTCGACGAGCACCTCGGCGCCCGTCGCGCCACCGAACACGCTCGGTTCGGCCTTGAGGCGGCCGGGTGGCTCGTCCTCGAGCTCGCACGTGCCGCGTGGCTCGATCACCGCGCGGCCGATGAGCCACTCGGCGTGGGCGCGCAGCACGGGCCAGAGGTCGTCCTGCCCGAGGTGGCCGTGGGCGACGAGCGCTGCGCCGGCGTGTCGGCCGAACGGCGGCAGCTTGCTCGCCAGGCGCACCGCCACCTCGCGGTCGATGTCCCCGCGACCGGCGAGGAACGCCGCGAGCGTCTCGTCGGTGACGCCCGATCCCGCCGTCACCACGTCGCCGTCACGCAGCACGATGCGGCGCGGGCCCGCGTCGGCCGCGAGCGCGAGCGACCCCGACGCGCGGGCGGCGATCGCCCGTCCGAGGGTGCGCAGCGCGTCGCCCTCGCCGAGCACGGCCGGCAAGGCGTGGTCGGCCGCGGACGGAGGGGGCGCGGGGCTGCTCGTCGCTCGCTCGGGCGGGAACGGCGTCATGCCCTCCGAGTGCCGGTCGAGCGGCGGCGCGTGCTGGAACCCGGGGGCGAGCGGCGGCGCGTGCTGGAACCCGGGGGCGAGCCGCGCGGCGTGGCGCGCGCCGAGCGGCGGAGCGGGGGACGGTCCGAGCTCCAGGTGCGGAAATGGCGGCGGCGGCAGCGCGTGGGTGCTGGGCCTTTGCGCGAGCGTGGGGGCGTCCGGCTCGTCGTGATCGGCGCCGCCGCTGGGGGGCGGAGGGCGCGTCGATCGCGAGCGATCGAGGGGCGCGCTCGACGCGGGGAAGCTGCTGGGGCGCGGGTCGTCGATCTCCGGGTTGAACGTCGTAGCGGTGTGGGTGATCGACCAGGGAGCCGTGCCCCGTCCGGTCGCGCTCGACGCCGCGAGCTCCTCGCCGCCGACGGTGACGGCTCCGTCGGTGTCGGTGAGCGCCGGCGCGCTCGATCCTGCGCCGGTGCGGTCGGGCGGAAGCGGGGTCGGCGACCGCTGCGCCCGTCGCGGATCCGGATCGCGCGCGGTGTGCTCTCCCGTCGAGCCGTCGAAGGCCATCGCCGCGATCGAGAGCGCGCCCGTCCCTCCGCGCGTCACGCTCGCGACGGCGTCGCCCGTTCCTGCGGCGCTCCCCGTGCCGCCTTCGCCGTCCGCGTCGAGGGGCTCGTCGAGCATCGCGAGCAGCTCGGGCGGCAGCACCAGATCGAGGTCGTCGGCGGGAGCCGGGAAGCTCGCCGCGCTCCCGCCGCCGCTCACGCGGCGTTCCGCTGCGGAGAGGAGCGCCGCGAGGTCCGGGCTCAGGTCCTCTGGCGACAGGTCGGATCCGATCGACCCGTCGGCGCGGCCCTCGAGCAGCGACGCGAGGTCGAGCGGATCCGACCCCGGGTCCGCGTCGTCCGGGCCCACCGCGGCCGCCGCGAACGACGGCAGGGCGCCGGGCGTGCCGGGCGAGAAGCTCTGCCAGTCCTCGATGGCGGGGGGCGCGAGGCTCCCGAGCGCCTCGCCGCGGGACGGCGGCACCGAGCGTCGATCGTGCCGTTCGCGGATCGGGCGGGCCGAAGGCGGCTGGGTCGGCGCTCGCCACCGGCTGCGCTCGCCAGGCGCCACCACGCGCGCGAGGTGCGCGACGAGGGAAGCGATGTCGACCGGCCGCTCGAACGCCGCTGCGACGCCCAGCTCGGCCGCGCGGATCGGGTCGCCGACGCACACGACCTCGGCCGCCGCGCCTGCCGACCGCTCGCGCACGCGGTCGAGCGCTTCGGAGGCGCCCGGCTCGTCGATGTCGATGACGAGCGCGTCCGGCCGCTCGCCCGCGACGCGGGCCTCGAGCAGCCCGAGCGGTACGTCGACCACGAGGAAGCCCCGCGCTCGCAGCGCCGATCCGATGCTCTCGCCTTCGGCCGACGCATCCGTCACCAGCACGAGGTGGCCGCGGCGCGTGCCGGTGGGGTCGGCGGGGTCGAGGTCGTTCGCGATCACGCGGGCTCGGCGGTCGGGCGGTTTCCGGTTCCGGGTGCAGGCAGCGGCCCGACTCCGGGCTCGTGAGCCCTCTCGGGCCGCGAGGTAGTGTAGACTAGCCGCGTCATGCTGGGCGGCGCTTCGTGGAACGAGATCGAGCTGGTGGCCATCCTGCTCGTCCTCGTGATGCTCTCGTCGTACGTGCCGCAGCTCGGCGGGGCCGTCGGCGGCTTGCTCGGCAAGCGCGCGCCGCCCTCCGGCGACCCGCGGCGTTGACCGTCCGCGCGCGGCCCCTTCGCGGGCTCGCCGCGGCCGCTCGCCTCGGCCCCCGGTCGTGCTAACGGTCCGCCGTGCACACGCGCTCCCGCAACGCGATCGTCCTCGTCGCCGTCGCCCTCGCGATGGCGGGCGGGCTCGCCGCGCTGTCGCGTGGGCGGCGCCTGCCGGACCTCCACGCGAGCGCCCTCGACGCGGTGCCCGCCGGCGCCATGCTCGTCGCCGTCGTCGACCTCGACGCCCTCCGCGCCTCGCCCGCGTTCGCGCCGGTCTTCCGGTCGTCCCGCGAGATCCCCGGGCTCGGCACGGTCCGCGACGTGTGCGGCTTCGATCCGATCGACAAGCTGCACGAGATCGCCGTCTCCGTGCCGGCGGACGGTGAAGCGGGCGAGTTCGGGCTCGTGGCGGCCGGACCGGTCGACGACGAGGCTCTCGTCGCGTGCGCGTCGAAGGTCATCGAGCGGCGCGGCGGTCGCCCGGTCGTGACGCCGATCGGCACCTTTCGGGGCGTCCGCGATGCGACGATGGCCTCCACCGGCGGCGAGATCGCGGTCCGGAAGGGCGGCCCCGTGCTGCTCGGCGCAGGCACGTACCTGCGTTCGATGATCGACGCTGCCGAGGGGCGGATCGGCGCGGTGCGCGGCAGCCCCGCGCACGCGCTGCTTTCGCGCGAGGTCGGCGAGGGGGCGCTGCGCGCGACCGTCGTGCTCACCGCCGAGCAGCGGGAGACCCTCGCGATCGAGCTGCGGGGCGCCGGCGCGGCGGCCTCGCCGACGGCATCCATCACCTCGGCGGGGGCGTCGCTCCGCCTCGGGCCCGAGGTGACCGTCCACGCCGTCGTGACGTGCGACGCGGCCGCCGCGTGCGCCGACCTTGCGCGTTCGCTCGAGGCCGCTCGCCAGGCGAGGGCCGCCGATCCCATGTTGCGGCTCGCCGGCGTGGGCGCCCTGCTCGAGCGACTGCGCCTCGAGCCCGAGGGCGAGCTCCTCCACGGGCGCGTCGCCTTGCCTGCGGAGGACGCGGCGGCGCTGGTCGACCGCCTGATCGCGATCCGAGCGCGGAGCCGCGCGCTCGAGGCGCCCGGGCCGTCGCCCGCCGTCAGCGCGAGCGCGGCGCTCCCCGCGGAGGACGCCGGCGCGCCCGACAAGCCGGAGAAGCCCGCGCGAAGCCGGCCCCGCAAGCCGCGCAAGGTCCGGCAATGACCCGAGCGGCCGAGGGGGTGTCTGGCTCGAGCACTATCCCCAGCGCCCCGCGCGGAGGCGCGGCCGGCTGCGATCTTCAGCGCCCCCGCGGCGGCGCGTCGAGCACCGCTCGGATCGCGCGCTCGAGCGCGTCGGGGCGGTACGGCTTCTCGAGGTAGCCGCCGCGCAGGTCGAGCCCGAACGGCGGAGTCTCCGACGCCGCGTACCCCGACGTGTAGAGCACCCGCGCCTCCGGTCGCTCGCGGCGCATGTGATTCGCGAGCTCGGACCCGCTGATGCCCGGCAGCACCACGTCGGTCAGGAGCAGGTGGATGACCCCGTCGTGGTGGTTTGCGACCAGCAGCGCTTCCTCGGCGGTGGCGGCCTCGAGGACCTTGTAGCCGACGCGCTCGAGCACCCGGCGGGTCAGCGATCGCACGCCCTCGTCGCCGTCCGTCACCAGGATGGTCTCGGTCCCGCGTCGCGCCGTGGCGGGCGCGCTGTCGACGTTGGCCGTCGGCGCTGCGCCGCTCGTGCGGGGCAGGTACGCGCGGAACACCGAACCCTTGCCCGGCGAGCTCTCGACCTGAATGCACCCGCCGAGCTGTTCGACGATCCGATGCACCGTCGCGAGGCCGAGGCCCGTGCCCTTGCCGAGCTCCTTCGTCGTGAAGAAGGGCTCGAAGATCCTCGCCATCGTCTCGGACGACATGCCCGTGCCGTCATCCACGACCTCGATGCGCACGTGCGGCCCAGTAGCCGAGCGCCCGGCGGCCGTGGTGCCCTCCGGTCCGCCGTCGACGACCGCCGTCCGGACGTTCACCGTCCCTCCGCCGAGCAGCGCGTCGCGCGCGTTCAGCACGAGGTTCATCACGACCTGCTCGATCTGGCTCGGGTCGGCGAGCACGAACGCGTGGTCGGCGCGGAGCTCCACGCGCAGCGCGATGTGCCCACCGATGAGCCGCCTCAGCATCCGCGTCAGGTCGCCCACCACCGCGTCGAACGAGAGCACCTGGGGGTGGGTGATCTCGCGCCGGCTGAACGCCAGCACCTGTCGCGTAAGCGACGCGGCGCGCTCGCCGGCGCGGCGGATTTCGTCGATGTCGGCGCGGCGCACGTCGTCCTCGGGCGTCGCCTCGGCGACCAGGTCCGCGTACCCGAGGATGGCCGTGACCACGCCGTTCAGGTCGTGCGCGAGGCCGCCCGCGAGCCGGCCGATGGCCTCCATCTTCTGCGAGGTTCGCAGCTGCTCGTGCGTGCGCCGCAGGGCGAGCTCGGCGCGCTTTCGCGCGATGGAGTACCGGATTGACCGGGCGAGCGCGTCGCTGCCCATCTCGCCCTTGACGAGGAAGTCCTCGGCCCCGCGGACGAGCGCTTGGGCCGAGAGCTCGTCGCGCTCCGCGCCGGTCATGACGACGACGGGCACCGTCGGCGCGACGGCGAGCACACGGTCGAGGCCCGACAGGCCCAGGGCGTCGGGCAGCCCGAGGTCGAGCAGCACGATGTCGACGGCCTCGGCTTGCAATCGGTCGATCGCCTCGCGCACGAACTCCGCGCGCTGCACGGCGAACGTCGTCCCCGCCGCGCGCGACAGGAGGTGCTCGACGAGCGCCGCGTCCTCCGCGATGTCCTCGACGAGCAGCACGCGCACGGGCGCCCGGGCTTGGCTCATCGCCGGTCGGACGTGTCCGCCGGGTCGCCACCTCCGGCCTCGATCTCGCTCAGGATCTCGCGGACGGTGGCGATGAGCTGCGAGGGGTGGAAGGGCTTCACCAGGAACGCCTGGGCGCCCAGTTGCTGCAGCAGTCGCAGATCCGACGGCGTCCCCGTGCCCGTGATGACCACGATCGCCATGTCGCGCGCCGATCGCAGCGAACGCAGCGACGCGACGACCTCGATGCCGTTCATCCCCGGCATGTCGAGGTCGATGAGCGCCAGCGTCGGCGTGTGCCACTCGAGGCTGGCGAGCGCCTTCGTGCCGTCGGCCACGGCCTCGACGACCGCCTCCGGGAACGTCCGGGCGAGCACCCGCGAGACGACGCCACGGACGTGCTCATCGTCATCGGCGACCAGGAAGCGCATCGCGCGTGCAACGCTGCGCCCGGGCCGGACCGAGCTGCGGGTGGCAGGCGCGGGCGCGCTTGGCCGCATCCCCAGGCTGCCGGGCGGCTGGCTCGACGGCGGCGGGAACGCGGGCTGCCAGAGGTCCGCCGTGTCGAGGTGGGGCGAGCCCAGCCGCGCCGGGGGCGGCGAGTCGTGGCGCGGCGCCCGTGCAGGAGGAGGGCGGACCGGGCCGTCCGCGATGACGCGGTCGGCCGCCGGGGTCCCTGCCGGGGGGCTCAGTGTCGCGGGCGCCGGCGACCGGAACGCCGGCACGCTCGCCTTGCGGACCGGGCCGTCCTCCTCCACGTGCGGGCTGAGCGCGCGCTCGAGCGCCTTGCGGAACGCGGTCGCGCTCGCCGTCCGGTTCACCGGGTCCTTCTCGAGCGCGTGGAGCAGGACGTCGTCGACCGCCGGGGGCAGCTCCGGCCGGATCGACCGAGGCGACGGCGGCGGACGCAGCGCGTGCATGCGCAGGAGCTCGATCGGGTTGTCCGACACGAACGGCAGCCGCCCCGTGAGCAGCTCGAACGCGATCACGCCGAGCGCGTACACGTCGGCCCGCGATCGCAGGTGCGGCGCCACGTCCTTCTGCGTCGCCACCTCGGGCGCGATGTACTCCGGGGTGCCGGAGACGGTGTCGCGCCCGTCGAGGCCCGACCACGGCGCGATCGCCTGCGCGAGCCCGAGGTCTGCCACCATCACCCGGAAGCCGGCGCCGATGAGGATGTTCGACGGCTTCAGGTCCCGGTGGGTGGTGTCGGAGGCGTGGATGGCCGCGACGCCCTGGCAGACCGGATCCAGGATGCGGAGCACGTCTTCGGCCGGGACCGGCGGCCCGCGGTGGCGGGCGCACCAGGCGTCGAGCGTCTCCGACGGCAGGTATTCCATCACGAAGTAGGCCGCGCCCGCGTAGTTGCCGAACGCGAAGATCTCGACGACGTTCTGGTGGTGCACGCGGGCCATCGCGCGCGCCTCGTCGATGAGCCGCCCCTCGTAGTCGGGGCAATCCGGGCGGATCACCTTGATGGCGACCTCGCGGTCGAGGCGCTCGTCGCGGGCGAGCAGCACGAGGCCCATCCCCCCCTCGCCGAGCGGGCGGAGGATGCGGTACGTGCCGTCGAGGAGCGAGCCGGTCTGCGGCCCTGCCCACGCTCCGGCGTCCGTTCCGGACGTCACCGGCCGCGCCTCAGGCGTCGGCCCTCGCTCGTCGTGCTTCTCGGGCTCCACGTGACTCCCCCCATCGCAGCCTCGGTGGTCGCGGCCGCGAGTAGTTAAGAAGCGTAGCCTTGCTCCGTCAAGTCTCGGATCGCCATTTAGGCAACACTAGGTGCGGTTTTCCGCGGCCAGCGGACGCGCCGCGCGTCGCCCGTGGCAGCCCTGGTTGAGAACGGATCCTTTTCGTATTGTTGTAGGTCCCATGGGCTCTGTCGATACGATCGTCGCTCGACTCTTCGACCAGGCACGCCGGCGGCCGGACGCGCCTGCGCACTTTACCCACCGCGGCGCCTCGTGGAGCCGCACGACCTGGGCCGAGTACGCCGCGGAGGTGCGCGTCGCCGCCCGGGCGCTCGTGGCGCTCGGTGTGCGACCGGGCGGGACGACCGCGATCCTCGGCTTCAACCGGTCGGAGTGGGTCGTGTTCGACCTCGCGACCATGGCGGTCGGCGCGGCGCCCGCGGGGATCTACGCCACCTGCTCGCCCGAGGAGGTGGCGTACATCGTCGACCACGCCGAATCGCCCGTCGTGCTCGTCGAGGACCTCGACCAGTGGCGCAAGGTCGAGCGCGAGGCCGCGCGGCTCCCGCACCTCCGGCACGTGGTGCTCATGCGGGGCGTCGCGGTCCCCGAGCACTCGACGCCGTTCCAGGTGCACACCTGGGAGGTCTTCCTCGCCCACGCGGAGGGGACGCCCGACGCGCGCGTCGACGAGCTCGCGGCCGCGCTCGAGCCCGCGGGCCTCGCGACGCTCATCTACACGTCGGGGACCACCGGGCCGCCCAAGGGCGTCATGCTCTCGCACGAGAACCTGGCGTGGACGGCCTCGCGGGCCGTCGAGCTCGTCGGCGGCGGACCGACGGACGTGAGCCTCTCCTACCTGCCGCTGTCGCACATCGCCGAGCAGGTCTTCACGATCCACGGGCCGGCGACGATGGGATCGGCGATCTACTTCGCGCGATCGCTCGACAAGGTCCCCGAGGACCTGAAGGACGTGCAGCCGACGATCTTCTTCGGCGTGCCGCGCATCTGGGAGAAGTTCCATGCCGGCATCGCGGGCAAGCTCTCCGAAGCCAAGGGCCTGAAGAAGCGGCTCGCGGCGTGGGCGCGCGGCGTGGGCGCGCGGGCGTCGGCCGAGCGCTGCGTCGGGCGCGAGCCGCGCGGGCTCCTCGCCGTCGAGTACGCGATCGCGAACCGGCTCGTCTTCTCCAAGCTCAAGCCCGCCGTCGGCCTCGGCCGCGCGCACATGTGCGTCAGCGGAGCGGCGCCGATCGCGCCCGAGATCCTCGAGTTCTTCGCGTCGCTCGACGTGCTCGTCTACGAGGTCTACGGCCAGTCCGAGGACACGGGCCCGACGAGCTTCAACCGCCCCGGCCGCACTCGCTTCGGCACCGTGGGCCCGACGTTCCCCGGGGTCGAGGTGAAGATCGCGCCCGACGACGAGATCCTCGTGCGCGGGCCGAACGTGTTCCTCGGCTACTTCAAGGACCCGGCCGCGACGGCCGAGGCGCTGCGCGACGGGTACCTGTGCTCGGGCGACCTCGGCGCGTTCGACGCGGACGGGTACCTCAAGATCACCGGACGCAAGAAGGAGATCCTCATCACCGCGGGCGGCAAGAACGTCGCGCCGAAGAACCTCGAGGCCGCGCTCAAGAGCCACCCGCTCGTCGCGGAGGCGGTCGTCATCGGCGACCGCAGGAAGTACCTCACCGCGCTGCTCACGCTCGACCCCGACGCCGCCAAGAAGTGGCTCACCGACCGCAAGCGCGAGACGCAGCGGCCGCACGAGGTCGAGGAGATCCACGCCGAGATCCAGCGCGCCGTCGACGCGATCAACGCGACGGTCGCGCGCGTCGAGCAGATCAAGCGCTTCCGCGTGCTCCACCGGACGTTCACGATCGAGCACGGGGAGCTCACTCCGACGCTCAAGATCAAGCGCAAGGCCGTGAACCAGAACTTCGCGACCGAGATCGAGTCCATGTACGAGGGCGAGTGACCACGCTGCGCGCGGTGTCGTTCGACTTCGGCCAGACGCTCGCCGAGCTCGACCCGGCCATGCTCGCGCGGCGGGTCGCGGAGCGCGGCGTCGCGGTGGCGCCGGATCGGGTCGAGGCCGCGGTGCCGGGCGCGTGGGGCGCGTACGACGCGGCCATCCGAGGCGGAGGCGGAGGCCACCCGTGGAAGATCCTCATGGCGCGCCTGCTCGACCTCGCCGGGGTGCCGGCCGGTCGCGTCGCGGACCTCACCGACTGGCTGTGGCTCGAGCAGCCGGCGCAAAACCTGTGGAGGAGGCCGATCCCGGGCGTGATCGACGTCGTGAGGGAGCTCGCGGGGGCGGGGGTCCCGCTCGCGCTGCTGTCGAACTCGGAGGGGCGCATCGCGGAGCTCGCCGACGAGCTCGGGTGGCTCGGCCTGTTCCCGGTGGTTGCGGACTCCGGGCGCCTCGGGATCGAGAAGCCGGACCGCGCCATCTTCGTGTGGACGGCGGAGCGGCTCGGGGTGGGCATCGACGAGGTCGTGCACGTCGGTGACTCGCGTGCGGCGGACGTGGACGGCGCGATCGGCGCGGGGATGAGCGCGATCTGGTTCCGGGGCGATCCGGCGATCGATCTCGGCCCGCGCGGGCGGGTGGCGCGCGGGCCGGACGAGCTGCGCGCGGCGTTCGCGGCGCTCGGCCTACTGCCCGCGTAGCGCGGCGAAGAACGCCTGCAGCATCATGTAGGTGAGGCCCCAGACGACGCGATCGCCGACGCGCAGGCACGGGAGATCGATCGCGCGGCCCTCGATGCGGTAGGCGTACGTGCCCGCGCCTTCGCCGCGCGCGAGCGGCCCCACGGGCACCCAGATCGCCTCGGCGACTTCCTCGTTCGGTGCGAGCGGCGCGTACGCCGCAGGCGTCGCGAACGAGAACACGAACGGCGCGATCGTCAGGCCCAGGCGTCGACCGCGCGCGATCGCGGGCACGTCGTCGAGGCGCGCGACGAGCCGGCCGTGCGCCGCGAGATCGACGCCGACCTCCTCGGAGGCCTCGCGGATGGCCGTCTCCTCGAGGCTGTCGTCGAGGGGATCGCGTCGGCCGCCGGGGAAGGCCATGTGGCCCGACCAGGGATCCTGGGGGTGATCGGCGCGGCGGATGAGCAGCACCTCGGCGTCGCCGTCGTCGCGCGGCCCGGCTCGCAGGACGATCGAGACGGCGGCCTGGCGCTCGCCCGCGGGCCCGCCCGAGATCGAGTCCGCTCGGTGGCGCGAGAGCCGATCGGCGAGGGTGGGGAGGGCGTAGCTCGGCAGCAAGGTGGATCCGCCCGGCGAGGCGGCGTGCGTCCGCCTCGGAGCCGGTGGGAATCGGTGTAGCGGGCGGCGGCGCAGCGCGCCACCGCGGCGGTCGGCTCTACTTCGGCGGCGGCGCGCCGGGGAAGCCGGGCAGGCCCGACGGGAGAGCCGGGAAGCCGGATGGCAGCGCGGTGGGGAAGCCCGAGGGGATCGGGAAGGGGAAGGCGCCGGGCTGCGCGGGCTGCTGCGGCTGCGGCTGGGGCTGGGGCTGGGGCTGCGGCTGCGGCTGCGGGTACTGCGGCTGGGGCTGCGGATACTGCGGCTGGGGCTGCGCCTGCGGGTAGCCCTGCTGCGGATAGCCCTGCTGCGGGTAGGCACCCTGCGGGTAGCCCTGTCCCTGCGGATCCGGGGCGCAGCCGAGGGCGAGACCGACGGCCGTGGCGGCGACCGCGAGCGAGAGGAGGACGTCAAAGCGCATGAGCGGCATCCTACCGGGCCCCGGCGCGGCCTCGCAAGCGTGCGGCGTCGGAGACCGACGAGCGCGTGGACGGGGGACGAGCGGGTTGGCCTGCCCGCGGGGTGCCCGTACGATGGCGTTCCTCCCGCGCGGTCGCCGTGCGCCGAACGATGCCCCCCCCGCTTCCGCCCCGCCCCCCCCCGCGATCCGCGCCCGCCGCCGAGGTGCTCGGGCGCTACGTGCTCTCGCAGCCGATCGGCGCGGGCGGCATGGCGAGCGTGCACCTCGCCCGCTGGGTGGGAGCGACCGGCCTTTCACGCATCGTCGCGGTGAAGCGGCTGCACCCGAACCTCGCCGCCGACCCGGATTTCTCGGCGATGTTCCTCGACGAGGCGCGCATCGCGACGTGCATCCGCCACGTCAACGTGATCCCGACGCTCGACGTCGCCTCGCAGGACGGCGCCGTGTTCCTGGTGATGGAATACGTGCCGGGCGAGTCGCTCGCGTACCTCGGGCGGGCGGCGCGCGCGGTGGGCGGGCGCGTGCCCGTGCAGGTCGCGGCCGCGATCGTGATCGGGGTGCTCCACGGCCTGCACGCGGCGCACGAGGCGCGGGGCGAGGACGGCTCGCCGCTCGCGATCGTTCATCGCGACGTGTCGCCGCACAACGTGCTCGTCGGGCTCGACGGCATCACGCGCCTGCTCGACTTCGGCATCGCGAAGGCGCTCGGTCGGATGCACACGACGCGCGCCGATCAGATGAAGGGCAAGATGGGTTACATCGCGCCCGAGCAGCTGAAACGGGGGTCCGTCGACCGGAGGACCGACGTGTTCACCGCGAGCGTCGTGCTGTGGGAGGCGCTCGTCGGCGAGCGCCTCTTCGACGCCGACAGCGACGCCGAGGTCATCTACCAGATCCTCGAGAAGCCGGTGGAGCGGCCCTCGGCGCGGGTCACGGGCGTCACGCCCGGGCTCGACGCGGCCGTGATGCGCGGGCTCGAGCGCGATCCGGCCGCGCGCTTCGCGACGGCGCTCGAGATGGCGACCGCGCTCGAGCAAGCGATCCGGCCCGCGACGCCGGCTCAGGTCGGGGCGTGGCTCGCGACGGTAGCGCACGATCGGCTGGCCGAGCGCGAGGCGGTCGTGCGCGAGATCGGCGAGGTGGCGTTTTCGGCGACGCTGCGCGAGCGCGCGGCCCGTTCGCCGATAGCGGCGCCCGCGCCCGTCGGGGCACGGTCGGGCGCGGCGGCGGTCGCGCCGAGCGCGGAGGGGGAGACCAAGACCCTGCGGTTCCCGCTCCCGCTGCCCACCCCGCGCGCGCGCGCACCGGGGGGGGCTTCGTCGGCGTCGGCGGTCGCGCGCGTCGCGCCGGCTGCGGTCGCCGTCCCGTCGGGGGTGAGCGCAGCGCGCTCGACCGCGCCGGAGGGCTACGGGGCGCCGCCGCGCACGCTGCTCGGGGCGGCGGCGTACTCCGTGCGCGTGCTCCTTCGCCGGGGGGCGCTCGAGCGCGGTCTGGTCACCGCGCGGGCCGAGCTCGTCGCCGCGCAGGAGGGGCGCCGCGACGCGCTCGTGCAGCTCGTCGACTCGCTGCCCGTGAGCCCCGCGCCCGGCGATCCGCTCGCCCCGTGGCTCGCCCCGCTGCATCGGTACCGCACGGGCCCCGCCGATCCGAGCCAGCAGCCGTTCGAGCTTCAGTGGGCGGCGGACGTCAACGAGGCGCTCGCCGCCGTGATGCCCCGGAGGCTCGCCGCGGCCGCGCACGCGCGCGAATACGCCGACCTCCATCTGCGCGTCTCGGACGAGCGGACCCGCGCCGAGGCGCGCCAGAAGCGGGTGGAGATCGAGCGGCGAGCCACCGAGAACGCCGCTCGGGCGAGCGGTCGGCCGCCGGCGATCGGGGGGCCGGGGGAGAGCGAACGATCGATCCGCGTGGAGGAGCTCGACCGCCTGCGGGCCGAGGAGGCGTCGGCGCTCGCGGCGCGCGACGGGGCGCAGGGCCGGCTCGACGCGGTCGACGCGGAGGTCGCCGATCTCGAGCGCCAGAAGCAGCGCCTCGAGGACCGTGGCGCGCAGCGGTTGGCCGAGATGCGGGGCTTTCGCGAGGGCGAGCGCCGCGAGGCGTTCGTCCGCGCCGGCGAGCAGATCCTCGACTGGTGCCCCGGCGCGGTCTCGGGCGCGCAGCGCGCGGTGCTCGCCGCCGCGGACGCCTCGATCGTGGTCGCGCGCGCACGGCTCGACGAGGTCGAGCTCCTGCACGGCGCGTTCGACCCCAGGGTTCACCGACGCGGGGTCGTCGTGGTCGGCGTGCTCGTCGCGGCGGTCGTCCTCGCGGTGCTGGCGGTCGCGATCGCCGGGCATAGCTGAGCGGATTGCCCGCGCGGCGCGATCCCGTGGCCGGTGGGTTGCGGCGCGAAGTGCCCCGTTGCTCCGCGCTTCCTTGCGCGCTCCGCCGCGTCTATCGTGAGGGATCGTGGCGTCGAGACGTGGTCAGGATCCGGCTTTCGTGCCGCCGCAGCCCGATCCGGCGCGCCGGGGCCGGTCGCCCGCGGGGCGGGGCGCGGGCGAGCTCGGCGGGGCGAGCGGGCCTGTGGCGCGACAGGACCCGGCGGCGGTGCCGCTGCCGAGGCCGCTCGACCCGCTCGAAGCGGACCTGACGCAGGCCGCGTCGGAGCCTTCCGAGAAGTCGGACCCGGGCCGGGATCTGCGCGAGCGCGAGCAGGCTGCGATCGGCGAGCTGGCGGAGGTCGAGCGCGCGCTCGCGGTGCTCGAGTCGCGTAGCCCCGACGCGGCCGTCAGCGTCGCGTACGCAAAGCTGCTCGCGAGCGCGCGCCGGCGCGAGCTCCGCAAGACGCTCGCGGTCACCCAGCGGGCGCTCCTCGTGCGGCGTCGGTGGCGCGGCTTCGGCCTCCTCGTCGCGGGCGCCGCGATTTTCCTCGTCGGGCTCGGTAGCGGGCGCATCGCGACGGTCGTGCGCACGTACCTGGCCGCGCGGGCGCGCGCGGTCGAGGTCGTCGAGCGCGCGGCCGACCCGTTTCGCGGCGCCGGCTACAGTGTGCGCGAGCTGCGCGCCGACGGCGACCCGCGCGACGTCGTGGCGTTCGAGGGCACGTGCCTCGTGGTCGTCGCGGCCTCGGCGGGCGGCGCGGCGCGCGTGACCATCACGCGCGGGGCGGTCGTGCTCGATGGCGAGGTTTCGGCCGGCTTCTGCGCGTGCGCCGACGAGCGCGTCTCCGTCGCCGCGACCGGCGTGGGCGCGGTCGAGGTCCGCGTCCTCACGGTCCCGGCGAGCGCGGTCGGCGGCGTGGATCGGCTGCAAGCCATCGAGCCGCGGCCGGCGGCGCTGGCGGCTGGGCCCGCCGACCGCGCGTGCGCCGACTCCGCCTTCGACGAGTGGGCCAGGACCGCGCTGCCGTCCTCGCCGGGGACGCTCACGCCCGAGGAGCAGGCCCTCGTGAAGTACGGCCTCGCCGCCGTCGGGCAGACGCCGTCCGACCGGCCGTTCGTGGTCGCTCCGCAGCGCAACGAGGGCTGCTTCCTCGCCGTCGGGCGGGGTCGCGACGACGGCCTCTCCCTGCGGCTGCGCGGAGGCGAGCGCGTGGCGGTACCGCGGGGCGCGCCGGTCGGCTTCTGCGTGCGCGACGCGACCGGGCTCAGCGTGTGGCGCGAAGGCCGCGGCGTCGTGACCCTGTTCCACGCGCCCCGCGAGCGGCTCGGGGGCGGGCTCGGCTTGCGTGAGCTCGGCGCTCGCTTCGGGCTGCGCGTCCGCCCCTGGATACCGAGCGACGAGCTCGCGGTCGACGCGCGCGCCGCGCTCGTCGCGAGCGGGCTCGCCTCGCTGATCATCGAGGGGGGCGACGCCGCCGCGACGCCGCTCCTCGCGATCTCGACGGACGCTCGCTCGACGTTGGCGCCGACCGACGTTGCGATCGAGTCCGCCTGTACGCCGCCGCCCGAAGTGGGCGCGACCCAGACGGTCTGCGTCGAAGCGACCCCCGGCACGGTGGGGCGCGCCGGGCTGCCGGCCGCGGTCGCGCGCGCGCGCCGCCCGCTCTGGCTACCCGCGCCGGCCGAGGTGGCGATGCCCGACCTGGAGCGCACGCTCGCGGTCATGGCGTTCGCGCGCCGCATGAGCCTGCTCGGCTTCGAGCTCACCGTGCTCGCCGGCGCCACCGCGACGCCGACCGGCGCCTCGGTCGCCGGCCGCTCCGGCGAGCGGGAGGTCGTCGCGATCGTGGTCGAGCCCGATCCGCCCTATTTGCACACGCTCGCCCTGGTGGGCGAGGCGTGGAGTTTCGGCGGCGAGCCTCGGTTCGTGCCGCTCGCGCCCGGCGCGACCGTGGAGCTCCGGGCCGATCCGCCGTACCCGCGGGGCAAGCCGCCGCGCCGCGAGATCCTCGTCTGGCGCCGCTGAGGGCGAGCCCTGGGCCCTCCGGCCGGTGGCGCGGCCTCATTGGAGCGGCGGCTCGCCCATCCGTGATGCCCGTCCCTCCCCCTCGAGCGGGGTCTTCGCGCGGCGAGCGACCCGCGCCGTGGCCTGCCACGGGCGCGGTCGCTGGCTCGCCGGGCTACTTGCAGAAGCCGTCGATGCAGACCTTGCCCTGGTCGCAGGGCTTCGGCGGGTTGGCGGTGAGATCGCACTCGCTGCCGAGGTTCTGGCTCGAGCTGCACACCGGGTGCACGCCGGAGGCCGTCGTGACGGGCTTGCACAGCGGCAGTCCGGACAGGTTCGCGCAGATCGCCTGGTTCGCCTCGCACGAGATGTAGCAGCCGTGGTGCAGGCAGATGGACCCGTCGAGGCAGACGTCCTGCACCCCGTCGCCGCTGCACTTGAACGTCGCTTTTTCGGTGGGCAGGCAACCGTTCTCGACCCAGACCGTGCCGGGGTCCGAGCACGTGCCCTGGTTGCTCCGTCCGACACAGGCGCCATCCACGCAGACGAGCGCGGCGCTGCCGCAGTCGTTCGTGAGGGTGCACGGCTGCTGGACCTTCGAGCAGACCCCGAGCGCGAGGTCGCAGCCGAAGCCGCCGCCGCAGTCGCCGTCGGCCGAGCAGGCCCCGACGCACTTTCCCCCGGCGCACTTGTCGCCTGCGGGGCACTGGCCCTGGTCCCAGCACTGGTCGGCGGGCGAGGTGCAAACGCCGTCGAGGCATGCGTAGCCCGCGCCCTTGGCGGCGCAGTCCGCGTCGGCGCCGCATGCGTCGGCGCCCACGGGCTTGCACGTCTTGCTCGGCCCGTCGCACAGGTACCCGTACACGCAGCCGATCTTCGTGCAGTCGCCGGCCTTGCAGGTCCCGTCGGGCGCGCACAGCAGCCCTTGGCCGCAGTCGTCCGGGTTGCCGCAGTAGACCGGCGCCTGGCCGCCCTGGCCGCCTCCTCCTTGCGCGGCGCCGCCCTGGCCGCCTTGCGCTGCGCCTCCCTGCGCCGCGCCGCCCTGGCCGCCTTGGCCTGCGCCGCCCTGGGCCGCGCCGCCGGTGCCTCCGCCCGCGACGCACGACGCGCCGAGGCTCTGGTCGACCTCGCACGTGGTGCCCGAGACGCAGCCCCAGAACGTGCAGTCGCCCGGGTGGCACAGGCCGTCCTGACCGCACGTCTCGTTCGTCCCGCAGCCCGACGGGCTGCTGCACGTCGCGCCCGCGTTGCCGGACGTCGTCGTCGTCGCCGGCCCTGCGGCCATGCAGCCGTCGTAGGCGCACGGTCCGTCGCCGCGGTTGTTGCCCTCGTAGATCGGGCACCCCGCGAGCACGGTCGTCAGCACTCCGAGGAACCCGAGCACGGAAAGTTGCTTCATGGCCGTCTCCCAAACCAAGCGTTCGGCTGCGTTTCGAGGGTAGCAAGCGACATGCCCCAGACAAGGGCCGCGGTTCTGGGCGCCGGTGCCGGCCCGACGTGAAGCGTGGTTCACGGCTCGCTGTGGCGGGGTGGCTCCGCGCCCAGGACCGATCCTGCGCCGTCCGCGCACCCGCCGCGGCGTCGTCAGACGGATACGGAGGACCGCTCCAGCCCGCCGCGCGTTGCCGCGAACGGGTGGCGAGGACGTGGGGTGTGCTAGTTTCTCCGCCGAAGCGAGATGGACGTCACCTGCGAGCGCTGCGGCACCGAGTACGAGTTCGACGACGCGCTGGTGTCGGGGCGGGGGACGACCGTCAAGTGCACGAGCTGCGGCTTCCAGTTCAAGGTCCGAAAGGCCGACCCCGGCGGCGCCGCCGAGAGCTGGATGGTGCGGACGGTCGATGGGCGGGAGATCGAGTTCGCCGCCCTCCGTGAGCTTCAGCAGGCGATCGGTCGCGGCAAGGTCACCCGCGACGACGTGCTGGCGCGCGAAGGGGCCCGCCCGCGCCGGCTCGGATCCATCGCCGAGCTCGACCCGTTCTTCGCGAGCGCCGTCGTCCCGGGGCCGTCGCTCGCGTCGACCGTCCTCGGCCTCGGCGGCGCGCCCTCGCCGGTGCCGCCGCGCGCCGAGTCCTCGGTCGCGTTCGCGCTCCCGCTCGCCGCGCCGCCGGCCAAGGTCGACGCCGAGGCGCCCCTCGCCGCGCCGCCGACACGTCGCGTTCCGTCGATTCCGCCGCCGCTGCCGAACCGCGCCGCCGCGACGCCTCCACCGCCCAAGCCTCCACCTCCGGCGCGCGCCGCCGCTTCGGACGGCGCGCCTCCCTTGCCTGCGCCGCTGCCGCCGCTGCCGCCCCGCGCGCCCGGGAAACCTGCCTCGGGGCCGCCGATGCCGCCGCCCCCTCCGCCTCCCCGCGGCGCGCCCGCGTCGACGCCTCCTCCTCCGCTTCCCCCGCCGCCGACCCCGCCGCCGCGCGCGAGGAGCGGCGGTCCCCTCCCCAACACGCTCGCATCGCGGACCAGCACGCTCATCGGCGTCGGGGGATCGGAGGCGTCGGACGCCCCGGATTCGAGCGCCCCGACGCAGAGCCCCGGCCGCCTGCGCGGCGGCGTTTCGGCACGGACGGACGTGCGCGCGTCGCTCGAGGGCCGCTACGAAGGCGATTCGCGATCCATCACCGAATCCCGTGCGTCCTACGAGGAGGGCTACGCCGATCCTCGCTTCTCCGCTCCCGCCACCTCGCGTCG
Source organism: uncultured delta proteobacterium (assembly GCA_903906315.1). GTDB lineage: Bacteria > Myxococcota_A > Polyangia > Polyangiales > Polyangiaceae > CAIVJW01. The sequence continues at coordinate 15,055 of CAIVJW010000267.1, read as the reverse complement.
CGCCGGCTCGCGCTGGATCGCGGGCCTCGTGCTCGGCGGCGTGATCGTGCTCGGCGCGCTCACCATCGGCCGGCGCTTCGTCGCACCGCAGCCCGGGCGTCCCGCGCCCGCCGTGACGGACGAGCGCATCGCGCTGCTGCTCGCGCAGGGCGAGCAGGCCATGGTCGACGGCGACCTCGAGGCCGCGAAGGAGGCGCTCGACAAGGCGAGCGTGCTCGTCGAGACCGACCCGCGCGTGGTCATCGGGCTCGCGCGCCTCGCGGTCGTGCGCGCCGACACCCGCTGGCTCGCGGTTCGCCTCCTCGCCGCCGACGATCCCGATCAGCCCGCAGCCAAGCGCGAGCTCGATCAAGCGGCGGAGCGCGCGCACAAGGCGTCCGCTCGCGCGTTCGAGCTGGCCGCGAAGGAGCCGGCCGCCGTGCGGGCGCGCCTCGACTCGCTCCGGATCAGCGGCGACCTCGACGGCGCGCGCAAGCTCGTGACGGCGCTCGGCGCGGCCAGCGTGCACCCGGAGAGCGCGCTCTCGCTCGCGGCGCTCGACCTCGCCGAGGCCAACCCGAGCTTGCCCACGGTCGTGGAGCGCCTCCGCGGCGCCGCCGCTGCCGAGCAGGGCCTCGGTCGTGCCAAGGCCCTGCTCGCTTACGCGCTCGCGAGGTCCGGCGACGGCGCCGGCGCCCGCGCCGAGATCGAGCGGCTCGCGGCGTTGCCGCGCACCTACGCGCTCATGCAGCCGCTCCGCGCCTTCGTCGCCCGAGCGGACAAGCCCGACGCGAAGGGCAAGGACGGCAAGCCCAAGGCCGGCGAGGCGGTCGCGGCGGTTGCGCCGAGCGCCGACAAGCCCCCGGCCGACAAGGATCGCGGCGGCAAGCGCGTCGGCAGCGGGCGTTCGGGCGGATCGTGGATCGCGTCCGACCGCGTGCCCGACGACTACGTCGCTCCGCAGCCGGGCGTGCCCGTCGACACGTCCGACCTGCCCGGCGTCGAGCCGAGGAAGCCGGCCGCCGCTCCGTCGTCCGCGCCGGCCGCGCCCGCGCCCGTCGACACCTCGGATCTGCCGGGATTCAAGCCTTGAGGCGACGCTGCGCCCTCGCGGCGCTGCTGCTCGTGGCCGTGGCGAGCGGCTGCGACGGCCGGGCGCGCTCCGGCGCGGGGCCCGCCTCGTCCGCCAAGCCGTCGCGTCGGATCGATCTCGCCGCGCCCGCGCTCGTCGAGATCGACCTCGGGCGCGGCCTGCCCGAGCACGTGCCCGCCTCGCTCTTCGGCGGGCAGGGCAAGCACACTCTGCTCGACCTGGTGCGCCTCCTGCCCGCGCTCCGCGACGATGCGAGCACCAAGGGCGTGTTCGTGCGCCTCGGCGGCGGCGCCCTGCCGCTAGCGCGCGCGGCCGAGGCCGGGCGGCTCCTCGGCGAGGTTCGTGCGAAAGGCAAGCCCGTCGTCTGCCACGCTCACGACTACGCCAACGGCACGCTGCTGCTCGCCGCGACCGGCTGCTCGAGCCTGTGGGTGAGCCCCGCGGGCGGCGTCGACTCGGTCGGCATCGCCGCTCAGCTCGTCTTCGCGGCCCGCTTGCTCGACAGACTCCATGTCGGCGTCGACTTCCTCCAGGTCGGCAAGTTCAAGGGCGCCAGCGAGCCCTTCACGCGCGACGCGCCCAGCCCCGAGGCTCGCGCGTCGCTCGAGGGCGCGCTCCGCGGCGTCCGGACCGCGTGGCTCGAGGCGCTCGGCAAGGGGCGCAGCCCCGCCGTCGCCGATCAGGCGGAGGATGGCCCGTTCACGCCCGCGGAGGCCAAGGCGCGCGGGCTCGTCGACGAGATCGGCACGCCCGACGAGGCGCGCGACGCTGCCAAGAAGGCCGCGTCGGTCGACCGCGTCGCCGTCCGGTTCGGGTCCGCGGACACCGGCTCCGCGGCCTCGGGCGGCGTGCTCGACGTGCTGCGCAGCCTCTCGGGCGCGAGCCACGTCGGCACCCCGCACGTCGCGGTCGTCCGCGCGATCGGGGCGATCTCGATGGGGGGCTCGCCCTCGCCGCTCCCTTTCGGCGGCTCCGAGGGCATCACCGAGCGCGACCTCGGCCGCACGATCGCGCGGCTCACGGCCGACGGCGCGACCAAGGTCGTCGTGCTGCGCATCGACTCCCCCGGCGGCTCGGCGCTCGCGTCGGACCTCCTGTGGAAGAAGCTCATCGCCCTCCGCGACAAGAAGCCCCTCGTCGTGTCGATCGGGGGCATGGCCGCGAGCGGCGGCTACTACCTCGCGTGCGCGGCGACGAAGGTCCTCGCCGAGCCCACGAGCATCGTCGGGTCGATCGGCGTCGTCGGCGGAAAGCTCGCCATCGGCGACGCCCTCGAGCAGCTCGGCGTGCACGTCGAGACCGTCGCCGCCGCGCCGGACCCGCAGAAGGCGGCTCGCGCGACGTACATGTCGCCGTTCACGCCCTGGGACGCGCCCACGCGGGCCCGGGTGCTCGCCTCGATGACGTCCGTGTACGACCTCTTCCTGTCGCGGGTCGCCGACGGCCGGAAGCTCGACGTCGCGCGCGTCGCGAGTTCCGCCGAGGGCCAGATTTTCGGCGGCGCCGACGCCAAGCAGCGAGGGCTCGTCGACGAGCTCGGCGGCCTCGCCGACGCGCTGAAGCTCGCGCGCGACCTCGCGAAGCTCCCGGACGACGCGCCGCTCGAGGTGGTGGGCGATCAGGCGCCGCTCTTCGACCTGCTCGACGGCGACGACGACGAGGACGCGGAGAGCGCCCGCGGAGCTTTCGCGACCCGCGCCGAGCGCGCGGCGAGAGAGGTGGTCGTCGAGCCCTGGCGCGCGCTCCTGCCGGAGGTCCAGACCTTCATCGCTTCCGTGCGCCCGGTCGTCGACGGCGAGCGCACGCTCGCGGCCCTGCCGTTCGTGCTCTCCGTACGCTGACGCACGGCTGCGCCGAATCGGCGCAACTTTTCCAGCTGGCGGGGCGCTCTGATACGCTCACGTGACGCCGCATCCCGCGGCTCGACGCACGCCGTATGAGCCCGCCTCCCACCGAACCCCCTGTCGCCTCACCCTCGGGGGGGGGGGCGTCACCGCTGCGAGCTGCCACCGCGGAGGCCCGCCCGCCGCGTGCCGAGCCGCTGCGTCGCCACACGGGCCCGCGCGCCGAGGAGGCGTACCACCGTGCGCGCCTGACCGATCGGCAATCGGCTGGGGACGTCGGCGGCGAGCGCGAGGTCGCCACGACGCTCGCGCGGCTTCTGGCGTCGCGCGGGACGGACCTCGACACGGCGACGGCGCTCGCGCGGCGTGCGCTCGCGCTCGGCGACGACCCGGCCCTCCGCACCGAGGTCGCGGGCTGGCTGGCCGGGCTCGGCGAGCCGGTGCTCGGGGCGGGCATGCTGCGTGGGCTCGTCGGGCCTGGGCGCACGACGGAGATGGCGCCGACCCTCGTCCGCATCGCCGTGCTGCTCGCGCGCGGCGGCGATCCCGGCGCGGCCGCCGACACGCTGCGCGAGGCGGCGACGCTCGACACGCGCGAGGCGATCGCGAGCGAGCTGCTCGGCACGCTCGCCGCCTGGGCTCCGGCCGAGGTGTCACCCGCGACCTCGGCCGCCGCGTACCTCGAGGCCGCCGTCCGTCGCGAGGCGAACGGCGACAAGGAAGCCGCGTTCGAGGACCGCCTGCGCGCCTTCGAGATCGCGCCCGCCGAGGCGGACCCCGCCGGTGCCCTCGCGACGGCCCTCGCCGGGCGTGGCCGGACCGCCGCGGCCGACGAGGTCCTGCGCGCGCACGCCTCCGCGGTCTGGGCCACCGATCCGTCGCGGGCGCGCGAGATCCACACGGGGCGCATGCTCGCGGCCCTCGAGGACGGCGACGCCGCGCGCGCGATCGGCGCCGCGCTCGACGCGGAGCTCGAGAGCGAGCTCGAGGGCGATCTCGGCCTCAAGGTCGACGAGGTGCTCGCGGCGGCGGGGCTCTACGAGCTCTTCGCGTTTCGGCTCGAGCTGAAGGCCGAGCGGCGCAAGGGCCTCGCTCGATCGGACACCTACCAGGCCCTCGCGCGCCTGTACGGCGGTCCGCTCGCGAGCTCGGATCGCGCCGCCGAGGCCTGGATCGAGGCGCTAGCGAACCGGCCCGACAGCGCGCCGGCGCGCGCGGCGCTGCGCGACCACGCGACTGGGCTCGGCGATCCCACGCCCCTCGTCGAGGCGCTCGTGCGCATCGCGCTGCACGACCCCGTCGTCGGCCCGGGCGGGCCGCGCGGCCATGCCGTCGCGGCGCGCGGCGCGCGCGTCGAGGCGCTGAAGGAGCTCGCGCGGGTCGCCGAGGGCGACCTCGACGACCCGGCCCTCGCCGTCTTCGCCCACCAGCGGCTCGTCGACGCGGGAGCCGGCGAGGAGAGCCGCGTGGCCCTCGATCGCCTCTTGCCCCGCAAGCGCGCGCAGGACGAAACGCTCGCGGACGCGCGCTCCCGCCTCGCGGCGGCCTCGGGGGACGCCCGCGCCCCGTACTTGTCGGCGCTCGCCGCGCTGTATGCGGGCCGGCCCGACCAGCCGGAGCCCCACCTCGCCGTGCTCGCCGAGCTCATGGCCCGGGCCCCGTCGGATCGCGCCGCCGCGCTCGCGTTCGAGCGGGTGTCGTTTCGGACGGGGCAGCTCGAGCCGCTCGCGGTCGCCCTGCGCGCGCGCATCGAGGCGGGCGCCGCGCGGGCCGAGCTCGTGCGCGCACGCATGACGCTCTCCACGATCGCGCGGCGACGCGGCGACGCGGCCGCTGCGCTCGAGGAGATCCTCCCGCTCACGGCCGACGCGGTGGGCAACCGCGCGTCGGCCAGCGCCGCGCTCGTCCTCGCTGCGGAGCTCGGCCGCGCCCGAGAGCGAGGCGAGGCCCTGGTCCAGCTCGCGAGGCCGGTGGGCCCTGCGCTTCGGTCCGTGCTGCTCGCGGTCGCGGCGGAGCTCCACGGGCGCGTCGGCGCGTACGACGTCGCCCGCAAGACGGCCGAGCAGGCGAGCGAGGCCGACCCCACGTGCGCGCGCGCCGTCGCCACGCTCGCGCTCCTCGCCGGCGCGCAGCGCGATCGCGTCGCGGCGGGCGCCGTCGAGCGCGCGATGGGCGTCATCGTGCCCCGCGGCGCGCTCTGCGACGGCCTCGCCGAGGCGCTCGAGGAGCTCGGCGAGCTGCAGCTCGCGCTCGCCTGGACGCAGCGCTGGCTCGCGCTCCGTCCGGGCTGCCCGCGCGCGATCAAGAAGCTCCTCCGCCGCGCGGTGGCTGCGCGCGACGCCAGCCGGATCGCCGACGCGATCACCTGGATGCTCTCGCAGCCCGAGCCGATGGGCTCGCTGGGCACCGCGTTCACCGACGCGCTGCAGACGCTCTTCGAGCTCGACCAGGCGAGGGCTCTCGGCTTCGCGCGCCGCTCGCTCGACGTGTTCGGTCCGCGCCTCACCGTGCTCCGCCACACGCTGCTCGAGCTCGCCCATCGCGCCGCCGACTCGGGCCTCGCGATCGCCGTGCTCGAGAGGTGGATCGCCTCGGATCCGGGCGCAGGCAAGACCGTCGAGCCGCTCCTCGACCTCGCCCGCCGCCGGGCCGACGCTGGCGACTGGACGGGCGCCTCCCGCGAGCTCTGCCGCGCGTCGCTCCGCCTCCCGCTCCCCGGCGACGCGCCGGACCCGCTCGTGGGCGCGCCTCCCGATCCGGTCGGGCTGCTCGAGGCGATCGAACAGGTCGAGCGCAGGGCGGCCGCCGCCGGCGCGTCGGTCGGGTCCGACGGCCTCGTCGCGCTGGGCGAGTCGCGCGCGCGGGTCCTCTCGTCGCTCGGCCCCGATCGCGCAGCGGGGGCGGCGGAGGCGTTCCGCCAGCTGGCCGCGCTGCGTTGGGACCTCGCGCACGATCATCCCGGTGCCGAGGAGGCGCTCTACCTCGCGAGCGAGCTGGTGCCGGAGGGTGGCGCGGAGCGTTACGCGCGCGACCTCTGCGAGCTCGGCGGCGTGCACGAGGCCATCGCGGCCCTCACCCGGCGCGCCGCACCCGAGGTCGGGGTGGTGGCCCCGACGCCCATGTCCGCGGCCGACTCCCTCGTGCGCTTCGACCCCGACCGCAAGCGTCGCGCGCGCCTGCTCGTCGAGGCCGCGAGCCTCGCCGACGAGCACGGCCTCGCGGACCGCGCGCTCGCCGCGGCTGCGGCCGCGATCGAGATCGACCCGACGCGGGCCGACGCGATCGCCATCGTCGAGAAGTCCGCGCACGTCGACGACGGCTTCGCGGTCCTCGACCGCGCGTACCGTCACCTCGCGGAGGCCGCCCTCGGCTGCTACGGCCGGCGCGCCGCCCACTACCGCGCCGCCCGGCAGTTCGAGAAGAATGGCCACTTCGATCTCGCGCTGCGCCACGCGGCCGCGTGCTTCGAGGCCGTGCCCGCCGAGGGCACGTCGTACGAGCTGCTCGCGCGCCTGGCCGAGCGCGCCGGCGACTCGACCGAGGTCATGCGCGCGATCGAGCGCGTCGCGGCCGCGTGCGAGCCGGCCGCCCGCACCGTGTGGCTCAAGCGCGCTGCGTCCTTCGCCGGCCCGTCGCCCGAGGGGGTGCGCGCTCGCCTCGACATCCTGCTGCGAGCGCTCGTGCTCCACCCGGACGTCGACACCGTCGTCCTCGTGGGGGCCGCCGCGCGTGACCTCGCTGCTCTCGAGGTCGACGTGGACATCGAGCGGATGCGCTTCCAGCGCGCCGCTCGCGCGACTCTGCCGAGGCTCGACGGCCCCGAGGGCTCGCGCACGGCGATCGCCCTCGCGCGCGTCGCGGTCGACCTGCTCTCGGACCCCAAGCTCGCGCTCGAGGCACTGGGTCGTGGCATGCGCGTCGACGGTGACCTCGACGAGTTCGCGACCCTCGCGAGCGCGGTCCCGGCGCTCGCGCGCGCCGAGGAGGCCCCCGCGTTCGTGTCGAGCGTGCAGGAGGCCGCCGACAAGCCCTACGCGAGCGTCGGCGCGCCGCTGCTCCGCCTCGCCGCGGACCTCGCCGCCGCGCTCGGCCACGACGCGCGCGCCGCCGCGCTGCTCGTGCAGGCCGTCCGTCGCGCCCCCGAGGACGACGATCTCATCGCGCGCACCGACGCCGTGGTGCGCCGGGCCGGTGACCCCGCGCTCTCGCGCGCGTTCGAGGACGCGGTTCCGATCTCGACCCGCGTCGGCGCTGCCTCGCGCGTCGCGGAGGGGCTGTCCCGCAAGGGGGAGGACGACGCGGCCATCGCGCTGCTCGAGCGCGCGCTCGACGCCGTCGGGCTGCGCGATCAGGACCGCGCCGGGCTCCTCGGTCGCCTGCGCGCCGCGCTCGACGTCGCCGGGCGATCGGCCGACGTCGAGCGCGTGCTGCGCCGCCAGGTCGATCGGTCCGACCTCGGCGCACCGGCGCGCAGCGGCGCCGTGCGCGAGCTCGCCGATCATCTGATCGAGCGTGGCCGCCACGACGCCGCGCTCGAGGTGCTCGTCGACCTCGCCATCGCCGTGCCGGTCGACGATGCGCTCGTCGCGATCATCGTCCGCGAGGCCGTCGCCGTCGGCGGCGAGCGCGCCGCGTACGAGGCCCTCGGCGACGTCCTGGCGCGCGCCGCGGACGACGGATCGCGCGCGAGGTTGCTGCGGGCCCTCGCGCCCCTCGCCGGCGAGCTCGGCGAGCGCGCCGCGGCGGCCGACCAGTACGAGGCGCTCGCGAAGCTCGACCCCGCCGACGCGGCCGCGCTCGAGCTCCTCGAGCGCCAGGCCTCCGATCGCGGCGATCACGCAGGCGTCGCCGCGCTGCTTGCGCGCCGCATCGCGCTCTGCACCGGCGCGGATGCGCGGCGCGCGCTCCGGCTCCGCCGCGCGGCCGTGCTCGAGCAGCGGCTCGGCCGGCTCGACGAGGCCGCCACCGAGCTCGAGGCCGTGCTCGCCGAGGCCGACGGCGACCTGGGCGCGCTGCGCTACCTCGCCGACGTTCGGGAGCGCCTGGGCGACCGCGCCGGAGCGGCGCCGCAATGGCGCAAGCTCGCCGAGCTCGCCGAGACCGACGAGGACCGCGCGGACGCCGCCGTGCGCGCCTGCCGCGCCTACCTGGCCGGCGGGGACGCGACCGCGGCGCGCGGCGTGCTCGACGGCGTCGCCTCGATCGCGCCGCGCGACGTGGTGCTGTCGCTTCGCGTCGACCTCGCCCGGATCCAGGGCGATCCGAAGGCCCTCGGCGCCGCGCTCGATGACCTCGCCGGCGCGGCGCAGGCGCTCGACGTGAAGGCCGCAGCCTACCTTCTGGAGGCCTCCTCGCTCGCGTCGCGCAGCGGCGACGACGCGACGGCGCTCGACCGGGCGCGGCGCGCGGTCGGCTTCGCGCCCGACGACCCGGGCGCGCTGCTCGAGGCGCGCCGGCTCGAGTACCGCGCTCGCGGCGCCGGCACCCCGCGCGAGGCTCAGGCGATCGTGGAGGAGCTCGGGCTCGTCGCGCCTCGCCTCGCGCCCGACCAGGTCGAGCTGCACGCGTTCCTGCTCGCCGAGGAGCTCGACGTCATCCAGGGCGGTGGCGCCGGGCTACGTGAGCTCTCCAAGCGTCACGCGGAGGTCGGTCCGCTGCCGCTCGTCGCGCTGGGCATGGCCGAGCGCCTCGCGCGGACCCGCAGCTTCGACGCCGCGCTGCCGCTGTTCGAGAAGGCGCTCGAGGGCGATCTGCGCGGGCTCCGCGGTCGTGGGCACGTCGCGATCGCGGCGGCGGACGCGGCCGTTCAGGTCTCGGCGCTCGACGCCGCCGCGCGTTGGCTCGACGAGGCCGCCGAGGACCCCGATGCACGCGCGCTCGCGCTGCGTCGCAAGCTCGAGCTCCAGGCGTCGAGCAGCGATCTGGAGGTCGCTCGCGCCGCGCTCGAGGAGCTCGCCAAGGTCGCCACCGGCGCGATGCGCGCGCGCGTGCTCGGCCAGCTCGCGCGGGTTCTCACGCCGACCGATCCCGTGCGCGCCATCGCGCTCTACGGCGAAGCCGCCCCGCTCGCCGCCGACCGTGCGCTCTACGCAATCCTCGTGGAGGAGCAGAAGCTCGTGCAAGACTCGTTGCCCACCTCGTCGGCGCCCGAAGCGCCAAGCTCCGCCGATCTGGCGGTCCCTGCCACGCCGGACGATCACCCGTCGTCGACGGCCCCCGCGCCGTCGCTCGAGGCGCCGTCGTCCGTCGCCACCCGCCCCGCCGACCCTGAAGCGCCCGAGGAAGCTCCCTCCGTGGCTGCGGCCGACCCGGTGAACGAGGAGGCCTCGAATGCCACAGTGGTCGCGGCGCCCGACGTCGCGCGAGCCGCGAGCGTCGTCGTCGATGGCGACCCTGTCATCGAGGTCGTTCCGCTCGTCGTGGTGCAGGGGAGCGACGACCCCGCGCCGGCCGGGCCGGTCGCGGCGGTCGGGCGCCTCGTCGAGGTCGCGGGCGGCCAGGATCCCGCGCCGGAGACGGCCGATCCCGCTCCGCAGCCGGTCGCGAAGCTCGAGGGGGAGCCCCCGCCGCCTGCGGTCGCATCGCCCACGCCGCGCGTCGCGATTGCGCCTCCGCCTCCGCCGTTGCCCCGCTTCGCGCCCCCCGCCGCGGCCTCGGCGCCGCCGGCTGCCGCGTTGCCGAGTCGCGGCCCGGGCCGCGCGGCGCCCCCTTCGGCTGCGCCCCCGCTGTCGCCGAGCATGCAGCCGCTGCCGCGCCATCCTTCGTCGATGGCGATGGCGGCGACGCGGCGACCGACGCCGCCGCCGACCCACGCGTGGTCGCTCCACGGCGAGGTCGGCGCGAAGGAGTCGCCCGAGGCCGGCGTCGCGCCCGCCGAGGCCATGCCCACCTCGCTCCGCTCGCCGCACTCGAGCTGGCCGGCCAAGGCAGCGAACGCCCCCGCGGCCGACGACGCGGCCGTCGCGTCCCTCTTCGAGGCATTCCACCAGGGATCGTTCGACGCGGGCGAGCGGCTGATCGACCTCTTCGGCGACGCGCCCGACCGCACCCGCGACGTGCTGGCCATTCGGCGCCACCAGGCCGCGCTGCGCCCCGGTGATCGTGGCGTCCTGCAGAAGCTCCACAACGCTGCGCTCGGCGAGCGCGACGCAGTCTATGCCCGCGCGATCGATCACGTGCTGCGCGCGTTCGATGCCGGCGCCGGCCCGTTGCCGCCGCCGCCGCTGTCCGCGCAGCGCGAGCTGCCCGAGGGGTTCGCGCCGGTGCTGCTCCGCGGGCTCGGCCTGCCGATCTGCGAGGCGCTGGGGATCGCCTGCGAGACGGGCCTATTCAAGAAGGACATGCCCCACTACGGCCTGTCCGGCCTCGAGCGCGTGCAGCCGAACGCTCCCACGCTCCTCGGCGAGACGTACGGTCGCATCGTGCACCTCTTCGGCTATCGCACGGGCCTGTTCCACCGGCGCACGCAGGGCGAGCTCGAGGCGCAGATCGGGCTGCTCGTGCCTCCGGCCGTCATCCTCGCCGGCGAGGTCCGCGACGAGACGCCGGAGCTCCGGTACCTGCTCGGGGCGCTGCTCACGGGTGCGCTCGACACGTACGCGCTGCTCAACGCCCTGCCCGAGGACAGCGTCCGCACGCTCATCGACGCGATGCGCGCCGCGTTCGGGCCCGTCGGCGCCGCCCCGCGCGGCAGCTCGGCCGTCGTCCACCTCGCCCAGCAGCTCTGGCAGACGGTGCCTCCGCGCGCCGAGCGCCGCCTGCGCGAGATCTTCGCCGAGCCCGAGGGTCTCGACTACGAGCAGGCGCTTGGAGCCTCGAGGCAGGCGATGCGGCGCGCGGGGCTCTACGCGTCGGGCAACCTCGCGCTCGCCGTCAAGAAGACGATCGCGGAGCTGCACCTCGCCCTCGACGTCCCGCTCGGCGCGCCCGATGGCCTCGCCAAGGCCTGCGCGAAGTCGCCCGCGATCGCGGACCTCGTCCGGTTCGCCACCCGCACCGAGTACGCCGACGCGCGGTGGCAGCCCTCCCAGACGCCCGAGCGGCGCCGCCCGGAGAGCACCTCGCGGTTCCGGGCCCCCGGGACCTAGCCCGGCGGCTACACTCCGCGTCGGTCGCGGCGCCGCCGCCCTCGCCCGGATGCCCATCTCCCCGCCCGAACCCCCGTCCTTCGCCGCGATCGGCGCCACGACACCGCTGTCAGGGGTGTCGCGCGGGCTCGCGCGCTCCGGAGGCCGGAGCGGGGGGCGCGCCCGCATGGCACGGCGATGGCTAGCTCTTGGGCTCATCGCGAGCCTGGCCCCCATGCTGCCTTCCGCCTGCCTGGTCACGTCGAAGCCGCAGATCGAGCAGCCGCGCCAGACGGCGCCGTTCCTCGTCCCCGCGAGCGCCGATCCGGACGCGCGCGAGTTCATCAAGCTCGAGGGCGACTCGCCCATCACGCTCTTCGCCGACGTCGTCTCCGAGGACGGTGACCGCGCCGTGCTGTCGGCGCTCTACCTCGACTACGGCCGCCAGAACCCCGACCTGCCCGACTGGCCGTACACGCTCGCGATCCAGGGCAACACGTTCGCGGCCGGCACGCTCGCCGACGGACCGCGGCGCATCCACCAGACGTTCATCCCGTCGATCTACTCGGTCGAGCCCGGCTGCCACACGCTCACGCTGGTCGTGAGCCACGAGTTCGAGCAGGTCACGAGCGAGCGCTACTGTCCGTCGAGCCTCGCCGACTCGAGCCAGATCACCTGGTACCTGCTCAAGTGCAGCGCGCCCGGGAACTGTCCCACCATCGACCTCGCCAGCGAGAAGCAGAAGTGTCCGGTCGCCACCGTGGCCTGTCCGCCGAAGGGCGGGCCGGGCGCCTCGATCGCCTCGCCGGGCGACGCTGGAGCGCCGTGATCACGCGCGCCTCCGCCTGCGTCGCGATCGCGCTCGGGGCGCTCGGCTGCGGCATCCCGCTCGAGGAGGGCGCGGCCTCGATCGACAACACGTGCACCAGCGACGCCGACTGCGGCGAAGCGGCGAGCTGCGCGCGCGTCGGCGCGGTGTCGCGCTGCGCCGCCCGGACGGCGGACCTGATGCGCGTGCTGCTCGAGGTGCGGCCCGCGCCCGGCACGGGCTTCGTAGCGAACAGCTCGACGCTCGTCGACCTCGCGCGCCTCGCTGGCGCTCCGATCCTCTTCGAGGGCACCGACGCCGGCGGGCAGGTTCGGTCGTTCAGCCCGGCGCTGCCCGCCGCCGTCCCGATCCACGGCGCCGTCACGATCAAGCCTTCGGTCGAGGCGTGCCCCGCCGCGGTCGACGACTCGATCCCCGCGCGCGTCGCCCTCCGGCGCGTGCCCCGGTTCTCCGACCTGCCCGAGCTCGAGGGGCTGCCGCCTTTCTCGCTCGAGACCGAGGCGCTCGCTTCGATCGACGCGAAGCCGGGCGAGGCGGGCCCGTACGCGTTCGACGTGCTGGTCCCGCCCGAAGACTACGAGGTCTACGTCACGCCGCAGCCGATCGAAGGCTGTGCGGTCGAGCCGCCGCCTCCCGCCGTCTTGCCCTCGCGCCGGGTCGACGCCGATCACCCGCTCGTCCTCGAGCCCATCGAGCCGCCCCGCAAGCTCTCGGTGACGATCGCCGTGCCGAGCGTCGCCGACATCGAGTCGTGGGTCTTCGAGCTCGTCGAGCCCACCGAAGGGCGCCTCATCTCCGCCTCGCTGGCCTTGCCGCGCCCCACCGCCGGCCAGGTGCACCTCGAGGCGAAGTACTACTGGTACGCAGGCTCCGGCGCGCCGCTGCTCCGCTTGCGCCCGCCGGAGGGCAAGGCCGCGCCGACGGTGTACTGGCAGCTCGACGTCGTCGACCTCGGCGGCACCGACGACGTGCGCCTCTCGCTCTCCGACCTCGACGTCGCGCCGCTCGAGATCCAGGGCCAGGTGCTCGACGCCGCGCAGCTGCCCGTGCGCGGGGCGTCCGTCACCATCCAGAGCGTCAAGCTGTCGGGCAGCGTCGCCCGCAACGGCTCCTACAAGCTCTCGACGCAGGCCGACGCGACGGGCGTCTTCCGCGCGAAGCTCATCCCAGGCCACTACTCGGTGGTCGCGCGCCCCTCGGCGACGAGCGGCGGCACGTCGGCGATCGCGGTGGCCGAGTGGGAGATCAAGAAGGGCGACCTCTGCTGCGGTCGCACGCTCGAGCTGCCGAGCCTCGTCGCGCTGCGGGGCATCGTCGTGACGGCGGCAGGCCAGCCGATGGCCGGGGCGACCGTCCTGCTCGCGCCGTCGACGCCGAAGCCGACGGCGTTCCTGGTCGACGCGCTCGACGCCGCGTTCCTGCCGCGCCAGGCGTCCGCGGTCGTCGACGGGAGCGGGCAGTTCGTCGTGCCGGTCGACCCGGGCTCGTTCGACGTGTCGGTGCGGGCCGCGCAGGAAGGGTCCGGCTTCCCGTGGGTCGTGCGATCGAGGCTCACGGTCCAGGGGGGCTCTGCGGGGCCCGACCTCGGCGTGCTCACGGTCGCGTACCCGGCGTTCCTCGGCGGGGTGGTCGTCGGTCCGGACAGCGCGCCCGCCGCAGGGGCGACCGTGCGCGCGTGGTTGCCGGTGAAGGACGCCGCTTCGGCGGACGGCTTCGGCGGCACGGTCGTGCAGATCGGCGAGACGAGCACCGCCTCCGACGGCGGCTACCGGCTCGCGCTGCCGCCGTCGTTGGCGCAGTAGGCGGAGCGCGCGCGAGCCGCGTGCCCGGTGCGCAAGCTCACGCGGTCGGCGTCCGATCGCCACGGCTCCGGACCATGGGGCTACACGATTACAAGTCGACCGGATAGGCTCGCCTCGTGGCGAACCCTCGCGGCGACGGCGCCGATCCTCGCGATGTCCTCGGCTCCGCTCGCTTCGCGCTCGACGGCGAGCGGCGCGCGGACTCGCTCGCGGACGAGGCGACGGGCGGCCACGACCTACCGCCCGCGGTCGAGCTGGCGGCGGCGCTGCACGAGGTCTCCAACGCGCTCACCGTCGTCACGGGCTGGATCGATCGTGCGCGCGACGCGGTCTCGGCTGGCGGCGACCGAGCCGTCGCCGATCACGCGCTCGGGATCGCGGCGGCGCGCGCTCGTCAGGCGCGCGTGATCGTGCGGCGGGCGATCGGCGCCGACCTCGCGGGCGATCCGCCGCGCGCGGACGCCGACGTGGTCGCCGATGCCGCGCTCGGGCTCGAGCCGGAAGCGCGCGACGAGGGAGTGCGCGTCGTCGCGAGCGTGAGCGACGAGGTCGGCCGCGTCGAGGTCGCCGACGCGACGACCGTGCTCCAGATCCTCACGAACCTCCTGCTCAACGCGATCGAGGCGTCGCCGGCGGGCGCCTCCGTGCGGCTCGAGGCTCGCCGGCGCGACGCGGACGGTGCGCTCGCGTTCGTCGTCGAGGACGAAGGTCCCGGCGTCGCCCCCGTGCGCCGCGCGACCCTCCTGACGGCGGGCGTGTCCACCCGCGCGGGCGGCGCGGGCATCGGCCTCAAGCACGCGAGCTCGCTCGCTCGCGCGAGAGGCGGCTCGCTCCGGCTCGTCGACTCGGCGCGCGGGGCGCGCTTCGAGCTCGTGTGGCCCACGCTCGGCGCGGCCGCGTCGCCCGGCCCGGCACCCGACCCGAGGCGGGCGCTCGCCGGCGCGCGCATCCTGCTCGTCGAGGACGACGACGCCGTCGTCGAGCTGCTCGATACCGCGCTCGGCGCGCGCGGCGCGAGCGTGATGGCCATTCGCGCCGAAGCCGAGCTCGCGGGCGCCCTCGCGAGCGGCCCGTTCGACGCCGCCCTCCTCGACGCCTCGCCCTTCGCGGGCGCGCTCGCCGAGGCGCTCGAGAGCGTGCGCCGCGCGAGCCCCGGGGCGCGCCTCGTCGTCATCTCGGGCAGCGCGTGTGCGCCGCCGTTCCTGCCCGCCGGCCTCGCCGCCGCGTGGGTGCGCAAGCCCTTCGAGGTCGCCGAGATCGTCGCGTCGCTCACGGCCTTCGTGCCGCCCCTCGGCGCCTGAACCGTGACCGACCGGGGCGGCGCGATGATCCCCTTGACATATCGGACGGGCGGGGTAAGTTCGCGCTCCCTCACTAGCGAAGGTGGCGGAATTGGCAGACGCACTAGCTTGAGGTGCTAGCGGGTAACACCGTAGGGGTTC
>CAIVJW010000266.1 GCA_903906315.1 uncultured delta proteobacterium | reverse complement strand
GGCATGGGCAGCTGCGGCGCAGGCGGCAGCGGCGGCATGGGCAACGGCGGCGCAGGCGGCAGCGGCGGAGCCGGTGCGCCCGACGCTGGCGACGGCGGCTGATCCGACTGCGCTCCCCCGGCGGCAACCTGGGTGGAGCGGGCGATTCCCAGGATGCAGGCAGCGCGGCTATCGTGACCGCTGCATGGCACCCGCGATCCCGATGGTACGGCGTTCTCCGCGCGGATCGACCCGCGCGCGTTCGCTCTCCGCGCTCCTCCTGGTCCTCGGCGCGATCGGCGCCGGCTGCGGCGCGCCGGCAGCGCCTGCGACCCCGATGCGCACCGCCGGCGCCTGCGCGACGGCCGAGCTCGCCGGGTGCGAGGTCAAGCTCGCCGCCGCCTTCACGGCGGGACGATTCGACCGGACCGATCTCGACCCCGCCGACCGCGATCTCCTGTCGGCCTACGTGAAGGGCGTCGCGGCCCGCGACGGCGCCGGCGGCTGGGCTCGCCTGCGTGACGCGCTCACGGCGCGGCCGAACGTGGCGCTGGTCCTCGGCGAGGGCGCAGCCGCGGAGCGGGCGCGCGCAGCCGCGAAGGGCGCCGGCGAGGCGGTCGCGTTCCTCGACATGCCCGCGCTCGACGAGCCGGCCTCGATCGCGAGCGAGGACCTCGTGGCGGCGATGGCCACCGCCGCGGGCGTGCCCCTCGTGATCCGCGTGAGGCCCGCCAGCGCGGCCGTGCGCGTCGACGAGATCTTCGCGGCGGACCCGCTCGCGCCCTTCGTCGCCGGGGTCGGATCGGCCGTGCGCGACGACGGCGCGATCGACCGACTCGCGGCCGACGTGGCCCTCGAGGCGTCGGTGCGGCGCGCCCTCGGCCACGCGTCCGCGTTCCGCTACGTGGAGGCTGCGCGCGAGGCGGACACGCTCGAGGCGCTCCTGACGAGCCGTCCGGTCGCGAGCGAGCCCACGATCCGGGCGCGCTACGCGCTCGACGTGCTCGCGTCCGCGGGGATCTCGCTCGAGAGCGCGAGCAAGCCGGCGTTCGACCCCGGCAACGCGACGCCGCTCCCCGCGCCGACGGACGCCGAGACGCCCTACGGCGCGCTCCTGCGCGTGCGGTCGGCCAAGGACGAGCGGGCCGCGTGGGCCGGCCGCATGAAGACGATCGCTGCCCGGCTCCCTGCCGGCAGGCAGGCCGTCCTCGGCGCACTCTTCGAGGACGCCGCGTGCAGCGCCCACGCGCCGCCGCCGATCACGGGACCGCGCGACCTCGTGCTCCTCGGCCGCCTGCCCGGCGCGCTGGCCCGCGAGCCTGCCGACGAGGCGCGCGGTCGGCTCCCGATCGGCGCGTGGCTACCGCGGCACGAGGCCGCGACCGCGGCCGTCGAGCGCGCGGGCACGGCGTGGTCGCACCTGCCTTCCCTGCTGGCCGAGCGCGGCGAGATCCACGGCCTGCGCGCGGGCGGCACGTCGTCGTACCGACGCGCGACGGAGCTCGGATCGAGGCACCTCGCTGCGCTCGCCGCGCTCGAGAAGGCGCAGCCCGATCGCTTCCGCGCGATGGCCGCGGTCCCCCTCGCCTACTCGCCCGGCGTGCTGGAGGACGACCGGCTGCGATCGGAGCTCGTGAAGCTGCTCCAGGCGAGCGTAGCCGACAAGGTCGCGCGCGCGCCGGACCCGACGGGCGTGCTCGAAGGTCTCGCGGCCGGGGCGTTCGCCGGCATGTCGTACCCGCCGGCGATCCGCACCGAGCAGCTGCTCGCGGTGCAGAGCGCGTTCGCCGCGCGGCTCCGGGGCGATCTCTCGCAGCGCACGGGCTGGGCCGTGGCCGGCCTGTTCGCGGCGGACGGCGTGCTGCGCGCCTTCACGAAGGACCGGCCGGGGCTCGGCGCCTCCGCGCTCCACGTCGCGCGCGCGCTCGAGGACGACCGCGCCCTGCCCCGCCCCGCCCTCGGCGCGCTGGCGGCGAGCGCCGCCCGCTACGCCGCGCTCTCGTCGAGCGGCGAGCTCGACCCCGCGCGCCGCAAGCCCGAGGAGCTGCCGGCCGAGCGACGGCAGGCGCGCGAGGCGCTACGGCGCGCAATCGCGGGGCTCGGCGATCCTGGCGAGGCGCCGAACAACGTGCTCGACGACGTGACCGACCTGGTCGACGGCGTCGTCGCCGCGGCGGTGGCGACGCTCGTCGACACGACCCCGGCCGCCGCCCCGACCCCGGTGACGGACGCGAAGGGCAAGGCTTTCGTGCGCGATCCGCGGGCCGCGAAGGGGCCCGTCTGCGACGCCAAGGGGCCGCCCGCGATGGACCCGCGCGTGCGGCGATCGTTCGCGAAGCTCGGCGACGTCCGCCGGCGCATCCTCGGGCACCCGCGCTTCAAGTCCGGCGACGGCGCGTGGGTGCGGCGCGCGCGCCTGCTCGTCGCGGTGATCTCGGACGCGATGGACGTCGCGGCGCGCCCCGGCCCGAGGCCCGTGCTGACGATCACGACCGCGGACGCCGAGCGCTTCGCCGCCGACGCGCTGCGCGAGTGGGACGACCGAGGCGCCGCCGACGCGGTGGCGGGAGCCTACGCCCTCGCGCGCGAGTACGTGGCCGCGGAGCGCCCCGAGGCGTTCGTCGCATCGAGCGGCGGCAAGGCCCGACGCGTCGTCGCCGGCCTCCTCGGCTGGTTCCGCAAAGACGGCGGCGGATCCGCGGGCGTCGCGCTCGTCGACGCGCTCGCGGCGATCAAGCTCCCCGGTGAAGGCGCGAGCGGCGACGACGCCCTCCGCGCGCTGCTCGCCTACGGGAAGGCCTTTCGCGAGCGGGGCCAGCCCGACCAGGCCGACCTCTGCCTGCTCGGCACGCTGGTCCTCTCCTCGATCGCGCACACCGAGCCTGCGCAGGCCTCGATCGATCTCGCGCGCGACCAGAAGAGCCGCATCGAGTGGGCGCTGCGGTTCGCCGCGGACACCCAGCGGGTGCGCGGCGGCGCGGCGCCCGACCCGGCCTCGTACGCGCCGGGCGTGAAGGCGGCCCAGGCCGCCGCCTGCGCGGTCGCCGACGTCGACACCCCGGTCGCCGTCATGGAAGCGATCCGCGATTACGGCGCCGGCAAGCGCGTCGAGGCCCGCCGGTCGCTCGACGATCTGCTCGCGCGCATGGAGGACAAGGGCCTCGCCTTGCCGCTCGTCACGTACCGCTACGAGGAGCGCACCGCGACGAAGGTGCTCGCGCTCTCGCTCGGCGTCTCGCTCGGCACCGGCCTCGTCGAGGGCGCGAGCTCCTTCCAGCTCGGCCTCGGCGTCCGATCGGCGGGCACCCCGGAGGGCGCGCTCACCACCACGTTCGAGCCGCCGAGCGGCCCGCAGGCCGCGGCGGACGCGGCGCGCTACTACGTCTACGCCTCGGCGCTCACGGCCGCGTACCACTTCCTCGACGGCGACCGCGACCACGCCACCCGCGCCGCCCACCGCGCGATCGCGGCCATCGTCGGCGGCGTGCGCCTCGGCGACCGCCGCGCCGCAGCCGAGAGCCCGAGCGCCGCGGCCTCGGGCGCGCGCGCGCTCCTCGCCCTCGACGCCCAGCTCGCGGCCGACGCCGGCCTGCCGTTCCTCGCGGGCGATCTCTTCACGATCGTGCGCAGCGCGATCCCCGCGGATGCCGACGACGCGGCGGTCGGCCGCCTCCTCGAGCCGCTGCCCGTCGGTCTCGCGGGCCTGCCCGGCGCCACCGCGACCGCGCGCCGGGCCCAGCGGGCGCTGCGCGTGCTCGCCGATCCGCTCGCGTGCACGGAGGCCAAGGTCGACCGATCCGCCTTCGAGAAGCCGGCGTGCGAGAGCTACCCCCTCGCGCTGTCGCTGCGCGTCGCGGACGCCGTGAGCAAGCTCCCGCGCCTCGCACAAGGCACGGGCGCGGAGCCCGGTTGCGGCCCGATCCGCGCGCTCGATGCGTTCCTCGGGGGCGCCGACAAGGGCAGCTACGACCCGGACGCGTTCACGCATGCGGTCGAGGCCCTGCACGGCGACGGCCGCGCCTACGAGGCCGCCGTGCTGCTGACCCGCCAGCGCCGCGAAGGGCATTGCAGCCCGACCCTGTCGAACGTCGCGCGGAGCCTCGGTCGATCGCCCCTGCTCGGCCCGTCCGTGCGCGCCGACCTGCTCGCCGTCGCGGTGAACTGCGCGGCCGCGAGCCCGGACGCGCGCTTCGACGACGACGTGCTCGCCATGGACCTCGAGACGCGCTCGCTACCCGATGCGTCGCGCAATTTTCGCCTCGTCCTCTTCGTGAGCGACCTCTCGCTCCGCGCGCGCCGCTTCGATCTGCTGGCCAGGCTCGCCTCGCAGCCGCGCTTCGTGGACCGCTGGACCCAGCTCGACCCGGCCGCCGTCACCGCGGCGCTCGTCATCGACCACGCCGCGCTCGTGCTCACGGGGAAGCCCATCCCGCCCGACGCCGAGCGCGCGCGCTACGAGCTCGTCTGCGAGACCTTCCCACCGGGCCCTCGCGCCCCGCTCTGCGACGCGCTCCGGACACTGCGCGCCCCCGCGACGAAGGGCGAGGACCGCGATCGCGTGGCCCGCGAGGCCCTCGGCGCCCTCGTCGCCTCGACCGACCGGCGCTGACTCGCGCCACCCGAGGGGCCGGGTCGCGCCCCGCGAGCACGTCGAGGAGCGAGCCGCCTCGATCCGACGCGACTGCGCGTCGCCACCACGCCCCCCGCGCGGTCGGCCTCGCGTCGCTCGCTCGCGCCGGAGGGAGGCGGGAGGCAGCGATGGAAAGAAAAAGCGCCGCGACGAACCGTTGGGGGGGAGAACGGTCGGCGTCGCGGCGCCGACAGCTGCCTAAGCACCCTGCATGCCAGACGCAATGGGCGTCAATTCATATACTTGAGCAGGTCATTCCACGCAGCCAGCTCAACACTGAAACAAGCGCCATCATGGATGCACTCCGGCACCGTCGCGGGCGGAATCGGGATGGCCCGGCGCGCCCCACCCCGGCGACCTCCGCTCGCAGCGGCGCACTGCCAGCGCTACGCGGTGAGGGACCAGCCGCCCCGACGCGCAACGCGAGCTCTTGAAGCTCCAGCGTCGATAGGCGTCCGCGCGTTCGAAACGAAAAGCGCCACGACGGACACCCGGGGGGGGTAGGTCTCGCGTCGCGGCGCGTCGTCCCTTAGTGCAGCGGTCGTGCCAGGCGAATTGCGTTCGATTTCGAGCAGATGGCGGGCCCCCGATTCCACCTCTGCACCAAACGGGGCTTCACGCCGATCAGCCGTGCAATGGCCCCGCGGTCAGGGCTTGCCCGGGGGCCTCGGCAGGCCGGCCGGCACGTCCGCGGCCGGGAGCTCGCGCGCGGTGAGGTCCCCCTCCCCCTCGCCGCTCGGGGCCGTCCCGAGCAGGACCGCATCGGCGACGAGCGACCCCTGCCCGCGCAGCACGCCGCCCGCGTTGGTGAACGACACGGTGAGCTTCGTGTTGCGGAGGGTGACGTGCGGGCTCATCACCTCCACGTCGACCGGCGCGTTGGCGAACGCGAAGCTGCCGTCCCCCTGCTCGACCACGCAGCCCGTGGTGGCGAAGCTGTAGCCGCTCGGCGGCGAGACGTTCGGCACGTAGTCCGGGTACTCGTCGACCGAGCCCATCTTCTCCGAGGGCGGGACGCACGCCGGCTGCGGCAGGAGGCGGCACACGTCCGTGTCGGCGCACGCCATCGGGCATCGGCCGACGGTCTGGTTGCGACGGCCGGCCGTGAACTGCGCGACCGTGCGGCCGGTCGCCGCGTCGACCTCCATGAGGGCCCAGAGCTTGATCTGCGTCGGGATCGGCTTGCGCACCTCGACCAGGAAGAACGTCCCCGCCGGGTCGAAGCCCTTCACGGGCGCGTCGCACTTCAGGTCGAATCGGTACCCGAAGACGAGGCGGCGGCGCACGGCCGTCGCGTGCCCCGTCGTGTCGGAGAGCCCCGAGTCCACGATCAGCGTGAGCTTCGGCCCAACCTGGAGCGGGGCGCTCGGCAAGATCGTCACCGACTGCGCGTCGGCGGCGATCTCGACGTCGCCGCCGACGTCATCCTGCCCGGGCGCGTGCTCGAGCAGCACGTCCATCGACGTGATCTCGTCATCGTCGGTGTCGTTGACGTTACCCTCGCTGTCGACGACGTTGCGCGCGAGCTTGAACCGCAGCGTCGCCGGATCGATCGGCTTCGAGAAGCCGATGACGATGGGCGCCTTCGCATCCGAGAGCAGGCCGTTCGACAGGCCGTCGATGACGATGCGGGGCGGCCCCTCGTAGGTCTCGCAGCCAAGCGCGGCGAGGGCGAGAGCGACCGCGCCGAGGGGCGGGAGGATTCGTCGAGTCGCGTGGCTCACGGGCGGCTCCATCAGAAGAAGAAGGTGGTGCGGCCCTGGACGAGCACGCTGCGCACGGCGTTGCCGTCGACGTCCCGCAGCGCGTCCCCGGGGAAGAGGACCGCGGCCTCGAGATCGAAGGCGAAGTGCTCGAGGAACCGGTACTGCACGCGCCCGTCGAGCTCGGTGCCGTAGTAGGTGCCCGGCTTGCCGCCGTTGAAGTTGACGAGGTCGTCCTGAATGCTCGCGCCGTCGCGCCGCTTGAGCGACGCGACCGGGTCGTTCACCGGGGCGGGCGCCCACGCGAAGAGGACGCCCGCGCGCACGAGCACGTTCTTGTGAGGGCGCACGTCGAGCTGCGGAAACAGGGCAAAGGCGTTCGTGAACGCGCCGCGGGTGGCGATGGCCTCCGCCGGGTAGCTCGGCGCCCCGAGGCGCCGCATCGTCTCGAGCGCGGCGGCCGACGATCGCGCGGTCTGAAACGCGAGCACGTGCTTGAAGAGCAGGAGGCCGACGTTCGTGTCCTCGGCGAACACGAACTGCGTGAGCGGGGCGCGCGCCTGCGGGTCGGAGTTGCCGGACGCGTAGTCGATCTCGAGGTACGGGGTCAGGTACTTCGTGTCGTAGCGGACCGCCGCACGAGCGCCGATCTGGCGCACGCGCTGATCGACCGCCGGGTCGTTGGAGATGACCTTGTACGCCTCGGAGATCTCGCGCGTCGTCCCGAGGTTGGCCGCGATATCGAAGCCGAGCGCGAGCCGGCCCTTCGGCCCGAAGCGCGAATACCCGCGCGCGCCGAGGCTGTTGAGGCGCGTCGCGAACTGCCCGTCCCAGCGATGCACGTAGTAGCCCGAGAGCCAGAGATCGCGGCCCGCGGCCCACTTGGGCTGGAGGTAGCGCACGCCGACGGCGATCTGGTGCACGTCGTCGGCGAAGAGGTGCGGGTCGTCGCCGACGAGGCGGTCGTACGAGACGCCGACGAACATCCCCTCGCTCTCGGACCGGCTGCGCTCGGCGGCCGGCTTGAAGGCTTCGAGCGGCTTGGTCGCGAAGAGGACGCGGTCGACCATGTTGCCGCCGCGGCTGATGCCGAACCGGTTCGGGCGCCCGTCGGCGTCGGCCGATTGCACGCCCGTGCCCGCGTTCGCCGGCTGGCGACCGACGCGAAGCAGGCCGAACGGGAGCGCGGCGTCCGCGTACAGCTTGCGCACGGTCACGGCCGTCGCGTCGCAGAGCGTGTAGCCGTACGCCTCGGGCTTGAGCGGGTCGCCGCCTCGGTAGCCGATGCACGCCTTCGCGAAGCTCGGGCTCTTCGCGCCGACGTTGGTGCCGGCGTTCGGCGCGGGCGTGCCGCCGAACGTCCCGTTGTCGCCCCAGAGCAGCCCGTCGAGGACGTCGAGCGAGGTCGTGAGCCGAACCTTGTCCTGAAAGTCGACGCCGCCGTCGAGGCGCAGTCGCTGCTCGACGAAGGTCAGCCGGCGCCCGGTCTCGCTGGAGAGCGCGATCGGGTTCACGTAG
Organism: uncultured delta proteobacterium; assembly: GCA_903906315.1. Classification (GTDB taxonomy): domain Bacteria; phylum Myxococcota_A; class Polyangia; order Polyangiales; family Polyangiaceae; genus CAIVJW01. The sequence goes on along the minus strand of CAIVJW010000266.1, from coordinate 32,382 downwards.
ACCGCCTGCGCGCGGTACTCGGCGGCGCCGCGGAACCCGAAGTTGCCGAGCGCGAACCGCTCGGGCGGCGCGGGTGGATCCGCGTCGGACCAGGGCTCGAGGGCGGCGGCCGGGGACGCGAACGAGGCCATCGCCGCTGCGATCGCAGCGGCAGCCCCGAGGCGCCTCGTGACCTTGTCGAGATGCGGAGAGCCCCGGAGGGGCAACGGGCGCGGCTCGCGGCTCAAGGAGCCAGATATACCGGAAACGACCTGGCCGCGTGCAGCGTCCTGCCTCGCCGCGGCCGATGCCCGTCGAGGACGGACCTCGCTCACTTCTTGCGGACCGGTCCGCCCTTGGTCATGGGGGGCGCGTTCGCGTCGCCCCCGATCGACCCGCCGCCCGGCCCGAACCCGTCGAAGGGCGCATTCGAGTCGTTCTTCGACGACGGCTTCGCGGACTTCGGCGGTGCGTTCGGCGGCCGCGCCTCCGGAGCGGCCTTCGGCGGAGCCTTCTTCGGCGGCGCGTTCGGCGCGTCCGACGGGCCGTTCAGCGGGACCGCCGTCGGGGCCGCTGACGGCGCCGGGATCGGCGGCGACGCGCTCGATTTCTGCGCGGGCGCGTCCGGTGCGAGCGCCGCGCGAGCGCGCTCGCGGGCAGCGGCTACCGGCGGATCGCGATCGCCCGCGGGGTCGACCCGGGCGGCGCGATCCAGCCCGTCGAGGCATCCGCTCCACTCGGCGCGGTCGCAGCGATCGAGCGACTCGGCCCGCAGGGCGCGCGCGCGGTCGAGCGGGGTCGGATCGGGCGCGGGCCCCGGCGGCATCGCGCTCGGCGGCTCCGGCACCAGCGCCTCGGGCAGGTCGTGCGGCGCACGCAGCAGCCGGTAGGCGACCAGCGCGGCGATGGCGATCGCGGCCACGAGCGCGAGCTCCGCGAGCCACCGGTCCTTCATCCACCGGCGCATCCGCGAGACGCGCTGCCGCACGCGCGCCGCCGGCACGTGCTCCTCGGCGGCGATCGTCTCGAGCTTCTCGCCCTCGCCTTCGCGCGCCATCCATCGCAGCGTCTCGCCGGCGTCGCGCACGCTCGCGGCCTGCTCCTCGGCCCACGTGACCAGGGCCCGTGCCTCCACCGGAGGCGGCCCGGCCTCCAGGTCGACCGGCTCGGCCAGCGGCTCGCGCCCGGCGCGGCGGTGCACGTCCGCGGCCTTGTGGCGGGCGATCCCCGTGAGCCACCGGCGGAGCTCGGCCGGATCGGTCGGCCGGCCCTCATCGGCGAGCGCCTCGAGCAGGACCGTCTGGACGACGTCCTCGACGTCCGCGGGCGCGACGCGCTTGCGCACGAATTCGACCAGAAACCGGCGCGTATCGACCTCGCCGAGCGGATCCTCGGCGGCGCTCGTGGCGACCTTGCGGGCGGGCTCCTCGGTGGGCATCGCGGTGCTCATCGCGAGGGTATCGGACGTGGCCCGCAGAGTGTGACGAGCCTCGGTCGAAATTCGCGCGCGCGCGCTCCGCGTCACGAAATGCGCCCGACGCGCGACGTCCCGGCATGAAGACCGCGATCCTCGCACTCGCCGCCCTGACCGCCGCCACGGCACCCGCCCGCCCCCCTCGCCCCGCCACGCCCGAGGTCACGGAGATCCGCATCGACAAGAGCGACCACACCCTGTCGCTCTTCGCCGGCGACACCGCGGTCCGCACGTACGGCGTCGCGCTCGGCCCGGGCGGCGCCGGACCGAAGCAGTGGGAGGGCGACCAGAAGACGCCCGTCGGGACGTACCGCGTGAGCGGCCGCATCCCGGGCCTGTTCCACCGCTTCCTGGTCGTGAGCTACCCGAACGACGAGGATCGCCTGCGCTACGGGGAGCTGAAGCGCCTCGGCGAGGTCCCGAAAGGGCGCGGCGTCGGGCACTCGATCGGCATCCACGGCGTCGGATCGCGCGAGCTCGCGGGCGTGCACAAGGAGACCGACTGGACGCTCGGCTGCATCGCGCTCGACGACGCCGAGATCGACGAGGTCGCGTCGCTCGTGAAAGACGGCACGCGCATCGTGATCAGCGACTGAAGCTGCCGACGCGCCGCGGCGTGCTATCGTCCGCGCACCTTTCGCCGGAGTCGCCCTTGCCCAGGCAGCACTGGCTCGTGAAGAGCGAGCCTTCCAAGTACCCATTTCAGCAGCTCGTCCGCGACGGCCGGACGAACTGGGACGGCGTGCGGAACTTCGAGGCGCGCAACAACCTGCGGGCGATGAAGGAAGGCGATCTCGTCCTCTACTACCACTCGAACGAGGGCAAGGAGATCGTCGGCATCGCCCGCGTCGCCCGCGAGGCGTACCCGGATCCCGCCGCGCCCGAGGAAGACTGGAGCGTCGTCGACCTCGAGGCCCTGACGGCCGTGAAGGCGCCCGTCTCGCTCGATACGGTCCGCGGCGACGCCGCGCTCGAAGACATCGCCCTGCTCAAGCGATCGCGGCTGAGCGTCGTCCCCGTGTCGAAGGCGCACTTCGAGCACATCCTCGCGCTCGGCAAGACGAAGATCCCCAAGGCCGGCAAGGCGAAGAACGCTTGACGCGCCGCGGTCGGGTAACGAGGCTCGCGCCGTGAAGATCTCCCGCACGCTGGTCCGCACCGTCGGCCTCGGCCTCCCGGCCCTGATCGCCGCTGCTTGCTCGGGTCCGCCCGTCCCGTCGCCGGTGCAGGGCGAGCCGGTCTGCAGCGACTTCGAGGTGGGCGTCGGGCACGCGACGCGCATGCGCGGCGGGCTGCGCTTCCCGGTGACGGTCGCGGTCAAGCAGGACAAGGCCGTCGTCGGCCGCGCGACGCTCCGCGGGCTGCGCACCGACAAGGCGAAGCCGGCCACGGTCTCGCTGCCCGACGGCTCCGAGGAGTACGTCGTCGAGTGGGCCCAGTGCGAAAACGAGCTGGCCCCGCGGCCCGTCGTGGGCGATCACGCGAAGAAGGGCGCGCCGGACCGCGGCGACCACGCGGCGTACGAGTGCGGCAACGCGGTCGTCTACAAGACCGACAAGCTCACCACGAAGAAGGGCGATCTCTCGACCCACGCGCTCACGCTGCCCCCGCCGCCGAAGGGCGACTGCTGGACCGGCGACGTCGCGCCGGCCGCCTCCGCGGCGAAGCCCACGCCGAGCGCGGCAGCTCCGCCCGCGCCCGGGTCCAGCGCGATCGCTCCCCCCGCGCCGAGCGGCAGCGCCGTCGCTCCGGCAGCGCCGAGCGGCAGCGCGGCGGCACCGCCAGCCAAGCGCGCGAACTGACAGCCCGTCCGGGCCGCGCACGACGCGCCCGGCGCCGACCACGATCTCGGATCCGCGGCCGGCAATGGCGCGATCCCCGCGGATCGACGCATCGCAACGACACGTTGCGATCGAGGTCGCCCGGTCGGCGTCGGGCGCAATCCTGCTGCGATCATCGAGCCGCACCCGCACGGGAGGCGGCGTGTTATGCATCGCCGCGTACCCCCCGCGCCGGAGGTCCGTTCTGAGCTCCCCGCACTCACCGAAGATTCCGCCGCCGCCGGCGCTGCCGAGGATCACCCTCGAGGGCTCGCCCATCGCCCCCTCGCCGCCCTCGCGCAAGAGCACGGCGTTCGCGTACTGGCTCGCCCACCTCCAGGTGAGCCGCCCGAGCGTGCCGCTCCTGATCACGGCCTTGCTCACCGTGATCTCGCTCGCGCTCGCGTCGCGCCTGCACATGCGCACGGGCTTCGAGTCGCTGCTCCCCGAGGATCGGCCGAGCGTGAAGGAGCTCGACCGCGTCGCCGCGAAGACCGCCGGCGTCTCGACGGTGTTCGTCGTCCTCGAGGGCCACGGCAAGGCGACCACGCAGGCCCTCCGCAAGGCCGCCGACGCGCTCGTGCCGGAGCTCGAGAAGGTCGGCGCCCCGTGGGTCGGGTCGGCAGAGAGCGGCGTCCACGAGGCCTACAAGTTCCTCGGTCCGCGCGCGGGGCTCTACGCCGACCTCGCGAAGCTCGAGAAGCTCCGCGACGACGTCGACGCGCGCTTCGAATACGAGGTGGGCAAGGCGGCGGGCACGCGCCTCGACGACGACGACGTCCCGCCGCCGATCGACTCCGCCACCCTGAAGAAGTCCTTCGGCCTGCAGGAGACCGAGCTCGAGCGCTACCCCGACGGCTACTACCAGTCGAAGGACGGCCAGACCGTGGTCGTCGCCGTGCGGTCGAAGGTGCTCGGCAGCGATTTCACCGCGGGCAACGAGGCTCTCCGGCGCATCAAGGCGGTCGTCTCGCGCGTGAGCCCGGCCGGGTTCGACCCGGCCATCACGCACGACCTGACGGGCGACCTGGTGACGGGCATCGCCGAGTACAACGCGATCAACAAGGACCTCACCGAGGTCGGCTACACCGGCGCGCTCCTCATCGCGGGCGTCGTCTTCATCTACTACCTGCGCATCCGCACGCTGTTCACGATGGTGCTCAACATCCTGATCGGCGTCTCGTGGACGTTCGGGATGACGCAGCTCGCGATCGGCCACCTGAACATGGCCACCGGCTTCCTGTTCACGATCGTCGCGGGCAACGGGATCAACTTCAGCATCATCTGGATGGCGCGGTACCTCGAGGCCCGCCGCCACGGCGCGCCCCTCACCGACGGCGTCCGCATCGCGCACCGCGAGACCTGGGTGCCGACGCTGACCGCCGGCGCCGCCGCGAGCGCCTCGTACGGCTCGCTCCTCGTGACGGAGTTCCGCGGCTTCCGCGACTTCGGCATGATCGGCGGCGCGGGCATGCTGCTCTGCTGGACGGCCACGTACCTCGCGCTGCCGAGCATCCTGACGGTCATCGAGCGGTTCGCGCCGCTCGAGCGCGAGAAGAAGGGGCCGATCGCCCGGCTGCGGCGGCTCACGGAGGGCGGGGTCGGCTACGGCAAGCCCATCGCGGCGATCGTGCTCCGCGCGCCGCGCGCGATCCTGGCCGTCGGCGTCGCCCTCACGCTCGCGGGCCTCGTCGGGACGTTCGTCTACGTGAAGAGCGACCCGATGGAATACGACCTCCGCAACCTGCGCACCGACCAGAGCGCGCGGGCCCAGGAGATCCGGCTCTCCAAGATGGCCGACGAGATCACCGGCTACGTCGGCTCCGACGGCATGGCCATCCTGGTCGATCGGCCCGACCAGGTCGCTCCGCTGCGCAAGGAGCTCGAAGCGCGCCGCGACGCCGCGCCGAAGGGCCTCGAGCCCTTCAAGGCCGTCCACTCGCTGCAGGACTACATCCCGGCCGACCAGGCCGCGAAGATCCCCCTGCTCGCCCGCATCAAGGACCGCGCCGTCCGCGCGCACAAGCGCGGCGTCATCAAGGACGACGACTGGAAGCGCATCGAGCGCGTGCTGCCCCCTGACGGTCTCAAGGCGTTCGACCTCGCCGAGCTGCCCGCCGGGCTCGCGCGCGCCTTCACCGAGACCGACGGCACGCGCGGGCGCATCGTCTACATCAGCCCGACGGGCATCGAGGCCGTCGACGACGCGCACTACCTGTTCCGCTGGGCGGACTCGTACCGCGAGACGAAGCTGCCCGACGGCAGCGTCGTCCGCGGCTCGGGTCGCGCGGTCATCTACGCCGACATGTGGTCGGCGATCGTCGACGACGTGCCGCCGGCCGTCCTCTTCTCGCTCATCGCGACCATCCTCGTCGTGGTCGTCGCCTTCCGCGGCGGGCGCGCCGCGATGACCGTGCTCGCGGCCCTGCTCATCGGCATCGCGTGGATGGCCGGCCTGCTCGTGCTGCTGAAGGTCAAGCTCAACTTCCTGAACTTCATCGCGCTGCCGATCACGTTCGGCATCGGCGTCGACTACGCGGTCAACATCGTCCAGCGCTACCAGCGCGAGGGCGCGGGCGGCGCGATCACGGCCGTCCGCGAGACGGGCGGCGCGGTCATCCTCTGCAGCCTGACCACGACGCTGGGCTACCTCGCGCTCGTCCGATCGACGAACTTCGCGGTGCGGAGCCTCGGCATCGCCGCCGTCATCGGCGAGGTGGCCTGCCTGCTCGCCGCGGTCGTCATCCTGCCTGCTGCGCTGATCCTGATCGACAAGACGCAGTCACACGGCTCCCGAAGCCGCATCTCGCTCGGCCCGCCCCCCGCGCACTGATCGGCCGCCCCCCGCGCGCCCGGGGGGGGACGAACGCCGCGGCCGCGAGGCGCCGCTACGGAGGCGGATCGGCGCAGCAGCGGACGCCCGTGGAGTAGTCCCAGTAGTCGTTGCCGTGCGCGCGCACGATCGAGTCGCAGCCGTCCTTCTTCGATCGCGAGTAGAAGCCGCCCGCGAACGCGCCCTTCGGGTCCTCGACCCACTCGTCGAGGTTGCCGACCATGTCGGCGACGGCGTCCTCGCCCCAGCGGCTGTAACAGGTCGCCGTCTCGCCCGTCTTGCGCAGCAGCGGCTTGCCGTTCGACTTCACCTGGTTCAGGCGCGGGTCGTTGTGCCCGAGGCTCGCGTTGCCGTGCAGCACCATCGCCGGGTGCGCGTCGCGGAAGACGTTGCACCGGCCGTCGACATATTTGTCGCCGTAGGGAAACTGCCGGTCCTCCTCGCCGCGACAGGCCGTGCGCCACTCGTCGAGCGAGCAGAGGCGCTTGCCCGCGGCCTTGCACGCGACCGCGGCGACGTTGCCGTTCGCGTAGCCCTGGGGCGTGGCGCCCTTTCGGGACACGGCCTTCGGCTCGAAGTCGCGCGACCTCTGCCACTCGGGCAGGAGCGGCAGGGGCATCTGCTGCGCCTCCTCGTCGCCCATCGTGAAGCGCTGCTCCTCCCAGAGCGTGGCCATCGACGTCGCCGCCTTGCGCACCGGCGGGTAGTACGGCGAGAGCTCCTGCTCCGACTTCGCGTCGACGAGCACGGCCTCGTAGCGGTCGACGCAGTAGCGGTCCTTCACGAGCACCATGTCGCGCGGGCAGCGCGGCTTCGGGCGAGCGACCGTCGGCGCAGGCGCGACCCCGGCGTCGGGCGCGGCCGAAGGGACGGGCGGCGCGGCGGACGTAGGCGGGGCGAGCGCCGAGGGCGCGGCGTCGGGCGGCGCGACGCCGGGCTTGCCGCACGAGTCGCACGCCGCGAGCGGGAGCGCGAGGGCGGCGAGGAGGGCCGGGAGCAGGCGGTGGAGGGTCGGCGGCGCGATCACGGCGGCATCTTGGCGAGGCCGCTGGGCGGCGGCTACGGGGATCGACCGGGGCAGCGTCCGGATTGACCGATCGGTCAAATTCCGCCGGTCCACGCGGCGCCGCTCCCCGGCTCCGCGCAGAGGTAGCGCCGGAGCACGAGGTAGTGGTGCAGGGGCAGGACGCGCGTGCCCTCGCGCATCGAGAGCCCCATCCGGCTGACCTCCGCGCCGAGGAAGGGCGTCTTCGGGTAGAGGCGAGTCACGCCGGACAGGGCCTCGTACTCGTCGAGCAGCCCCAGGAAATGGCCGAGCTCGTGCGCGACGATGGGCGTCGACCAGCCGCTCCGCAACGCGGCGAAGTACGGAGTCCTGCCGCACGTCGGCCAGAGTGGCAGTCGGATCTCGGCGCGGGTGGCGCGAGCGGCGAGGTCGGCGACCAGGATCTCGAAGTCGTAGGTGATTGGCAGTCCGAAGGCGTCGGCGTCACGCTGCCAGTAGCGCGCCGCCTCGCGCGAGAGGCGGCCGAGCAGCGCGGCCACGTTGTGCGCGGTCGCGGGCGCGCGGAACGTGCCCGTCCCGGGGCACGCCTCCGTCGAGGGAGAGGCCGCGTACGGGGCCCCTTCGCAGACGACGGGCCCGTCGAGCTCGGCGCGCAAGGCGCAGTCGGGCAGCTCGAGCGTGCCGCCGGAGGGCGGGTCGACGACGACGCGCAGCGCCACCTCCCAGCGGCCGCGGACCGAACCGGGACGTGGCGGGAGCCGGCGCACGAGGTAGCGCATCGGCCCGAGCCACAGGCCGTAGTGCGGCATCGCGCCGTCGATCACGCGCTCGCCCTCGGGCGCCGCGCCGAAGAAAAGCGCAGCCGGCGACGGCATGCAGGCGTACGCGTCCTTCGCCAGGGTGTCGGCCAGGATGGCGCGGAAGGTCTCGGGGTGCGGCCCGACCGCCGGGCCCGCGATCGCCTCGAGCTCGGCGGCGATCGCCTCGATCGTCGCGGGCGACGATCCCGTCGTGGCCGCGCGCGGCGCCCCGCACGCGCCAGTCGCGACCGCCGCCACGACGGCGAAGGTTCGCTCACCACGCCCGGAGCGGGTCCGCGACGAGGACGTCGGGCGCGGTTGGACGGACGTGAGCATGAGTCGACGCCACTTTCACCAGGTTCGGCCGTGGGGACAAGCCGGACCGGCGCGCGCGCCGATCGCCGCGGGCCAGCGCGCGTGCGACAGTGCGGCGATGACGACGACGTGGCAGGGCACGCTCACGGTGCAGACGCGCGGGCACGGCCTCCACGACGTGACCCGCGAAATCGGCGCCCGGGTCGCGGCCTCGGGCGTCGACGCGGGCCTGTGCTCGGTGTTTCTGCAGCACACCTCGGCGAGCCTCGTGATCCAGGAGAACGCCGATCCTTCGGTGCTCCGCGACCTCGATCGCTGGATGGCGAAGCTCGCCCCGGAGGGCCCAGGCTACGAGCACGACGACGAGGGGCCGGACGACATGCCGGGCCACCTCCGCGCCTCGATCACCCGATCGAGCGAGACGATCCCCGTCTCGGGTGGCCGGCTCCTGCTCGGGACGTGGCAGGCGCTCTACGTCTGGGAGCACCGGCGCGCGCCGCACGCGCGGCGGCTGGTCGTGACCGTGCAGGGCACGGCCCGCGGAGGCTGACAGGGGGGCGTGGCGCTTGATAGCGTGCCGAGTCCATCATGGGGATCCTCCACTGGCTCGACGCCATCGCGGCCACCGCGCGCATCAGCGCACCCACCGTCGCGGAGGGCCTCACGGGGCGCCTGACGCCGCAGCGCTGCGACGAGCGGCTCGACTGGTGGTCGGGCGACATCGTGCGGCGCGGCGGGCTCCGGATCGAGGTGCGCGGCGCCGATCACGCCGGGGGCGCCGAGCCGCTCATCGTGATGTCGAACCACCAGAGCATCTACGACGTGCCGGTGCTCTTCCAGTCCATCCCGGGGCGCCTCCGCATGGTCGCGAAGGCCGAGCTCTTCGAGATCCCGATCTGGGGGCGCGCGATGATCGCGGCCGGCTTCGTGCGCGTCGAGCGGCAGCACCACGATCGGGCCGTCGAGAGCCTGCGCGCAGCGACGAGCCTGCTGACGGACGGCACGCGACTGTGGATCGCGCCCGAAGGCACGCGCAGCGTCACCGGCGAGCTCCTGCCCTTCAAGAGCGGGGGCTTCCGCATGGCGATCGACACCGGGACGCCCATCCTGCCCGTGGGGCTGTGGGGCACCCGCGACGCGCTGCCCGCCCACGGGTTCCGCGTGCGGCCGAACCAGCGGGCGCGCGTCGTGATGCGTCCGCGCATCGATCCGAGGCCCTACGGCCTCGACGGCCGCAAGCAGCTCGTGGCCGACGTGCGCGCCGCGATGCAGGACGCCATGCGCGAGGCGCGCGACGGCTGAAACGCCCCGGCCGCGCGCGCGGTTCGGCGGGCTAGCCCCCGGGCGCCGGCGCCGCGCCCTTCTTGCCGCGCGGGACGTGCTCGTCCGAAGGCGCCTCGCGCAGCAGCCAAGGGCTGCGCTTGGCGGGCTTCGTGGCGCCCGCGGGCCCCGGGAATGGCGAATCGCTCGCCCGCTCGCTGCCGAGCCAGTCCCAGAATGCGTCCGCCCAGATCGCGCCCCCCTCCGGGGTCGGATGGATCCTGTCGCCTCGCCGCGGGATCGGCTGCTTCACGATCGCGTCCGAGTCGAAGAAACGGCACGGAGCGGAGTGCTCGCGGAGCACGTCGATGATGCCCGTCTCCTTGGCCCAGAGCGGAGGCGAGACCCAGACGCAGGGCCGACCGGCGAGCTGCTTGACGATGTTGCGCACCGCGGGCGCGTGCGCTGGCGGGTCGGTGTTCGCGACCTCGTTGGCGCCCAGCGTGATGATGACGAGGTCCGGCTGGGTCGCCGAGACGATCGGGCCCAGCTTGCCCGACCACGTCGTGGTGAAGGAGCTCTGCTCCGCGCGGACCTCGTACCTGGCGCCGACGCCGAGAAAGCGAGGCTTGAGGGCTTGAGCGAAGCCGGACAGCGTGAACGAGTCGCCGATGTGAAGTACGACGGTGCCCTTCGGGATCGGCGGCGGCGCGGGCGGCGGATCGGCCGGGCCGGCGGACTGCGCGGGCTTCGCGAGGTCGACGGCGCCGGGCGCGCCCTTCGCCGACCGAGCGGACGGCGCCGACTCGACCTCGCCCCCGGCCGCCGCGGACGCCGGCGCGAGCACCGACGGCGCGGCGGCGAGCATGGCTGGCGCGGAGAGCGGCGGGACCGGTCCGCCGCCACAGCCGACCACGAGCACCCCGGCCGAAAGCGCGCGAGCGAGCCGCCCCGCCCCCGCGTCGACCGAAACCAACCTCCGCCGAGCCGCGTTCATCGCCGATCGCCGCCTCCGCGCGCCCACCTTCCGAGCCCGCCTCGGAATGGTAGCACTCGGGCGCGGGGCTCTGCTCCTTCGTGGCGACGCACGGTCAGCGGGCGCCAATAGTCGAGGCGCGCGAGGCAACCGCGTACTAGGATTCCAGGCGAATGAGCTTCCGGCTGTTCGGCGTGAGCATCGAGATCCAGATGGGCTTCTGGATCACGGCGGCCCTCCTCGGGTGGCCAGACTCCGGCATGCCCGACCGCCACATCGTGATCTGGGTCGCAGTGGTGCTGATCTCGGTCCTCGTGCACGAGCTCGGCCACGCGGCCGCCGTGATGCGCCACAAGATCGAGCCGGAAATCACGCTGCACTGGATGGGCGGCACGACCGCGTGGCTCCCCGTGCTGCCGCTCCGCCGCCGCGACCACGTGCTGATCAGCGCCGCCGGGCCGGCCGCGGGCTTCGCCCTGTGGGGCGTTCTCCGCCTCTTCGGGGTCCTCGCCCCGGGCGTCTATGCGTCGCTGCCGACGCCGATCTACATCGCGATCCAGTACCTCGAGGCGATAAACCTCGCCTGGAGCATCTTCAACCTCATCCCGGTCCTGCCGCTCGACGGGGGCCACATCCTCGAGCACGCGCTCGGACCGCGCCGCGCGCGCATCACCGCGGGAATCTCGCTCGCGGTCGCGGCGCTGCTCATCGTGTTCTTCCTGCGCCGGCACTCCTACTGGGGCGTGTTCCTCTTCGGCATGGCCGCGATGCAGAACCTCCAGCGCCTCCGGGCGCCGAACCCGGAGCGCCTGCGCGCCGCCCCCGATCGCCGCGCGGCCGAGGCCCCATCGCTTCCCGGCGCCGTGCTGTCGCTGATCCGGCAGGCCCGCGCCGCGCTCGCAAGCGAGGATCCCGTCGGCGCGCGCGCGATCGCCGAACAGCTGCTCGCGGGCGACGGGTCCGGTTCCGAGCTCGGCGGCGAAGCGCCCCCGGCGGGGCCGCTGCCCGCCGCTGCTCTGGTCGCGCACGAGGTCGTGGCGTGGTCGTACCTGCTCGAGCAGCGACCGGACGACGCACGCGCGGCACTCGCGCGGGCGCAGAAGCTCGGCGACGTCGACGCGGCCCTCGTCGGCGCGGTGCTGCTCGCCTGCGGCAAGCCGAAGGACGCCCGCGCTGCGCTCGAGGCGGCCCGCGCCGCCGGCGACGATCGCAAGGAGATCGTCGGCCCGCTCATCCAGGTGCTGATCGCCCAGGGCGACATCGCTCGCGCGGCGGCGACGGCCCTCGACATCGTCGAGCAACTGTCCGAGGAGGACGCCCGTCGCATGGCCTCCCTCGCCTTCGACGACGGCGCATTCGAGTGGGCGGCCCGCCTGTGGGAGGCGGTCTTCAGCCGCGACGGTCAGCCCGAGGACGCCTACGACGCCGCCCGCGCCCACGCGCGCGCCGGCGAGAGCCGCATGGCGCTCGACCTGCTACGCCGCGCGGTAGCCGCGGGCTTCACCGACGCGCCGCGCGCCTGGTCCGACGCCGCGCTCGCCTCGGTGCGCGCCGACGACGCCTTCGAGGCGGTGCTCCCCCGACCCGAGCGGGCGTAGTCTCGATGGGGCCGCAAGCGCCCCCAAACCCCGCGCACCTGCCGATGCGCTGCTCGGCTCGATGGGGCCGCAAGCGCCCCCAAACCCCGCGCACCTGCCGATGCGCTGCTCGGCTCGATGGGGCCGCAAGCCCCAAACCCCGCGCACCTGCCGATGCGCTGCTCAGCTCAATGGGGCCCCGACCCGCCCCCCGGTGATTCGGCAAGGAGCGAGCGCGGCTAGTTCGAGCAGAACTTGTTCACGCCCTCGATGAGGTCGGTCTCTTTCTTCGTCGCAGCGTCCACCGACGCGTCGAAGGCCGTCAGCTTCTTCATGACGTCGACCGAGCCTCCCTTGATGCCCTCGGCCGCCGCCTCGGCCGACGCGGCGAACTCTTTTTCCATTTTCTGATAGTCCGCCGAGAATTTCACGAGCTCAGGAATCGTTATCTGAAGCTCCGAGAGCTTCGCGGCCGTCTCGCTAGCGACCTTCGAGATCTCCGCCGTCACGACCGCGACGTCGTCGAGCCCCTCCACCTTGCGCTGCGAGATCGCCTGCTGCTTCTCCACCTGGGGGTTGATCGTGCGGATCAGCAGCTGACACTCCGACGCCCTCTTGTTGCAGGCCGAGAGCCCGACCACGAGGCCGAGCAGGGCGAGGGCGGTGCGCGCGGGGCGAAAGGTCATTCGGTCGGTCTCCAGAAGCTGACGGGCTCGGGCGAGCGCCGGGAGTTTTGAGCGGGTGACGCGCGGCGTCCGACCATCCTGGTCCATCCGGCGGCGCGAGGGAAACGTCTAGAGCGCCCCCTCGAGTCCCATCGCCGGCCTCGCGCGCGCCGCGCGACGCGAGCCGCCGCGCGTCGTACGCTCGCTCGGTGAGCAGCCTCCGCGTCCCCACCCTCCGCGTCCGCGCGACCGACGTACCCCTGCCTGCGTACCGCTCCGCCGGCGCGGCAGGCCTCGATCTGTGCGCCGCGATCCCCGAGTCGATCGTGATCCCCCGTGGCGCCCGCCGCCTCGTGCCAACCGGCTTCGCATTCGCGGTCCCCGTGGGCTTCGAGGGCCAGGTGCGCCCGCGGTCCGGCCTCGCGCTGAAGCACGGTGTGACCGTCCTCAACGCCCCGGGGACGATCGACGCGGACTACCGGGGCGAGCTCCAGGTCGTGCTCGTGAATCACGGTGAGGACGACTTCGTCATCGAGCCGGGCGATCGCATCGCGCAGCTCGTCGTCGCCGCCGTCGCCCACGTCGAGATCGACGTCGTCGACGCCCTCGACGCGACGGAGCGCGGCGCGGGTGGCTACGGTTCGACCGGCGTCGCCGGCTGACCTGACCCGCGCCCCCCCTTCAGCGCTTGGTCTTCTTGGCGAGCAGGTCGGCGAGCGTGCCGAAGCCGCGCGGCTCGGGCGCCTTCTTCACGCCGCCTCCCCGCTTCTGGACCGCAGGCGCGGCCGTGTCGTCAGCGGGCGCAGGCGCGGGGCCGCCCTTCATGAACGACTCGAACTGGCTGCGCTCCTCGTCGGCGGCGAGCGCCTTGATCGACAGGCGGATCTTCCCGGCCTCGTCGATCGCGAGGATCTTCGCCTCGACGTCCTGACCGTTGATGAAGTGCTTCTTCAAGTCCGCGCCGCGCGGCGTGCCGGACTCGCTGACCGGCACGAGCCCGCGACCCTGCCGGCCGCTGCTCCCCTCGATCTGGACGAACACGCCGTAGCGCTCGACGCCCGTGACCTTGCCGCGCACCCTCGTGCCCTCGACGAGCACCGGCCCGCCGGGCCGCCCGATCGGCTGCGCCGCCGCGTGCGCATGCCCCGAAGGGTCGTCCGACGCGCGCACGAAGACCGGCGACAGCTTCACCTGCCCGGTCTGCGAGTCGACGCCGGCGACGACCGCAGCGACGCGCGCTCCGACCTCGACGGTCAGCTTGCCCTCGACATCGTTCAGCTCGATCCGCTCGAAGTAGCCCTCCTGCTTGCCGCCGAGGTCCGCGAAGACCGAGGTCTGGCTGACGGCCACGATCCGCACCTCGATGCGTTCGCCGGTGTGGTAGCGCCGCTGCATTGGGTGAGCGCCGCCGGAGCGCTCGAACAGGGCCGCGAAGGAGTCGTCGTCTTTTGCGCCGTTCACGGCGAACGCCTTAGCACGAACCCGCGGTCAGGGCGGAAGGACTCGCACGCCGACCGCACCGACCGCGCCCGCGACGGGACCGAGAGGTCCCGCGGCGCGGAGGGGTACGAACCCGCACGGCCTGTGCTAGGGTCGCGCCGTGAGCCGGGGTCGATAGCTCAGTCGGTAGAGCTGCGGGCTTTTAACCCGTTGGTCAAGGGTTCGAGTCCCTTTCGACCCACCACGTAACCATCGAGAAGCACTGACGGTTTCCAGGTCGCCGTCGACCGGTGCCGGGACTTCTCCGCTTCCGGCGTCTCGAGGCGCCGCTCCTACTGCGCGCGCCGCAGCACGGTCACGCAGTTGCTGACGCCGGAGCCGCCGACGTTGAACGTCACGCCGACCCTGGGCGTCTTCTTCGTCGGCGCGAGGCCGATCGGCTCCTCCATGAGCTGCTTGTAGACCAGCGCGTGCATCGACGCGCCCGTCGCCCCCACCGGGTGCCCCTTCGCCTTGAGGCCGCCCGACAGGTTGACGCACACGCGGTCGTCGTCGGCGGTGAAGCGCCCGTCGACGTACTCCGCGCCCGCGCGCCCGTCGTCCGAGAGGCCGAGCGCCTCGGTCGTCATGATCTGCGCGATGCTGAAGCAGTCGTGCACCTCCGCCAGGTCGACGTCGCGCGGGCCGATGCCGGCCTCCTTGTACGCCTTGGCGACCGCGACCTTGCCGGCCTCGAGCACGTGCTTGTTCTCGCGCTTCGACAGCGGGAGGTAGTCCTCCGCGTGGCCGATGCCCGCGATCTCGACCACCTTCTTGCGGTTCGCCTTCGCGTTCGCGGTGCTGGTGAGCACGACGGCCGCGGCGCCGTCCGTGACCAGCGAGCAGTCGTGCAGCCGCAGCGGCGCGGCGATGATCATGTTCGATCCCCTGCCCGCGTCCGGCAACGCGAGGATCGCCTCGGCCGTCGCGGGGCCGTTCTGCACGTGCGCGAGCGGGTTCTTCGCGGCGTTCCGGTACGAGAGCGCCGACACATGCGCCGCCTGGTTGCGCCACTCGGCCTCCGACAGCCCGTAGCGCGCGAGGTACGCCTTCGCGAGCTCGGCGAAGAGAGCCGGGAACGTGTAGCCCTTGCCCCCCTCCTCGGGCCAGTAGCTGCAGGTCGCGAGCGTCTGCGTCATCGACGACGTGTCGACGAGGTTCATCTTCTCGACCCCGACGACGAGCACGTTGTCGAATCGACCGGCCTCGATCGCGTACGTCGCGTCGTAAATGGCCACCGACGACGAGGCGCACGCGCACTCGGTGCGGGTCATCGGCTTGAAGCGCAGCGACGGGTCGATGCCCACCGCGATCGGCGCCACGTGCTCCTGGTTCACGAAGCGCGACGGCGAACAGGAGCCGATCCAGACCGCGTCGATGTCCTTCGCGTCGAGCCCCGCGTCGGCGATCGCGCCGCGGCCGGCCTCGATGAGGAGATCGTAGAAGGACTGCCGGTCCGTCTTCTTCTTGAAGGAGATCATGTCCTTCACGTCGACGAGCGAGCCGAACTTCGTGTTGTAGGCGCCGACGATGCTGACCTTGCTCATGATGCTCTCCCTCCCTCGCCCTACTTGGCGAGCCCGTTGGCGATGAGCCCGCCGGTGATCTCGAGGCAGGTCGCATCGACCGCCTCGTTCTGCGCGGCGAACGCGATGATGTCGGCGATCTCGGAGGGCTCGATGAGCCGGCCGATGTGCACGCCCTTCAGGATGCCCGCCAGCGCCTCCTGGTTCATCCCCTTGACCATCGGCGTGCCGACGTAGCCGGGCGCGATCGCCACGACGCGCACGTTCGACACTCCGCGCATCTGGAACTCGCCGCACAGGATCTTCGGCCAGAGCGCGATCGCCGCCTTCGCCGACGAGTAGTTCATCTGCCCCGTCTGACCGGACTTGTTGACCGACGAGATCGGCACGATGAGGCCCGGCCAGCCGCCGTTCGCCATCCGGATCGCGGCCTCGCGCACCGTGATGAAGGCGCCAACGAGGTTGACGTCGATGACCGCCTTGAACTGCTCGGTCGTCATCGCCTTCTTGACCTTCCCCGTCTCCTTGTCGAGGTTGATCATCAGGCCGTCCTTGATGATGCCGGCCGAGGCGACGACGACGTTCAGCTGACCGAACTTGTCGATCGCCAGGTCCATGAGGCTCGCGACGTCCTCGTCGCTGGTGACGTTGCACTTCGCCCACGCCACCGAGCCGCCCGCCGCGGCGATCTCGCCCGCCACGCGCTCGAGGTTCCGCTGGTCCATGTCGCCGAGGACGACGCGCGCGCCCCGGGACGACAGCCCCTTCGCGACGGCCTCGCCGATCCCGCTCGCCCCGCCGGTGATGACTGCGACTGCTCCGTTGAGTTCCATGGTGCTCCTGTGCGTTGGTCCAGGCCTGCGGCGCGACCGATGCTGCAGCGCAGCAAGCGACGACCTAAATTGCAGCAGAACGCGCGGCTGTCAACGGTTGTGCGGCGCAACATCTGCGCCCGACGAGTCGACGGAAACCCGTCGACCGGAGGGAGCTTCGCGCCGGGGCCGCACCTCGCCGGGCAGCCTGAATCACCGCACCGTGGAACACGATCCCGACGACCGGAGAGATGGCCGTCCGCTCGGACCAGACGAATCGGCCCGTCGTGCCCTCGCTCCTCACGATCCTCCGTCTCGCCCACTGCGCCCCCCCCCCGCCGGAGTGACTGGCACGATGCCAGTCGAGCCGATCAAGGGATGATGACCTCCTTGAGGTCGAGCCCGCCTGGGTACCAGTAGCTGCCGTAATCGAGCAGGCCCATTACCGAGACGCCGACGCTCTGGTCGCCGAGGATGATGTGGTTGCCGCCGCCGGCATTGGCGAGCTTCACGTGCGCGATCGAATAGCCCGTCGCGCCGATGGGCAGCCAGTTCGCTACGGCGGCCCCGTCGACCTTGATGTTCGCCCCCGTCTTCGTCGTCAGATCGACATAGTTCGCCGACCAGCTCACGGGCGCGTGGACGAGGTAGCCCTTGCGCCACTGAGCCGGACTGACGGCCAGCACCATCGCCGGGTCGCTCGTGCCGTAGCCGGCGCTCTGGCCGACCATGTACTGCGAGACGAGGATCTTCTTGTCGGCCTTCACGACGAAGCGGGCCGTCGTCATCGAGAGCTCGACGAAATCCCCCGCCTTCACGAGCACCTTGTTCACCGGCTGATCCGGATCGAACGTCAGCGTCGTGTTCGCGAACGGCGCGATCACGCGCACCACCTGAGCCTTCTCCTTGCTGTCGTTCGGCACCTGCACCGGCGGCGCGATGACGTACTCGGTGGCGAGCGTCTCGATCGGGAACATCGCCTCTTCGAGGTGATCGCAGTAGGTCACGTTCAGCGGCACGTCGCTGCACTCGTGGCCACCGAGGACCTGCACCGGCTTGTCCGCCGTCACCA
Source organism: uncultured delta proteobacterium (assembly GCA_903906315.1). Lineage (GTDB taxonomy): Bacteria > Myxococcota_A > Polyangia > Polyangiales > Polyangiaceae > CAIVJW01. Next base: position 14,788 of record CAIVJW010000266.1, on the reverse strand, counting down.
GCGTGCCCGTGAGATCGCCGCCGGCGCTCGTCATGACCTGGAGCACGTCGCCTCGGTTGAGCTTCACCGTGCCCGTGCCCGTCGCGGTCACGCCGCCGCCGGCCTGCACCTTCATGCCCGTCGCCGACGGCGCGAGCACGACGGTCGTCGCGTCCTCGCGCGCCGTGACCGCGTACCACCCGGGGTAGCTCAGCCAGTGGGGCCACGCGGCAACCACATAGTTACCCGTCCACGCCGTCGCCGGCAGGAGCAGCGACGCGTCGTTCGACACCGTCGCCTCGAGCGGGTTGTACTGGTAGACGGTGACCGGGGCCTTGGTCCGCAGGCGATACGCGCCATTGGGGACGACCGCGCTCGGGCCGGTGCCCTTCGTGAGGGCGTTGACCCAGGGCAGCTTGATGATCTGGAGGCTGTTGGCGCCGACGGTCGCGGTCGCGATCGTCTGCGCGCCCTGCGTCACCAGGACGTCCGTCGGTGTGCCCGTCGGGTTCGACACCGCGACCGCGAACACGTTCGCGGGCGGGACGTTGTAGCTGTCGAGCTGCTGCGTGACCGTCGGGTAGAAGTCGCAGCCGAGGTAGCTCTTGCCGAGCACCTGAGGCGAGCACGGGCCATTGCACGCGCCGGTCAGCGCATCGCAGGAGCTGCCCTGCACGGGATCGCACGCGATATCATCGAAGCCCGATCCGTCCGGCCGGCACGCATGCGAAGCGTCTCCGACGCACGTCGCGACGCCCGGCAAGCACGCGACGCAGCCGAGCTGCTGCGAACAGATCTGACCCGCCGCTGCGCAATCAGTCGGCAACGACCAGACGCCATTGGCGTCGCACACCCGCAGCACGTCGCCCGAGCACTCCGCGAGGCCGGCCGCGCAGGGCAGGTCGCTGCCCGAGCAGTCCTGATCGACACCGTCGCCGAGGACGTCCGCGGCGCCGGGGTGGATCGCGGGGTCCGCGTCGTTGCAATCTCCCTTTTCCGCCGCGTAGCCGATGGGCGGTGAGCACGTCGACACGTTGGTCGCGGGGTCGTCGACGCCCCATCCGTCGCCGTCGGCGTCGACGTAGAACGTGGTGGTGACGCCCTCGTCGACCTGCTGGTTGCAGTCGTCGTCGATTCCGTCGCAGATCTCCTTCGCGCCCGGGTGCACCGCGTTGCGCTTGTCGTCGCAGTCGCCGGCCTGGCTCGCGTAACCCGCAGGCGCGGCGCACGCCGCGAGGTTCGTCGCGGGGTCGTCGAGGCCGTAGCCGTCCTCGTCGAGGTCGGCGTAGTACGTCGTCGTCACGCCCTCGTCGAGCTGCGTGTCGCAGTTGTCATCGAGGCCGTTGCAGATCTCCTTGGCGCCCGGGTGCACGTCGGGATTGGAGTCGTCGCAATCGACCTTCGCGTCGAAGCCGTCCTTGTCCGCGTCCGTCCCGCTCCCGCCGGTCCCGCTGCCGCCGGCGCTCGTCGACCCACCGCTGCCGGTCGCCGTCGTGGTCGTGCCGGCACCGCCGCCGCCCGTCGTCGTCGCGCCGCCCGCGCCGTTCCCGCCCGTGGTGCCGCCCGTGTCGGTGCCGTCCGATCCGTTCAGCGACGTGGTGCTCGCGCCCCCGCTGCACGCCGCTCCGAGGAGCGCGGAGGCCACGATGCAGGTCAGGTTGCGGAGCTTCGAGACGGGCATCGGTCGGCCTCCAGGTGTAGCGCGGGGGGCGACGCGCCCGACCCACGCGAGGCCATCGTCGCCCGGCTCTCGAATTTTCTCAACGCCGCGGCCGTCCGTTCTGCGCGTGTCCCGCCCAAGGGAGCACGTCGGGCCGGTGCTCGCGCCCGGGCGCTTGACGTCGCGCCCCCGACGCCCATCGAATGGTGGCATCCATGGCGAACGACGAGCCTTTCCAGCAGCGCGTGGGGACGCTGATCCGCGACAAATGGACGCTCGTCCGGCTCCTTGGCGTCGGCGGGATGGCCGCCGTTTACGTCGGCGTTCACCGGATTGGACGTCACGACGCGATCAAGATCCTGCATCCCGAGGCAGCGCGCTCGCGCGAGGTGTGCCTTCGGTTCGAGCGCGAGGCGCAGGCCGTCAACCGCTTCCGGCACCCCGGCGCCGTCGAGATCCGCGACATCGACGTGACGGAGGACGGAGCACCATTCCTCGTGATGGAGCTGCTCGTCGGCCAATCTCTCGACGAGCGTTCGAGAGCGGTCGGAAGGATGGCGGTCGGCGAATCCCTCTTCCACGTCGAGCGCATCCTCGACGTGCTCGCCGCGGCGCATGACCAGGGGATCATCCACCGCGACATCAAGCCGGCCAACGTCTTCCTCACGCGCGAAGGCCAGCTGAAAGTCCTCGACTTCGGCCTCGCACGCATCCAGGCGGCCGGCCTCGCCGATGGGCTCTTCACGAAGGAGGGCACCACGATGGGGACGACGCCCTACATGCCGCCGGAGCAGGCCAAGGGGCGCCCGATCGACGAGCGCGCCGACGTGTTCTCGGTCGGGGCGACGCTCTTCCGGCTGCTGACGGGTCGCTACATCCACAAGGCGGAGGGCGCCTTCGAGCTCCTGAAGAAAATGGCCCGCGAGCCGGCGCCGCCCACCCGATCGGTCGCGCCTTACCTCCCGGAGGACGTCTGTCGCGTGGTCGACAAGGCGCTCGCCTTCGAGCGCGACGACCGCTACCCGAGCGCGCGCGCCATGCTGGACGCCATGCGGGGCCTCGCGCGCATCCAGCCCCTCGCCGACGAGCTCGAGCCGTCGGTGGCCGCCGGAGCGCCCGTCGCCCCCGAGCCGCCCGCGGGCGGCGACGAGGAAGTGCCCATCTACCCGAGCGGCTTCACCGAGCTGCATGACGCGCCGACCACCTTGCGCGAGGCGCCCGTAGTCGGGACGCCCGCCGTGATCGACGACGTCGAGCACACGAGGGTCTCCCCCGGAGCCGAGCCGCGGCGTCGCTGATCGACGCGCACCGACGCGTCCCCCCTCAATTCCTCCCGCCGTGGGCCGTCTCGATGCGTGTGGACGCGTGGAGCGCCCGCCCCAGGAGCTCGCCCATGGCCGGCAACCGAGATCGCACGAGCCCGCGGAGAGGCGCACGCCAGCCCGGCGCGCCAGGACGCCACGGGCCCGCAGCGGTTCCGCCGTCGACGAGCGCAGCCGCCATCGAAATGACGTGGCGGACCGCGCCCAAGGCGCGCACGACGTACCTCGCGCCCCAGCTCTGGGGCGCCGAGGACGCCCCCCCCGCGGACGACCTCGAGGCCGCGCTGTCCGTCCTCTCAGCCCCCGGGATTGGCGCCAACGACGAAGGCCCGACCCCCACCTCGCGATCCCCGGGCCACCGCTTCCACGCCGACGCCTCCGCGGCGGACGACGGCGAAGCTGCCCCGGACGACGGCGAAGCTGCCCCGGACGACGGCGAAGCTGCCCCGGACGACGGCGAAGCCTTCGACGTCGCGGGCTCCGACAACGCGGCGGCCGCCTGGAACGACGACGCCGCGCCGCTCGAGGGCGCCCCCGAGGACGGCTCCTTTCCGGCCGAGCCCGGGCCAGAGCTCTCTGCCGAATCCGGCGCCGCCACCCATGAAGCGGACGCGCTGTTTTCGGTCGAAGGCGACGGATTCCCGCCACCGGAAGGCGAGTTCGGCGGCGAGCCGGACGCCGCATTCTCGCAACACGCCCCCGATAACGCATACACGGCCGACGCCGCCGACCTCTTCGGAGGTCAGGAGAGCGCCTACGCCTCCCCCGGCGAAGATTTTGCGCCAGCGCCGGACGGCCACGTCGACGACGCACCGCTCACGACGGGCGACGGGCTCGGGATCCCGACCGAGTGGCAGGCCTCGCTTCCGCCGACGCACGAGCCGCCTCAAGATCCGACCGCACCGCCGCCATCGGAGGCACCACCGCCGCCCCCGACGGAGGGCGACGTGGCACCCATCGCGAAACCCGAGGGGCGACGCTGGCGCATGTACGCAGCGCAGGCGCTCATCGCGACGGCCGCAGCGCTCGGGGGCGTCGCACTCGGCGAGCTGCGGGGTCACCCGCCCGCGCCCGAGGAGCCGGTGGGCCCGCGATCCGCGGCGACGACGACCGCTCGCACGGTCCACGCCGCCGCGCCTTGCCCGAACGGGCCCCAGCCCGACCTCGACCTCGCGAACGACCCGCCTCCGCGCCCGACGCTGGCGCGCCGCCGGAAGACGAACGAGGGAACCGACGCCCCGCCCTCGCCGCAAGACCGATCGCGCTCCGACTTGCGGGAGCTGGCGGCCGCGCTGCGCGCCCAGGGCGGGGTGATCCGCGTCGTGAAGCCGCTCGATCCTCCACCGGAAGGGGCCACACGCCCAGCCGTCCATCGCAGGTGACGCCGCGTCGCGCCTCCGAGGGAACGCCTCCGCGCGCGACGCCGACTGCCATGGAACGAGAAAGACCGCGCAGGCCGTGGCCCACGCGGTCTATCCTACTCGGCCGAGCTCAGCTCGCGATGCGCTTGCGCTTGATCATCTCGACGAGCGTCGTCCGGTTCAAGCCGAGCAGCTGCGCCGCGCGGTTCTTGTTCCAGCCCGTGCGGTCGAGGGCCTGCTTGATGAGACGGCTCTCGTACTCCTCGACGGTCGCTCGGAGGTCGATGCCCGCCTGCGGCAGCTCACGCAGCAGCTTCCGACCGTCCTCGCGCCCTTCGACACCGCGCACGCGCGACGGCAGGTCGTTCACGGTCAGCTCGGGCCCCACGGCGAGGAGCACGGCGTGCTCCACCGCGTTCTCGAGCGCGCGCACGTTGCCCGGCCACTCGTGCGCCTTGATGGCGCCGAGCGCCTCGGGCGACACCCCGGTGAGGTCGTCGCGGCCGCAGCGGTCCGCGCAAACGCGAAAGAAGTGCATCGCGAGGAGCTCGACGTCACCGACACGCTCGCGAAGGGGCGGGAGGTGCACGTGAATCACGTTCAGGCGGTAGTAGAGGTCCTCGCGGAAGCGCCCCTCGGTCACCTCGACCTCGAGGTCCCGGTTCGTGGCAGCAACCACGCGGATGTCGCAGCGAAGCGTGCGGCTATCGCCGACCGGCGAGTACTCCCTCTGCTGCAGCAGGCGCAGGAGCTTCACCTGGAGGGCTAGCGGCAACTCACCAATCTCGTCGAGAAACAAGGTGCCGCCCTCGGCCGCGGCCACCCGCCCCTGCCGGGCGGCGACGGCGCCGGTGAACGCGCCTCGAGCGTGACCGAATAGCTCGCTCTCGAGCAGCTGCTCGGGGATCGCGCCGCAGTTGACGGTCACGAGCGGGCCGGCGTGGCGCGGGCTGGCGTCGTGCAACGCCGAGACGATGAGCTCCTTGCCCGTGCCGCTCTCGCCGGTGACGAGGACCGTGCACGCGGAGCGCGCGACGCGATCGACCGTGTCCAACACCGCGCGAAGCACGCCGCTCGACCCGATGATCTTCCCGCGGCTCGTCGGACGCAGGGTCGGGCGCCGCTCGCGCGTTTCCGAGCCGGGTCCGACCGAGGCGTCGAAGTCTTCAGGAAGGTGCGTCATCACCTTGTCGCTAACGCAAGCCCCAGGCCATCTCGGAGGAATCGTCGAATTGCGCGGGTTCGCTACGGGTTCGCCGCAGGACGTCGCCCAGAGGGGGCCCGGCCCATGGGTCAGGGTTGACCCGATCGCGGTCCGAAGGTCGCGCCGAATGGCGGCCTCTCTCGGGCGATGGAAGCTGAACTTGGGATGAACGGCAGAATCGACCCGAGAGGGTCAGGCGCGACCCGGCGACGGGTCAGCGCATACCTCGGCTGCCCGCGACCTTCGCGAGCGTCCGCTGGGCCTCCGCCTTGTCTGCCTCGGCGGCAGCGACGCGCCACGCCTCGCGGAGCGGGGTGAGGACACGCACGACGTCGTCGACGGCCGCTGCGTCCCGGTGAAGGTTCGCTTCGACGATCCGGCCCATACAGAAAAGATAAATCGCGTGCAAGTTTTCGCACAGCGTCGGCGAGGCCGAGGGCTGCAGCGCGCCCGCGAGCTCCTGGAGGATGGCGTACGCTCGGTCGAGTCGCTCCCCGGTGCGCGCGCGCTCCCCAGCCTCGATCGCGCCCTTGGCCTCGGAGAGAAAGCGGAAGAGGCCGTCGTAGAGGAGGACGAGCAGCTGCCCCGGGGAGCAGGTCGTCACCTGCGTCGAACGGTATCGTTGCGTGGCCAAGCTGCGGGGTACCATGGTGTCCTCCGAGAGGTCCTAGTGTCAGCCGTTGTTCGACGACGAGTTGCTGCTGGACGAGCCGAGCAGGGACGCGAGCGCGGCCGTCTGGGTCTTGGCGACGCTGAAGGCCGTCTCCATCGCGCCGAACTGCTTCTGGATCTGCTCCTTGTAGGCGGCAATCCGGCGGGTCAGCGCGTCCGCGGACTGGTCGAGGCGCGTCGTCCGCTCGGCGTACCCGTCGATGCGGTGCTGGAGCGTGCCATTCGTGCCAGCCACCGTGTCGAGCGCCTTCGACAGCACTCCCATCGCGCCGGTCGCGCCGACACTCGGGTCGGTGGTGAAGAGCTTGCGGGCGCTCGTCGGGTCGCTCGCTACGAGCGCCCGAAGCTTGCCGTCGTCGAAGGTGAGACTGCCATCCTTCTGAGTCGACAAGCCTGCCAGTCCGAGCGACTTGCCTCCCGTGCCAGACACCGAGGTCCCGACGATGCGACTGATGGTGTCGAGCGTCGAACGGAATGCCGAGTCGCCCTGGAGGAGGGCGTTATTGCCTTTCGTCGAGCCGTAGCCCGCCATCAGGTGCGAAGCCGAGACCGCGGCGTTGTACGCCGTGACGAAGGCCTTGACCTTCGTCGAGAGCCCCTCGGAATCGGGAGCCACCGTGAGCTGCGCGGCCGACGTCGTCTCCTTCGTCAGCGCGAGCGTCACGCCCGGCAGCGCGCCGGCGATCTGGTTCGTCGGGCGCGTGATCTCGATGCCGTCGACCTTGAGCTTGGCGTCGGTGGCCGCCTGCAGCTTGTTCGCCGGGTCCGACAGGCCGAGCTTCGTGGCGAGCGTGCCGCCCTCGTCGAAGGTCACCCCGCGGGATTCTCCGCTGTCGAGGCCGCGGACGACGATGCGGTACTTCGACCCGTCGTAGAGGACGGACGCCTGCGCGCGAAGACCGCTCGAGTTGATCTTGGAGGCAATGTCGGTGAGGGAGTCCGTCAGCGTGACCGAGACGTCCGCCGAGGTGTCCCCGATGTGGAGCGTGAGGAGACCCTCACCGTCGATCGTGTCGGTGCTCGAGCTCTGCAGGAGGCTCTGGTGCCGCGATTCCCGGGCGAGGCTCGTGACCTCGATCGAGTGGACGCCCGGCGCCGAGCCGAGGCTCGTCGTCGCCACCACGGCCGGGTCGCTCGACGTCGCCTTCGTGGCGTTCCACTGCAGGGGATCGGCCAGCGCCTTCGCTGCGGCCTGGAGGTCCGAGACCCGGCTCATGAAGCTCGAGACGTCGGTCTTGGCCCTGTCGATGGCCGACTTCTGGTTCTGGATCTGCGTGAGCGGGATCGACTCCGCGGCGACCAGGCTCGTGACGATCCCAGCCGTGTCCATCCCCGAAGCGAGGCCGCCGAACGTGATCGATGCCATGGCTCACTCCGGGGATAGCAGGGCGGAATCGGAAGCACACCCAGAAATGGCCAGCGCGCCGTCCGCAGCGAGTGCGGCGGCGCGCGGCCCGCGAGGATCAGCCGAGGAGCTTGAGGGCGACCTGCGGGGACTGGTTCGCCTGGGCGAGGACGGCGGCGCCGGCCTGCTGGAGCACCTGGTTCCGCGACATCTGGGCGGCCTCCTCCGCGACGTCCGCGTCGCGGATGCGGCTGTTGGCGGCCGACAGGTTCGAGCGGAACGTCTGGATGTTCGACACGGTCGTCTGCAGGCGGTTCATCGCGGCGCCGTAGCCGGCGCGCATCGTCGACAGCGTCGTCTGCGCCGCGTCGACCGAGTCGATGGCCGCGAGGGAGTTCGTCGCGTCGGAGCCGGAGACCGCGGTCGTGTCGAGCTTGAGGTCGGCCAGCGAGACGCCGCCGAAGCTCACGGCGATCTTGTCGGCCGACGAGTTGTTGATGCCGACCTGGAAGTCGATCGAGGTCGCCGCGCCGCCGAGCAGGTCCTTGCCGTTATACTTGCTCGAGCCGGCGATGCGGTCGATTTCCGAGCTCAGCGCGGTGAACTCCGTCTGGAGGAAGTCGCGGTCGGTCGAGCCGAGATCGCCGTTGGCGCCCTGGACGGCCAGCTCGCGCATGCGGCCGAGCGTGGAGGCGATCTGACCGAGCGAACCTTCCGCCGTCTGCGCCATGCTGATCGCGTTGTTCGCGTTGCGCTCGGCGACGGTGAACGAACCGACCTGCGACCGGAGGCTCTCGCTGATCGCGAGGCCGGAGGCGTCGTCCGCGGCCGAGTTGATCCGGTAGCCGCTCGAGAGGCGCTGGAAGTTGGTCTGCAGCGAGTGCTGCGTCGAGGAGAGGTTCTTCTGCGCTTCGAGAGAGGCGACGTTGGTCTGCAGGACGAGTGCCATGGTGTGCTCCTTCCGAGAGATTGGGGCGTCGGTCGACCGCGCTCATCTTGCCGCGCGGTGTTTGCCTTGTTGTTCTCTGGGACGGACCGCACCGGAACTGCTTGAGCCTACCGAGCATTTCCTTCTTCGTCAGGGGCTCCAATGCGCGCGGACATGGCCGCGACGGCGTCGAGGACCCGCACGATCTCGAGGGTCGTGGGGAGCTCTGGGGCGCCCGCGGGGCCCATGGAGATCTGCGACGGCGAGAGCTCGACCGCGCGAAGCGCGGGCGCAGGCGCAACCGCGACGCCGGGGGACCGGCTTTCACGGGCGAGGCCGCGGAGCGCGTTGGCGTAGTCGGCCACCGGCGCGGTGTAGTATCCGCGCTCCTTGAGCGCCGTCGCGAAGCCCTGCACGTCGCCGTGCTCCGCGGCCGCCATGGCGCCGCCGAAGCGCCGCTTCAGCAACGCCAGGTAGTCGGAGGCCCCCTCGGCCGGCGTCGCGTACGCACGGAAGCCGTCGACGATCTTGATGTCGCCGCCCTCAGCGGTGCGCTCGTGGGTCGTGTACCGCGCGGTCGCGCCGCTCGGGCCCGCGCCTTTGATGCCGCCGAAGTTGTAATTGAACATGCGGTCACCGCGCGCCGTCTCGTGCGAGACCTGGGCGGTGAGCACGTCGAGGGTCGCGGCAGAAGCGGGCCGCCCGGTCGCCTCGAGGTGGGCGGTCGCGAGCGCGGACCGGATCTGGCCGACCGAGAGCGGCGTGCGCCGGGCTGCGACCTCGCGGGTCGCGGGCGCGCGGGTGGCGCGAGCAGCGGCCGCGGCGGCCATCGTTACGTTCGACAGGGGCTGGATGGACACGGGGTCGAGCCTCCGGGATTCCCCGGAGCAAGCATCGAGCCGAGCCGCAAGAGGCGGGCAGCGAACCGAATGCGCACGCCTTCGCGTGGGCCGCCGTTCGCGAGATGCCGCGGTATTCCCGGGCCGACGTCCCTCGCGCCGCGACGCCCGCGACGCGCGTACGGCCACCTCTTCAGGCGGCGTTGGACGCAGCCATCGAGAGGATCTGCTTCGTGATGGCGAGATCGCGATCGAAGATAGCGGTCGCGTTCGCGAGGGCCGAATACGCCACGGTCGGATCGATCTGCGCGATCGAGGCCCGCGACGACATCACGATGCCGAGCGCGGAGGTCGTCACGTCGGCCGCGGAGCGCAGCCGATCGGCCGACAGGCCGACGTCCGCTCGCGCCGAAACGACCTGCGCGTGGCTCGCGGACATCGTGTCGATCGAGGTCTGGATCCCGGTCACGTCGTTCGCCGCGAGCGCCTTCGCGAAGTTGTCGAGCTCGGCGACGACGTCCGTGCCGCCGGCCGCCGTGAACGCCGTGGCACCGTTCGCGTTGGCGGCCGCGAGCACGCCGTCGGCGACCTCGACGTTCGTCAGGCCATCGTTGCCGAGGAACGTGCCCGTGACCTCGTCGATCGCCGGCGTGTCAGTCTTCGTCCCGCTAAACAGGTAACCGCGCGCCCCTTTGGCGTTCGCGAGGGCGACGAGCGACTGGCGCAGCTGCGTCACCTGCTTGGCGGCGACGGCCCGGTCCGACGGGGTCTTGTCGCCGCTCGCCATGTCGACGGCGATCTCGCGCGCCTTGGCCACGAGATCGCCGACCGTCGCGAGCGTGGACTCGGCGAGCTCGAGATCCCCTTGCGCGCGCGACAGCGTCTCCTTGCGCCCCTCGAGGCGGGACAGCGTCGCGTCCTTGGCGGCGATCGACACGTAGGCCGCGGGGTCGTCGGAAGGCTTGGCGACGCGGTTCAAGGTGGCCGCGCGCTTCTCTGCCATGTACACGCGCTCGGCCGCCTGCGACGTGTTCGCCGTGGCCTCCTGGAATCGCATGTTATCCGTGACTCGCATGGCTACGCTCCCCGCAGCAGCCCGGCGAGCAGCTCGTCCGCCGTCTGCAGCACGCGCACCGACGCCTGGAATGCCCGCTGGAACTTCGAGAGATTGACCATCTCCTCGTCGATTGACACCCCGCTCGCGCTCTCGCGCAGCGTCTCGGCCTGCGCCACGGTGTCTCTGCGGAGCGCGAGCTCGGCGTCGGCCGAGGACTTCTTCGTGCCGAGCGTCCCCGTGATATCGCCCCACGCGGCGGCAGGGTTCGACGCCAAGCCGAGGGGCTTGCCGGCGAGCCCCGCGATCTCCAGCGCGACGTCGTTGCCGCCGGGCAGGTCGCCCGCGGCCTTCGCGGTCGCGAGCGCGTTCGGGTTGCCGGCCACGGACGCGTCGATGGCCAGGTTATAGGCCGCGCCGTCCTTCTGCGCCGGCGCCGCGAAAAGCGGACGCCCGTTCTGCCCATCGAGGCCGAAGCCCTGCTCGTGGACCGCGTTGACGCTGCCGGCCAGGTCGAAGGCGAGCTGGTCGAGCCGCCCCTGCAGATCGGGGATGTCCTTGTCCCGGACCTCCCGCAAGCCCCCGATCCGGCCCGAGTCGACATTCGAAGTGACGTCGACGACCGCCCCGCCGGGGCGATGGACCTCCACCTTCAGATTGCCGTCCTTCGACGTCGAAACAGATAGTTGCGAGGCCCGATCCGCCTCGACGAGGGTCGTCCCCGACGACATCAGCGTCACGCGGCCCATCGGATCCTCGATGGCCTTCGCGCCGATGCGCTCGCCGACCTCGCGCACGAGCTGGTCGCGCTCGTCCCGCAGGCTCGGCGCGCCTTCGCCGAAGGCGCCGGCGTCGGCGATCTTGGTGTTGAGATCGGCGATGCGCGTGAGGCGCTGGTTGACCTCGACGGCGGTCGACTGGGCCTGCTGAAGGAGCTCGGCGCGCTGGGTGACGAGGGTCGTCGCCGCGCCGTTGATGCCATTGACCACGTCCCCAGCGGCGGAAAGCACCTGCTTGCGAGCGGCGCCATCCGACGGGCTCTGCGCCAGCTTGGTGAACGAGTCGAAGAGTGACTGGATGCGATCACCAATGGTCGGCGACCCCGAGGGGGCAAGCGCCGACTCGACCGTCGCGAGCGAGGACGAACGCGCGTCGGCGGCGCCTTGCTGAGCCGTCTCGCCGACCACCCGCCCCGTGGCGAACCGATCGAACGCGCGGGTGATGCCGACCAGATTGACGCCGCCGTTGTCCCTGCGAGTCTCGAGGAGAGCGCTGCGCCGCACGTAGCCCGGGGTGTTGACGTTGGCCACGTTCTGACCGGCGACGGAAACTCCCGCGCTCTGCGCGGCCATGGCCTCGCCAGCTACCCCGAGGAGCCCATTCAAGGACAGCATGGCTACCCTGTCACGGACAAGCGGGGTCTACGGGGAGCGGGGATGGTCGGCGCGTTGCCGCGCGGCCGCGCGAGGGACGGCATCTCGCCGGCCATCGCGGCGAGCGCGTCACGCAGACAGTCCCGCGCGTGCGCGAGCAGTACCCCGTTGTGACGAAGCGCCGGGGCGAGCCCATGGAGCCGGGGCGCGAACGCGCGCCGCTCGACCTCGGTGGCGGCCTCCAGCATCGAGAACAATGCCTCTTTCTCCGCGGAGATTCGCGCGACACGATCGGCGTCGAGCCCCGAGATCGCCTCCCGCTCCTCCAGGAGCAGGGTCTCGAGCCTCGTGAGCGCGCCGTCGATCGTCGCCATGGGTCTCACCCCTCTTTATCCAAGATGGACTGCGCGAGCCGGTGAGGCTCGACCGTGAAGCGACCGTTGGCGATGTCGTCGCGCAACCGCTCGACCTTCGCCTGATCGATCTCGTCGTTCGGCGCGGTACTGGCGAGCGCCTTCGCCCTCGCCGAGATGGTGACCCGGACGTTTGCGTCCTGGGCCGGCTGCGCGGCGACCGCTGCCTGGGTGTCGCGGACCTTGTCCGTGACGCCCACGCGCGGCTCGAGCGCTACTTGGCGTCCCTGAGCGTCGTTCGGAATCCTCATGGCACCGTTCTCCGTTCGTCCCCGTTCGTTGGGACGGACCACGACGACCGGGCTTTAGGCGGTCGTGCGAGGATCAACGAAGCCCCCCCGTCGGTGAGGATGGAGTACCGGCGGCGGCGGTGGGTACAGGCACCCCGGGTGCCACCGGACGAAGGCTGCCCGAAAGCGCATCCTCGATACGTCTAGCAAGACCCAGGCCTCCGCCAGCCTGAATGCCGGTGGCCAGCGCGTCGGCGGCCATGGCGCCGTAGCCGCTTTCGGCGGACTTGCCGCCGAGCTTGGCGGCGGCAACCAGTTGTCTAACGAAGATTCCTTCGAGATCTTGAGCGGCTTTCGCCAGGCGAGGGTCCGAAGGGTGGGCCGGGCGCGCACCCGCAGGCTTCTCGGCCGCGACGGACGGAACGGCGGACGTGAGGGCGTCGATCTTCACTGGACCACCACCTCGGCCTCGAGAGCGCCGGCCGCGCGCAGCGCCTGGAGGACGCTCGCGAGCTCGCGCGGCGACAGGCCGAGCGAGCCGAGCGCGGACGCGACGTCGGCGAGCGTGGCCGACGGTTGCATGTAGCGGACGGTCTTGTCGCCTTCGTTCGCCTCGATCTGCGTGCGCGGGACGACCGCCGTCTGACCGTTCGTGAGCGGCGCGTTCGGCTGGACGACGATGGGCGCCTCCTTCACGACGATGGTCAGGCCGCCGTGCACCACGACGGCGGGCGAGAGGCGCACGTCGCCGCCCGCGACGATGGTCTGCGTGCGCTCGCTCACCACGACGCGGGCCTTCCGGACCGTACCGACCTCGACGTCCTCGAGGGCCGCCACCAGCTCGACCGTGTTCTTGTCGAACTTGGCGGGGACCTTCACGACGACCGACCCGCCGTCGATCGCGTGCGCGGTGCCGGCCCCGAGCGCCTTGTCGATCGCGTCGGCCATGCGCGCCGCGAGCGTGAAGCTCGGCGAGCGCAGGGCCAGGCGGACAGCGCCGTCGTTCACGAAGGCCTGCGGGATCTCGCGCTCGACGATCGCGCCCTCGGGGATGCGCGCGGTGGTCGTCGAGCCGGACTGAACGGAGCTGCCGCTCGAGCCGCCGGCCTTGAAGCCCCCGGTCAGGATCGAGCCCTGCGCGACGGCGTAGGTCTTCTGGTCGGCGCCCTTCATCAGGGTCTGCACGAGCACGCCGCCCTGGAGGGACTTCGAGTTGCCGACGGACGCGACCGTGACGTCGAGCTTGGTGCCCGTCTTGGCGAACGGCGGGATCGTGGACGTGACGAGCACCGCGGCGACGTTGCGCAGGCGGAGCTGCTGGTTGTCGACGCGCACGCCGAGGCGACGCAGCAGCGAGAGGAGCGACTGGGCGGCGATGGGGGCGGTGATGTCGTCGCCCGTGCCGTTCAGGCCGGTGACGATGCCGTAGCCGAGGAGCTGGTTGTCGCGGGCGCCGCCGATCTCGCAGAGATCGCGGATCTTCTCCGCACGGGCGTCGCGCGGCGCGAGCGCGCAGGCCAGCAGCGCGAGGAGCACGAGGGCGGCTTTGCGGAGGGTCATAGCGGGTTCACCGTGTCGATCAGCCGGCTCAGCCAGCCCTTGCGCGTCTGGTCCGCCACGTCGCCGCGGCCGGTGAACTCGATCTGGGCGTCGGCGATGAGCGAGGACGCGATCGAGTTGTCCTGCTGGATGTCGGCCGGACGCACGAGGCCCGAGACGTAGAGGTGGTACTCCTCGTGGTTGATGAGGATCACCTTGGTGCCCTCGAGGAAGAGGTCGCCGTTCGGCATCATGCGCGCGACGCGCACGGCGATGCTGCCCGTGAGCTGGCCCTTGCGCGAGGTCGCGCCCTCGCCGCTGAAGGCGGACGACGACGCGAACGCGAGGAGCTTCGCCGGGTCGATGTTCGGGTGCGCCTCCTTGAGGGCGGGCATCAGGCCGAGCAGGTTCTCCACGCCCGTCGACGCGGTGTTGTCGCGCTTGAGCGCGGTACTGGCGTTACCCTGCGCGTCCGCGCTCTCGTCGATGCGGATGACGACCGAGTCGCCGACGCGCACCGCGCGCGTGTCCTCGAGGTAGCCGCCGAGCACGTCGCTGAAGAGGGAGCCCGCGGCGGACTTGGCGCCGGTCTGCGCGTACGCGCCGGGCTTGTAGGCGCGCTCGCGCGGCGTGAAGGGCGCGACGTGCGCGGGCCCGCAGGCCGCGCAGAAGGCGAGCGTCGCCACGACCGCGATCGTCGCGCGTCGGGTCGTCCTCGGGAAAGCCTCGCCTCGCATCGTGCCCTCCTTGCCTACGGGAAGATGAAGCCGCCAGCGCCGCCGGTGCCGCCAGCGCCGGCCATGCCCCCTGCGCCGATCGTGCCACCCGAGCCCCCTGCCCCGCCCGTGGCGCCCGCGCCTCCCGCGCCG
>CAIVJW010000265.1 GCA_903906315.1 uncultured delta proteobacterium | reverse complement strand
TCGCGATCGGCCTCGCGGCCGCGAGGCGCCGATCCGCGAAGCGCGCCGGCCGCTGAAGCCGGCGCGCCGCGCGCGCGATCAGTGCTTCGCGGGGTCGTTCGGGTCGGCGTCCTTCGAGTCCTCGACGCCGTCGCCGTCGTAGTCGAGCACCGGCGTGCCGAACGCGCCGACGCTCGGCGTCTTGCCGGCGAAGTCGCCCTCGATGAACCCGACCGACACGGTCTGCAAGGTCAGGTACGGCTGCGCGACCGCGACCTCGGCGGGGAGCTTCGGGAACGGATCCTCGAGGTCGAAGCGCGGGAACGGCATCGCGTAGGTGTGCGTCCCCTTCGCGTTGTAGAGGTCGGCGCCGTGCACGGCCGGGCCGGCCTGCACGACCACCGCGGTCACGCCCGCGAAGGGCACGCCCGAGATCACGCCGTCGACCGGCGTCGCGGTGCCGAGCGGGATGCCCGTCAGCGCGCCGAGGCTCGGCGCGGCCAGCGGGAAGCCGGCCGCGCGCGCGAACGCCTCGTTCGCGGTGTTGGCGACGATCTCGTCCCAGGCCACCTCGATCTGGAGCACGTTCTTCGGCGGGACCTTCGCGCCGCCGACGGTCATCGGGTCCATCGTGATGTGCTTGGCGTAGAGGAGCGGGTCGCCGCCGTCGAGCACGTGCTGGAGCGCCTGCACGAGCGGGTGCCCGGGGGTGAAGCGGTTCTTGCCGAAGCCGTAGTTGAGCGCGCCGGCGAGCTTGAGCGAGTCGGAGATGTACGGCGAGCTCGAGCCGAGCTCGACCATCAGGCCGCCGCCGACGACGTTGAGCACGTACGTCTTCACGTTCGGCTCCACGGCCGCGAGGATGGACCCCATGATCGCGCCGAGGGAGTTGCCGACGTACGCGACGCGCGACCCGTCGAGCTTGGCGCTCGGGACGGCCTGCTTCAGCGGGCCGAGATCCAGGCTCGGATCGCGGATCATGTCGATCGCGCTCGCGAGGTCGAGCACCGACTGGCGCATCTGATCGCGGCACCCGCCGAGGCTCTGCAGGCCGCCGAAGAAGTCCGACGAGCCGTTCGCCTCGTCGACGAAGCCGTCCGGCCCGTCGTAGCCGCCATTGCCCGCGCTCCACGGGAAGCCGGCCTTCGCGTCCGCGACCTTCGCCGCGTTCGGAGCGCGCGCGCCAAACGTCACCGACTCGATGGCGATCGTGGCCCACCCCTTCTGCGCAAAGGTGTTCGCGAACGCGAGGATCAGGCTGCGATCCTGGCTCAGGCCGTGCTGCAGCACGACCGTCGGGAAGCCGCCCGCCGGCACCTCCCCCTTCGGCAGCGCGATCGTCATCCACACCTTCGACGTCGGCTTGTCCGGGTTCTGGACCGGCTTGCCGCTCGCGTCGCGCGTGAGCAGGTGGTGCTTGGTGCTCTTGAAGCCGGTCGGATCCTCGACGAGGTAGTTCGGCGCGTCGAACACCGCCGTACCCAAGGCGGCGATCGCGTCGTGCGCGCGGCCGGACTGCGAGTCGCCGGCCGGGTCGTCGGTGCCATTGACCTGCACCGGCATGCCGAGCCACGCGTCGAGCGTCGCGGTGAAGCCGGGCGGCAGCGGGTCGGCGGCGAAATTACCGGCGCCCATCGGCGCGATCTTCGCCGCGTCCCACGAGAGCGCGGGCGCCTTCGCCTTGGCGAGATCGCCGCGCAGATCGGCGAGCTCGTGCGCGACGTCGTGCGTCGTGTAGACGCCGATCACCGCGATCTTCGACTTGTCGGCGAGGGCCGGCACGAGCGAGGCGACCTTGTCCGCGGCCTCGCCGTAGAGCTTGGCCGCGGCCGTGTCGCGCGTGCCGCCGTCGCGCACGGCGGCGAAGCCCGCGCTCGCGGAGAGCGCCTGCCCGTCCTTGGTCTTGATGCCGGTCGTCAGCACGAAGGCGTAGCGCCGCTTCTCCGCGAGCACGACGCCGCGCGCCGGGAACACGACGAGGAGCGGGCGCGTCTTGGCGCCGATCGACGAGTCGTCGTGGTACTCGACGCGCGCGGGCACCAGCGCGAGCGCGGCGTCGGTGGCCTCGAGGTCCACGATCATCGCGGTCGCGCCGGCGGCGACCGACGCGCCCTCGTCGGCGGGGAACGTCGCCGGGTCGAGCGCGGCGGCCGGCGGGGTCGCGCCGCCCTTCGCGGTGTCGTCGATGCGGAACATCGCGCCCGCGGTCGTGCCGAAGCCGTTGCTGCCCGCGAGCCCGGCGCGGAGGTAGTCGGTGCTGTGAGCGAAGTAGCTCTCGAGGCCCGGAATGTCGCCGACCAGGCCGTCCGCGCCGAGATAGAGGTCGCTCGGGAACGGCACGTCGAGGAACGCGGGCGCGCCCGTGGCGGGCAGCGCGAAGTGGGCCTGGATCGGCGAGCCCTGCACGGCGCCGCCCTGACCGCCCTGACCGCCCTGACCGGTGCCGCCCTGGCCCGCGCCGCCCTGGCCGCCCTGCCCCGTCGCGGTCGTGGTGCCGCCGCCCGTGGTCGCGCCTTCGACCGGGTCGTCGCTCGAGCAGCCGGCCCACGTGAGCCCGACGGCCGCGACGAGGATCGCGGGGAGCAGCGGAAGAGAAGAGAGCCGGTGACGCATTCGCATGGTTCCTGTTCCTTCGGCAAAGACGCCGGAGGGAGCGTCCCCCGGGCGAGGCGACGAGACGACCCCGGCGCCGCGCTCGCGTCAACCGGCGGCGTGCGAGGGCCGCCCGCCGGGGCGATCCGGACGGCGGAGCGCGCCTATTCGAACTGCCACGCTTCGGGCAGGCCGCGGCGGGCGCGCGCCGAGGCGTCCCACGCCGCGAGGCGCGGAGCGATCAGGGCGGCCGTCGACGCGAGCGCCAGGCCGGCGATCACGTCGATGACGTAGTGCCAGCGCAGGACCATCGTCGAGACGACGATGTTCACGGCGAAGAAGCACGTCAGCGCGGCGGGGATGCGCCAGCGCGGATCGCGCCGCGCCTGCGTGACGGCGAAGAGCGAGAACCAGGTCGGCGCCGCCGTGTGGAGCGACGGGAACACGTCCTTCAGCGCACCGGCGGAGTGGACGCTGTTCCACACGAGGCCCCAGAAGAAGCCGCCGTCGACCGGGCCCTGGTAGGCGGCCTCGAAGAACTTGTAGGGACCGAAGGCGGGCACGCACATGTAGAGCAGGTGGCCCGTCGAGAAGAGGAACGCCGTGCCGATCCCGAACTCGAGCTTCACGCGCGCGCCGGGCGCGACCCAGAGGACGCCGACCGCGTAGAGCGCAGCCACGGTGTAGTAGCCGAAGTAGAAGAACGACAGCCACTCGATGATCGGGCGCCGGTTGAGCTTCTCGAAGACGAACGCGGGCTGCACCCCGAAGAGGGCGACGTCGATCGCGGCGAGGGTGTCGTCGACGGCGTCCGTGCGGATCACCGGCAGGACGTCGCGCAGCATCAGGTAGCTGTAGACGATGGAGACGACGACCACGACGCCGTAGACGTTCACGCGCAGCCGGCGCGGGACCTCGGGGACGGCGCGGGCGACGAACGCCGTGCCGACGAGGAGCGCGACGACGAGGAGGATGTTCCACACGATCGGCGTCGGGCCCTTGGCGAGGATCCCGAGCAGCGCGAGGACGGTGAACATGTAGGCGACGAGGATCGCGTCGTGGAGCGCGAGGATGCCGATCACGCCGGCGCGCAGGCGGCCTCCGGCGGCGAGGGCCTTCGGGGTCGCCGCGTCGGCCGGAAGGACCGCGGTCGCGGCGCTGGGATCGGGCGTCATCGCGGGGACTTCTAGCGCCGATCGGGCGGCCATGCGAACCCGATCGCGGGCGAACGCGCGTGACAGGGCGCACCGATCGCACTAGCGCTCGGGCGGGGATGATGCCGATCACGAACGAGACCGCCCGCGACGTGGTGGGACGCCTCGACGCTGCGATCGCGCGGATCGCGCCCGGGGCGACGCCGATCCTGGCGCTCGACGCGGACGGCACGCTGTGGACGGGCGACGTCGGCGTCGACCTCTTCCTCGCGCTGATCGCGGCCGACGGCGTGCGCGAGGAGGCCGGCCCCGCGCTCGCGGCCGAGGCCGATCGCGCCGGCGTCGCGCCAGGGCCGACCGCGATCGCGACCGCACGCGCCCTCTTCGAGGCCTTCCTCGACGAGCGGTACGCCGAGGACCGCGCCTTCGCGATGATGGCGTGGGTGTTCGCGGGCTTCGAGGCGGGCGAGCTTCGCGCGTTCGCCGACCGCGTCGCCGCCGATCAGGGCCTCGCGGGGCGCATCCGGCCGAGCGTGCGCGCGATCCTCGCCTGGGCTCGCGATCGTGGGGTCGAGGCGCTGGTCGTCTCGGCCTCGCCGCGCGCGATCGTCGAGGCGGGCGCGGCGATGGCCGGGATCGGCGCCGGATCGGTGATCGCGATGACGCCCGCGATCGAGGGCGGGCGCGTGCAGGCGCGCCTCGAGGGCGTCGCGCCCTACGCCGGCGGCAAGGTCCGCGCGATCCGCGCGGCCCGCCCCGGCGCGACGCTCCTCGGCGCGCTCGGCGACGGCGCGTGGGACGCGGACATGCTGCGCGAAGCGGCCGTGCCGGTGATGGTGCACCCGAGCGCGCGCCTCGTCGCGCGGGCGGCCGAGATCCCCGGCGTCGTCCGGCTCGAGGAGTAGGCGCATGGCGAGGCTCGAGCTCTCGGGGCTGACCCGGCGGTACGCGCGCGGCGACACGCCCGCGCTCGCGGCGCTCGACCTCGACGTCGCGGACGGCGAGCTGCTCGTGCTCGTCGGCC
The DNA here is from genome assembly GCA_903906315.1 of uncultured delta proteobacterium. Taxonomy (GTDB): domain Bacteria; phylum Myxococcota_A; class Polyangia; order Polyangiales; family Polyangiaceae; genus CAIVJW01. The sequence goes on along the minus strand of CAIVJW010000265.1, from coordinate 6,739 downwards.
CCTCGGGCTGCGGCAAATCGACCGCGCTGCGCATCATCGCCGGCCTCGAGCCCGCCGACGCCGGCGCGGTGCGCCTCGACGGCCGCGACATCACCCACGCCCCGCCCCAGGACCGCGACGTCGCGATGGTCTTCCAGGGCTACGCGCTCTACCCGCACCTCACCGTGCGCGAGAACATCGAGTTCCCCCTGCGCATGCGCCGCGTCCCGAAGGCCGATCGGGCGACCCGCGTCGCCGAGGCCGCGGCGCTGCTCGGCCTCGGCAAGCTCCTCTCTCGCCACCCCGCCGAGCTCTCGGGCGGCGAGCGCCAGCGCGTCGCGATGGGCCGCGCCATCGTGCGGTCGCCCAAGGCGTTCCTCTTCGACGAGCCGCTGTCGAACCTCGACGCCGCCCTGCGCGCCGAGCTGCGCGTCGAGCTCGCGTCGCTCGTGCGCCGCCTCGGCACGACCTCGGTCTACGTCACGCACGACCAGGTCGAGGCCATGACGATGGCCGACCGCATCGCGGTGATGCGCGCCGGCACGCTCCAGCAGGTCGGCACGCCGCGCGCGATCTACGAGGCGCCCGCGAACGTGTTCGTCGCGAGCTTCCTCGGCAGCCCGCCGGTGAACCTCGTCGACCTCGAGGTCACGGGCGGCCGCGCGCGCCGGCCGGGCCTCGATCTGCCGCTGCCCGCGGGCGTCGCGGTGCCGGGGCGCGTCACGGCCGGCGTGCGGCCCGAGCACCTCGCGATCGGCGCCGGCCCCGAGGGCGCGATCCGCCTCGCGGCGACGCTGGTCGCGGCCGAGCCGCTCGGCGCCGAGACGATCCTCACGCTCGACGCCGACGGCGCCCGCCTTCGCGTCCGATCGCACGGCTTCAACGCCCCCGCGCGCGGCGAGACGGTGCCGGTCCACCTCGCGGCGAGCGCGCTGCTCTGGTTCGACGGCGAGACCGGCCTCGCCCTCCGGCCGGCGCGCGCGGGCGACGGCGCATGATCCCCGGGCGCACGCGGCGCGGCTTCCTGCGCGACGTCGCCGCCTCGATCGCGGTCGCCGCGGGCGCAGGGGGCGCCTTCGCGTGCGCCCCGCGGGCCCGCGACGGCCGGGCCGAGGTCACGCTCTGGTTCAGCTACGGCGGCACGAACCGGCAGGTCCTGCTGTCGCTCGTGAAGCGCTTCAACGAGGAGCAGGGCCGCGTCCGCGTGCTGCCGACCTATCAGGGCGACTACTTCGAGGGGCTGGCGAAGCTCCGCACCGCCCTCGCCGCGAAGGCCGGCCCGACGCTCACGCACGTCGTCGGCGAGGTCGTGCCCTACCTCGCCGAGGCCGCCGTGCTCGAGCACCTCGACCGCTTCGAGGGCGCCTCGACGCTCGATCTCGTGCCCGAGCTCGCGCAGGCGCGCGGCTTCGTGGGCGGCGACCTCCGGCCCCTCGTCGCGCTGCCGTTCAACCGGTCGACGCCGATCGTCTACTACGACGCGCGCCTCTTCGCCGACCTCGGCCTCGCGCCCCCCTCGACGTGGGACGAGCTGCGCACGACGGCCGGTCGCCTCACCGTGCGCGGCGCGGGCGGCGAGGTCTCCCGCTGGGGCTTCGAGTGCCCGATCGACTGGTGGTTCTGGGTCGCGCTCGTGGGGCAGGCCGGCGGCAAGCTCCTCGACGGCGACGGCCCACCGCTGCTCGGCGGCGACGCCGGCGTGCGAGCGCTCGAATTCTGGCAGACGCTCATCCACACCGACCGCACGATGAAGCCGCCGCCCGGCCGCGACTACAACGCATGGCAGGCGACGAACACCGACTTCCTTTCTCGCCGAGTGCCCATGATCTGGACCTCGACGGCGTTCCTCCGCTACCTCGAGCAGAACGCGAGCTTCCAGGTCGCCGCCGCGCCGCTGCCGATCCAGGTTCGGGCGTCGGTGCCGACCGGGGGCACGATGTTCGTGATGCCGAAGGGATCGCCGGCGGAGCTACAGGTCGCGGGCTTCGCGTTCCTGCGCTGGATGATGCTCCCGAAGCAGGCCAACGAGTGGGCGACGCGGACGGGCTACATGCCGGTGTCGAGCGCCGGGAGGCGAGAGCTCGAGACCTCGGGCTACTACGCCGCGCACCCCAATGACCACGTCGCCGTCGCCCAGCTCCAGCACGCCGAGCCCTGGCCGTGGTCACCCGAGCTCTTCCGCGTGCAGCGCGAGGCCGTGCAGCCGCGCCTCGAGGAGGCCGTCCTGACCCGCCGCGACGCGCGCGCGACGCTCGAGGAGGCGCGGCGCGCCGCGGTCGACCCGTGAAGCCGCGCGGCCGCCTCCACCCGTACCTGATGCTCGCGCCGACCGGCGCGCTGCTCGCGGTCTTCTTCCTCTACCCGCTCGCCCTCGCCGCCTACCGCAGCCTGTTCTCGTGGGATCTCCTCACGCCGCCGCGCTACGTCGGCCTCGCCAACTACGACGCGCTCCTGCGCTCGGGCGAGCTCGGCGGCGCGATCGTCCGCACGCTCGTCTATGCCGGCGTGGTCGTGATCGCGTCGATGGCAATCGGCCTCGCGCTCGCCGTGACCCTCAATCGCCCCGGCCGCGTCTACGCCTTCGTCCGCGGCGCCGTCTTCAGCGCGTACGTCGTCTCGTGGGTGGCCGTGGCGCTGCTCTGGATGTGGATCCTCGACGCCGACGCCGGCCTGCTCTCGACGGGGCTGCGCGCCCTCGGGCTGCCCACCACGGCGTGGCTCGGCGACCCGCGAACGGCCCTGATCGCGCTCGCCGGCGTGAGCGTCTGGAAGATCACCGGCTATGCCATGGTCGTGTTCCTCGCCGGCCTGCAGGACATCCCGCGATCGCTCCACGAGGCCGCCGCGCTCGACGGCGCGGGCCCGTGGCGCCGCTTCGTGCACGTCACCTGGCCGCTCCTGCGCCCGAGCGCGGCGTTCGTCGGCACGACCAGCCTGATCCTCTCGTTCCAGGCCTTCGACGTCGTGCGCGTGATGACCCAGGGCGGGCCCGTGCGGTCCACGACGATCTTCGTCTACGCCATCTACGAGCAGGTGTTCATGAACCTGCGCGTCGGCCGCGCGAGCGCGCTGACCGTGGTGTTCTTCACCCTCTTGCTCGCCCTGACGGGCGTCCAGCTGTGGGCCTTCCGCCTCGCCGCGAAGGGCACGCCCGGGGAGGCCCGCCGTGGCCCGCGCTGACACCGGCCCTTCGCGCACCCCGTTCACCTGGGGCCGACTGGCCAGCACGGCCGTGCTCGTCCTGGTCGCCATTCTGTGGCTCGGCCCGTACGCCTGGATGACGCTGACCTCGCTGCGCACCCTGCCCGAGATCGTCGCCGCGCCGGCCTACCCGTTCCCCAGGACCTTCCAGCTCGGCGCCTACCGCGAGGTGCTCGAGGCCATCCCGGTCGCGCGCTACCTGCTGAACACGGTCGTGATGGCGGGGCTCATCGCCACGCTCCAGATCGCCCTCGCCCTGCCCGCCGGCTACGCGCTCGCGAAGCTCCACTTCACGGGCAAGCGCGCCGCCTTCGGCCTCGTGATGGCCTGCCTGCTCATCCCCGCGCAGGTCACCTTCGTGCCGGTCTACACGATGCTCGGCGCGCTCGGCCTCGTGAACACCCTCGGCGCGCTCGTGCTCCCGTTCGGCGTGAGCGCGCTCGGCACCTTCCTCGTGCGCCAGGCCCTCTTGTCGGTCCCCGACGAGGTCATCGAGGCCGCGCGCATGGACGGCGCGAGCGAGGTCTACATCATCTATGGAGTGCTCGGCCCGATGCTGCGGCCGACGCTCGCGGCGCTGTTCCTGTTCAGCTTCGTCTTCCACTACAACGACTACTTCTGGCCGCTGATCATGACGACCGACGATCACGTGCGGACCCTGCCGCTCGCGGTCGCGCTCCTGCGCGAGCAGGGCACCGGCGTGCGCTGGCACATCGTGATGGCGGGCAACGTGATCCTGAGCCTGCCCGTGCTGGCAGTGTTCGCGGCGGCGCAGCGGCACATCCTGCGGGCGGTCACCGCGCGGGGGTAGAGCCACGCGGCGCGATCGCCCCTCCCTCAATGGCAGCACGTCCCGCTCGACCACCACACCTTGCTGTCGGGCCCGTAGACGACGAGGTTCCCGTCGTCCTGGATCGCGAGCAGCGCCTTCGCGACCTGCGTCCCCGCGTTCCACAGCGCGCCGTTGCTGCCATACACGACGAAGTTCCCGTCGTCCTGCATCACGGCCAGCTTCCCGGTGGTGTTCGCGGTGACGGACGACCATAGGGCGCCGTGCCCGTTCCAGTAGAGCACCAGGTTGCCGTCGCCCTGCATGACCAGGTAGAACCGGCCGTCGCACGACCACACGGAGTCGCCCGTGCTCAGGGACTGCCCGGCCTTGAGCGCGCCGCACTGGCACACCGAGGGCGATCCGCCCCACTGCACCGACGAGTTGTCGAGGCACTGGTTCACGCCTCCCTTGCACGACGCGCCCGGGCAGCAGGGCTGATCCGCGCCGCCGCAGGTGAGGCAGACGCCGCCGACGCAGTTGACCGACTGGCAGTCGCCGTTCTTCGAGCACGCCGTGCCGTCCGGGCAGCCGGGGCAGCCGCCGGCGCAGTCGACGCCTACCTCGCTGCCGTTCTTGACGCCGTCCTGGCAGCTCGGCGCAGCGCAGCTCCCGTTCGCGCAGACGCCGCTCTGGCAGTCGCCCGCCCCCGCGCAGCCGCTGTTCGATCCGCACTTCGGGCACGCGCCGCCGCCGCAGTCGACGCCCGTCTCGGCGCCGTTCTTCTGCCCGTCGGCGCAGCCCGCGGCCGCGCACACGCCGCCCGAGCAGACGCCGCTCGCGCAGTCGGCCCCGACCGAGCACGCGCCACCGTCGGCGCAGACCGGGCAGGCGCCCCCGCAGTCGACGCCCGTCTCGCTGCCGTTCTTCACGCCGTCGAGGCAGCTCGGCACCGCGCACACGCCACCCTTGCACACGCCGCTCTGGCAGTCGGCGGCAGCGACGCACGCCGCGCCCACCGCGCAGCCGGGGCAGCCTCCGCCGCAGTCGACGCCGGTCTCGCCGCCGTTCTTCACGCCGTCGCCGCACGAGGCCGCGACGCAGACGCCGTTCTTGCAGAGGCCGCTCTGGCAGTCCTTGCTCACCCCGCAGCCCGCGCCGGCCGGGCACTTCGGGCAGCTCCCGCCGCAGTCGACGCCCGTCTCGCCGCCGTTCTTCTGGCCGTCCTGACAGCTCGCCGACTGGCATACTCCAGCGGGGCAGTTGCCGCTCTTGCAGTCGCTCGGCTTGCCGCAGCCGGCGCCGTCCGCGCAGCCGGGGCACTTGCCGCCGCCGCAGTCGACGCCCGTCTCGGCGCCGTTCTTCTGCCCGTCGGCGCAGCCCGGCGACGCGCAGACGCCGCCCGCGCACACGCCGCCCGCGCAGTCGGCGCCCTTCGCGCACGCGCCGCCGTCGGCGCACCCGGGGCACTGGCCTCCTCCGCAGTCGACGCCCGTCTCGGCGCCGTTCTTCACGGCGTCGGCGCAGCTCGGCGCGCCGCAGACGCTGCCCGCGCAGGCGCCGCTCGCGCAGTCCGCGTCGGCCGCGCAGGCCTTGCCGTCGACGCACGCGGCGCACGCCCCACCCCCGCAGTCGACGTCGCTCTCCGCCCCGTCGGCGAGGCCGTCCGAGCACGTCGGGCTCACGCACACGCTGGCCACGCAGACGAGGCCGGGCGTGCAGTCCTTCGGGACGACGCAGCCGACGCACACGCCCGCGACGCACACGGTGCCCCCGACCGAGCAGGCGACGCCGTCGGGCGCCGTCGCGGCCCCCGGCGTGCCGCCCGAGCAGGTCGCGACAAGGCAGGTGCCCGAAGGCGGGCCGACGTTCGTGTCGTCGTCGACGACCGCGCTCTTGCCCTGTCCGTCGCACGCGCGACGCTGGCACGATCCGGCGGCCGGCTGGTCCGTCGTGGGCGTGCCGGCGGGCGCGGGCGCCGTCGAGCACGCGCCGCCGAAGCAGGCGGGGACCGTGCACTCGTCGGGCGAGAGCGGGCACTCCGTGTCGTTCGCGCAGCCCGCGGAGCCGCCCGCGCCCGAGCTGGTCGATCCGGTCGACGTGGTCGTGGCCGTCGAGGTGGTGATCGCCGACGCGCCGCCGCTGCCGCCGTTCGGCGCGTCGATCGTCGTCGAGGGCGCGCAGCCCGCGCCGAGCGCGAAGGCGAGGGCGCAAGCGACCGAGCAGGAGACGACGGCCGCGAAGACGCGGTGAGACGCGGACTTTCGCATGGGGTGAGGGTCGCCCCGCGCGCGACGACCGTCAAAAGCTATCGCGGAGGTCAGCCCGGCCGCTGGGCGCGGTCGGCCTCGCGGAGGTATGCGTTCACGGCCCACTGGCCGCGCGTCGTCCGCCTGCTCGCGAGGCGGTGGACCGGATGGATAGGGAGCGAGAGGGGCGCCAAGGACGCCAAGAGCGCCAAGAGCGCAAAGGGAAGATTCGGGGTCCCGCGCCGCGAGCCAGCGCGTCCACGCGGGGCGCATCCGACGGCCGGCCTCCGGCCCCGCAGGGCCCGCCTCATCCTGCCTCTCGCTGGGCGTCCGTGACGTCCTTGGCGTCCTTGGCGCTTTCCTCGGTCCGCGGCGCGGCGCCCGTGAACGCGTACTCGCGGAGCCCCGGGCCGGCATCACGGGCCACGAACGCCGAAGGCCGGCGCCGCTCTTCAGCGGGCCGGCCTTCGATCCGTTCTACGCAGGTCGCGGTCGCGTCAGCTCAGACGCCGCCCGCGCCGCCGGCGCCGCCGGCCGCACC